>NZ_JBHIQP010000009.1:0-78928 GCF_042196625.1 Bartonella sp. AC535YNZD | reverse complement strand
AACTTACAGATTTTTTACATATGGAGGTGCTTCTCTTCACAAATGCCTCCTAGCACCACCACCCTTCTTAACACTTTCAAGTCATGCGTGATTCACGAAATGGGTGAATTGCGTCTCAATGTAGGAGAAAAGATATGGCACCTCGTAAAGCTATCATAACGCAAGCAGACATTGCACGAGCTTTAAGAGAAGCAAAAAAACAAAAATGCGAACTCATAGAAATCAAACCTACCGGTGAACTGCTTATCTATCTTAAAGCAGATATCCCATTACCAAACTCAACAACACATCCTGATAAAATATGGAATTTATCTCGTGATGATTATGAATTTGATATCGTCTTATAGGTGATCACCATGCCAAAACCACGCCCCCCTCATCTCGTTAAACAAATTACTCAACATGGCAAAATTGTATGGTATGTACGTATTGGTCACGGCAAACGCATTAGAATACGCGGGACCTATGGAACGCAAGAGTTTGTTGATAACTACAAAAGCGCACTTGCCGAATTACAAGGGCTTATACTTCCTAAATCCAAAACCGGTAAACTTGTTGAAGGGTCATTTGCATGGCTGCTTAAACAGTATTTAAACAGCTCTAATTGGCATAGCCTCTCTACAGTTACAAAAAAGCAAAGAGAATACATCCTTATGAAGATATGCGATTCCGTAGGAGATATCCCATACCAAGCAATTAATAAGAAACATATCATAGCTGGAGTTGAACGGCGTAAAGAAACACCAGCAATGGCTAGAGAATTTCTGAAAGTACTTAATGGGCTTTTTAATTGGGCGATTGACCAAGGTCTTTTGGAAAACAATCCAACTTTAGGGGTCAAAAAACCTCCTCTAAAAAATAAAGGGGGCTTTCCTGTTTGGACAGAAGAAGATGTTGAGAAATATTATAAAAGATGGCCTCATGGTACCCATGAACGTGTTTGGATTGATGTTCTTCTTTACACGGGGTTGCGCCGTGGTGACGCCGTTCGTATTGGTTGGAAAGATGTTAAAGATAATATCATTCATCTCAAAACAGAAAAAAGTAAATTCCAAACAGATGTTTTTCTCCCTATTTTACCGGAATTAGCCAAAACACTTGAAGCTGGTCCTATTGGTGAGGACACATTCATTTGTAGTAAACACGGGGGGAAAATACCTAAAGAAAGATTCGGAATTACATTTTATAATGCTTGTACCCAAGCAGGTATCAAAAAAACAGCCCATGGCTTAAGAAAATTAGCAGCAACACGCGCAGCTAATTCTGGTGCAACAGTATCACAACTCAAAGCAATTTTTGGCTGGACACATGATGCTATGGCATCTCTCTACACAAAGAGCGCAGATCGCAAAAAACTCGCTCTTGAAGCCATAAAAAAGCTTCAAAAAGATGGGGGATAGAGGAAAAAAAACGTAATAGAATCAGGATTCCTCAATTCCCCCATATTAGACATAACTATTTCATTTTACTTGCTGTTTAAATCCAATAAAAAAATAAAAACAATTAATTATTAAATAGAAAAAAGATAAACTGCGCTATCAGGTGATATTATAGAGAACTCTAAGGAAAAAAAATTGGTGCACAAACGTGCACGCCGTCCACATCACTCTATATGAATTTTCTTTATTTTCTCATTACTTAGATAGTAAAAACTCTCTTTAAGTTTACTGTTTGCAATTCTATAACGATACTATGAATATGATAACTGTAATAATATGAAAGACGAAGCAATCCTTCTTGGCTAACAAATGTTTCAACCACACCTCGTAAACTAAAAATTTTTTATTCTTAACAGTTAAGAATCTGAGTAACTCTTCCTTACCTCCTCATCCTCACTTAAAGTCAATGCTCCCTTTTTTCACCATAAAATAGTGTTTACAATGCATACAATTTAAAAAAATAAAGACCCTATCAAAGAGATAGGACCTTTTAAATTTAAGCTCCTTTATCCTATAAAACTAGAATTTGTAAGCTATTCCTGCGCGAAAATCATTCGTCTTATACTTAACTTCAATCTCGTCTTTAAATTTCTTTTTACCAAAATCTGAGTAACGATATTCCGCACGTAAAACAAGATTATCTGTCATTGCAAAATCAACACCACCACCCAGAGTGTAACCAATCATCATTTTTGTAGCATCCGATGTCCTGTTAAAAAGCTCAGATCCCGTAATGACTGTCGACAAAACATCTTGAAATTGTCCATAAGCGACACCACCAGCAATATAAGGCATCACACGATGAGCAGAAAACCCAACACGCACCCTTGTGGCTCCAGTCCATTTTTGTTTAAAAGTATGATTAAAAGTTAAGCTATTCTTTTCTTCTGTAGTCTCTGTACCAGAGCGAGAAAAGCTAGGCCCCCGCCCTTTGTCAAACTGTGCCCTTTTATAACTTTCTTTCTTTTTACCATTTTCTTCAGTACCAGCATCAGTTCCAGTACCAGTATCAGTTCCTTCAGGACTCGAACCACCAGCACTCGATTCATCTGCATGAAATCTTGTTTTTGTGTCTTTTTTTTCCGTTAAAATGATATCCGTATCAATCCCCACGATAAAATTATTACCGAGATCAAAATTAACACCCGCATAAAAACCACCTATAAACCCAGAAAGATCTGGCATATGCTGTTTCTCGATGGGTATCCATGATTTACTTTTACTCTCCTCATCAGGATAGAGAGGAATATCAACATAAGGCGTTTTTGCAGAAATTTTACTTGAAAAGCCTCCAACTTGCCCCCCAAAATAAAAACCTGACCAAGAAAAAAGTGAAGAAGAAGCAACTTCTGAAGCAACATGTACAGACTCTTCAGGAACTACGACATCTGCAGCCTGTACTATAGAAGATGAAACCAAAGAAAAAACAGATGCTGTTATAAATTTTGTATTCATAAAATTATACCCCATTGCTAAATTTAAATATAATTAAAAATCACATTTAGAAAAACAAAGTTTTATAAAATTTTATACCAAAAAACCGCATGCACTCCTTTACATTTACATTTAAATATACCACTGCTAAATACATCATTACATCAAAATTGAATTTTATCAAATAAATTTTAATAACTATTAAAATATTATAATAATGAATACTTTAAATGACAAATCTTTAATAAAAATGTCTATTATATTTTTAAAAATGAGAAAATATAACACATTTTTTATCCAAATTACCGCATAAAAAATCATAAAATAGAATATTTCAAAGCATTTTTTCATGAAAAAATTCTGAAATGATGTAATTATTGTTAGCACATTGATATTTAATTAAAAATATTATAAATATAAAATAGTATAAAAATACCTCTATATGCTTACATATAAGTAGATTCTATGTATATAAAAAACTACATCTATCTTACACTGAAATCATACTACTACTTTTAAAGTATGAGATTATTAACAGGCGCAATATCTTTATCTTTCTAGAGATTATCTCAAAAAAGTCCTCAATCACTTTATTTAAAAATTGCTCTTCCCCTACTGATTTCTATATTATCATCTGCTTTTATTGCAAAACGGTCTTTATTAGGAAAAGTTATAAAACATCCTTTCATACAAATTGTAATTGTTTGATGCGTATTTAAAGAAATTTTTAAAGGTACACTTCCTTCAACAATAATGAGAGAGTGTATCTTTAAATCAGTATTTTTCACTGTTGCAGCAAAAGCTGTTATGGTAAAAATACTTAATAGAATAACTGTAGTAAAAATATAAGTATATTTCAGCATTCTAAGATTCCTTCCTCAGCAAAACGCTTATATAGGCTAAATCGAAGAGCATTGGTTACATGAGAAGATGAGGTAATATTAGGCACATAAATAGCCAAATTAAAGGAAAAACTCTTACGATCAAATGCTGTAAAACTCACCTGTGGGATAGGATTTTTTAAAACGCCTTCTGTCGTAGAAGCAATCTCTAATAAAATTTCAGCAACATGCTCTGGAGCAACCTTAGATGATACAGTAACTGGTACATCAATTCGTCCTACTTTATTACGTCGTGTCCAATTACTAACGTTGTTATTAATAAGGCTTGAATTGGGAATAATAATCGTCTTACGCTGAATGGTCTCAAGTTCCGTTGCACGCACACTAATACGCTTAACAACGCCCCCTACTGATCCAGATTCTATATAGTCTCCTATTTTAAATGGTCTTCCAACTAAAATAATAAGTCCAGAGACAAAGTTTTGGACAATATTCTGTAAACCAAAACCTATACCAAGTGAAAGTCCTCCAGCAATAAGAGCAAAATTTCTAAGATCCAAACCTGCCATTGATAATCCGGTCAAAGCAGATACAACAACGCCTCCATAACTTATCACTGTTTTGATAGAATTACGTATACCAGAATCGAACTCTCCATGAACCAACACCACATTATCTAACCAACCAATAAATCTTCGAATAAGAAACCAGCAAACACAAAAAGAAATAATTCCTGTTACAAGAGAAATCAAAGAAAGACTAATATTTCCAATCTGAAAACCGGTCACCGATTGCCACAAAACTGCTTTTAAATCAGAATAGGAAAATCCAAACTGTACAGCAATGGGCATTGCACAAAATATAACAACAAATAAATTGAGAAAAACGCTCACAAAAATTCCCAATTGATTCATTGTTTTTTCTTCTAAATGAAACCTCTGCATCAAAAGATGACCAACCGTTGTTTTCATAAATTGGTCTTTAGTTCCAAGTGCTTGAGCACTTTGTATTCCTAAATACATGAGAACTAAAAATGCTCCATCAATCATAATTTGCTGCGTAATAAAACGCGCAAGTCCAACATAACCTAAAAAATTCAATACAAAGAGCAGTAACCCCAAGCCAATAAGAGGAATGCGTATATAAAATGGCCAAAAGTATGGCTCTTTTTTTTCTTCTTGAACACGCCTAGGTCTAAACCGCAAAGGTACAAATGATATTATAAATAGCAATATCGCTACAAGAAAAACAGCAATAAAACTTTTAGCAATTGTCAAAGATAGAGGCGCTGAAATGATTTGATAAATACTATCAAGAACAGCGTCAAATGCCAAAATACCCCCTAAAGAAGTGAGTAAAATCACTAATTGATAAGCAGACGATGGTGCAATACTGAGAAGACGCACATGGGGCCGATTCGATGATAGAAGAACAACAGCTAATCGATTGATTAAAAATAATAAAATAATTTGACAACCTATCATATCAAAAACTGTTGTAAGCTTACCTGGATCTAAGTTAAAACTACGAAACAAAAACAACACAAGGTAAACGCAAAGAATACAGATAAGTGAAGGTAAAAGAACTGAAATAAAGGCAATCAATAAGCGTTGTAAATAAGATATTTCCTCATTAGACTTCGTAAAGTGGCAATACACATGAACAAGAACTTTTTGAGAAAAATACGAAAGTCCTAAAGTAATAAAAAGTGGAATTAAAAAGCAAAGAACTAGTTGTAAAAACTTGAAGTAAAATATAAAATTCCACCAAGAATTTAACAAAACAAGAAAATCTGATGAAGCCTCTTTTGTTTTTTGGGCGAGATGTTTAACCATCGGAATCGAAAACTCAAGCCTATACGTAAGCGTGCGTTTAAAAAGCTCCCGAGATTGAGAAATAGAAAGTTCCGCTATTCTATTTGCCGCTAAGAAAATTGCTTCAAAACGAAGCATGATACTGTTAATTTTAGCTTTTTGCTCTATCAAATAGGAATATTCCTTCACTGAGCTTTTCAGTTTTTTTATGTCACGATGGAGCTCCATTAATTGATCAAGAAGTGTATTAATCTCATTAAGAGGAGGACGCAAAACAAATGCTGCCTCAATAGCACGTTCACTGATATCTTGTGCACGTAACCGTAATTCTTCTAAAGCACGCTCATCTTCTGGCTTTCTGTCAAAATCTCTTTTTAAAGTTTCAGTATTTTCTTCAAGAGTCTCAATAATCAACTGTTGTTGTTTAATAATTTCATCAACTGAATAAGAATCTATCGTTTGTTCGACAATTGTATTTTGTGCCCCCCTATTCCCCCATGCACCAGAATTAAATACAAAGATAATCCCCAAAAGAAGGAAAAGTATGAGGATGCTTTTTCTACAAAATGAATACATATCTACCTTATTAATACAAAAGGGATTTTATTTTTCTTTTTTAAATATGGTATAAAGTAGATATTTTCAACTTTTATAGAATAATCTTATAAAAGCTTTCCCTTATCCTATAATACTGATAATAAGATAAAAGAATGATAAATAAGCTGAACTCAATAAGATTAAAGAAGGCACTCTAGCATGTTTTTTTTGCACCTTTATTGCAAAAAAGAAGATTTTCTTCCTTTGACAACCTGGATTTTTCTATCCAGTTTAGGTGTATTCTTGACGAACAACCTAGAAACGCGTGCTTATTTAATCAAACAATCGCACACCAATAATGTCATTAAAACGAATAGATTTGATTTACATCATAAGTGTGATCAGGTGAATGTTACCACAACTGAAAACAAAAAACTTGTAACACTCCATACAGAATCTATTTTTATCAGGACCTTTCAAAAAATCCTAACATTGGATTTCTTTTTAATAAAGATTCCAGCTGTTGACACACGATTTCGTAACGTTAAAACACAATATTTCTCAAATAAACGCGCTCCTCCCAATGAACACACTTAATTCTCTTCCTTGAATATAAAAACGATCATCTTATTTTAATTGTGCTTTTAACTTTGAATAACTGTTAGATTGCCTATTTACGGAATATATCATGCGTACACCTGGTTGGTTAACTACCCTTTATTGTTTTATTCTTTTAAGCAGCATTTATGTTGCCTTACCCAATTTATTTTCACACGAACAAGTTAACAACTCGAAATTTTTACCCAATACCCGTGTGGCACTTGGTCTTGATCTTCAAGGAGGCTCTTCTCTTCTGCTCGAGGTTGATAGCAAAACGTTAAAACGCGATCAATTACACATCGTTTTAAGCAATGTGCGCAATGTATTGCGTGAAAAACAAATCCGCACCTCAAGTGTGCGTATCGTTGAAGATAGCGTTATTGCCCTTATTTCTGACCCATCGCAAACTGAAAAAGCACTCTCTGCTTTGAAAACATTAATAACCCCCATACACAGTAGCTTTGGCACAACAGAACATAACATCACGATCAGTACTCAAAATGAAACTCTCCGCGTCACATTAACAGAAGCTGGTATAAAAGACCGTATAAGCAATGCTATTGAACAAAGCTTAGAAATCATCCGGCGCCGTATAGATCAAGTTGGTGTTTCAGAACCAGCCATCCAAAAGGTCGGAAATGACCGTATTATGGTCCAATTGCCTGGACTACAAGATCCAAAACAATTACGTGATCTTTTAGGAACAACTGCCAAAATGAGTTTTCATCTTGTTCCTTCTAACGTGGATCCCAATAATCCACCGATAGGTGTTTCAATTCTTCCTGGATATACTGATGAAACGCAACGCTATGCAATTTATGATCAAATTGCTTTAGATGGAAATGTCCTGAAAGATGCCCGTGCTGGTTTTGATCCACAATTGCCAGGACGTTCTATGATTTCATTTACTCTAGATTCGGCTGGTGCAAAAATATTTGCCGATATAACACGACAAAATATTAACCGTCCTTTTGCCATTGTTCTTGATAATAAGGTTTTAACCGCTCCTACCATCAATAGTGTTATTCCCAATGGACAAGGTCAAATTACAGGAAACTTTGACCCCAAAGAAGCCTCAACTCTGGCTGCTCTGCTCCGCGCTGGTTCCCTCCCCGCACCACTCACCGTCATTGAAGAAAGAACCGTAGGTCCAAATCTTGGCGCTGATGCCATCCAAATGGGGCTTTATACCGGCATAATTGGCTTTATTCTCGTTGCAATTTTTATTTTTCTTCTCTATCGCATTTGGGGACTCATTGCGAATATAGCACTAGCCCTCCATACGATTTTAACATTTGCTGCACTAAGTCTCCTTGGAGCTACGCTTACGCTGCCCGGTATTGCTGGTATTATCTTAGGCATCGGTATAGCCGTTGATGCCAATATTCTCATCAATGAACGTATTCGCGAAGAAAGTCGAAAAGGCGTGAGTGCTTTTGCAGCTCTAGATCGTGGATTTAAACAAGCTTTTGCAACCATTGTTGATGCAAATGTTACAGCCATTATAGCCACTGTTTTACTATTTTGGTTTGGCACAGGCCCAGTTCGTGGTTTTGCTGTAACAATGTTGCTTGGTATTATCATCTCCATGTTTACAAATATCACCATTGTGCGCATCATCATGATTTGGATCGTTCGTAAATGGAAAATTAAAAAACTGCATATTCATTCTGCTTTCAACATCATGCCACAAAACACAACTTTCCACTTTATGAAAGCACGTTTCATTGGTATTGGCGTCTCAATTGTTTTATCAATAGCTTCAGTTTTTCTCTTTTTTAAGCCTGGCTTAAATTTCGGAATTGATTTCATTGGCGGCAGCCAAATGAGTATTACCACGAAAGGACCAGCAGATCTAGCAACCCTGCGTTCCAAGCTTTCTACTCTTAATATTGGTGAAGTTACCTTGCAAAATATTGATAACGAAAATACCGTATTAATTCGCATGCAGAAACAAAGCGGTGGCGAAGCACAACAAACCACCGCCATTGATAAGGTCAAAACAGCTGTACAAAATATCTATCCCGATACCACATTCGATCAAATAGAAGTTGTTGGTCCAAAAATTTCAGGCGAGCTTGCCACAGCTGCTTTTACTGCTGTTATTCTTGCGGCTATTGCCATGTCTCTCTATATATGGTTACGCTTTGAGTGGTTCTTTGCCATTGGAGCCATTGTCACACTCATTCTAGACACCACAAAAATGATTGGCTTTTTTGCTTTATTTCAATTTGATTTTAATTTAACAGCCATTGCTGCGCTCTTAACAATTGTTGGATATTCTATAAATGATAAAGTTGTCGTCTATGATAGGATGCGCGAAAATATGCGTCTTTTTAAAAAAATGCCGTTGCGTGAGCTGATTGATCTGTCAATTAATCAGGTTCTTGTACGTTGTTTTTTTACATCAGCCACAACAATTCTTGCGATGCTCCCCATGGCGATATGGGGTGGAAGTGCTGTTCATAATTTTGCATTACCCATGGTCTTTGGGATTATTATTGCAACATCATCCTCTATCTTTATTGCTGCTCCTATTTTGCTCCTGCTAGGAAATTGGTGGCGTGAGCGAAATAATCGTGCAAATATCAAAGTGAAATAAAAATGCCCTTTAATGCGTATGGTACATCTCGCCTCTCTTCTCATAGAAATATAGTCGTTTTCATTCATTCGCTTTTTGATCAAGAGTAGTAAATAATCCATGCTCCACGACACACCACTTATCACAACTATTGTTGCAGGCTTATGTTTAGCATTTCTCTTGGGAATGATTGCTAGCCGTTTACGTATTTCACCCCTTGTAGGCTATTTGTTAGCTGGTGTTATTGTGGGACCCAATACAGGCGGATTTAAAATAGATTCCGTCATCATTAATCAACTTGCTGAAATTGGTATTATTTTGTTGATGTTTGGTGTTGGGCTCCACTTTTCATTAAAAGACCTTTTATCTGTCAAAGCTATTGCTGTCCCCGCTGCTATTGCACAAATGGCATTTTCTACTTTTCTAGGTTTGTGCCTTGGTCTGATTATGGGATGGGGCTTTAGTGGTAGTTTGATCTTCGGTCTTGCTTTATCCATAGCAAGTACCGTTATCCTGCTACGTGCTTTGCAAGAGCGTCATCTTATTGAAACAGAAAAAGGACGCATTGCCGTTGGATGGTTGATTATTGAGGATTTAGCAATGGTCCTTATACTTGTCCTCATCCCTTCCTTGGCAAGTGCCCTCAGCAATACAAAAAAAGAAGCGTTGGATCCTCTTGTTCAATGGTTAGATTTAAGTATTTGGGGTATTTTTGGTCTCACCATCCTGAAAGTGATTGTATTTATCGCACTTATGCTTGTCATTGGGCGACGCGTTATCCCATGGCTTTTAAAAATGAGCGCACAATCGGGATCACGTGAATTATTTCGTCTTAGCGTCTTTGCTATTGCATTAGGAGTAGCTTTCGGAGCCGCTCATTTATTTGGAGTTTCTCTTTCTCTTGGTGCTTTTTTTGCTGGTATGGTCATGAGCGAATCAGAATTAAGCCACCGTGCTGCGGAAGAATCTTTACCACTGCGCGATGCTTTTTCTGTTCTCTTTTTTGTTTCTGTAGGTATGTTATTTGACCCAGAGAAACTCTTGACTCATTTTTTCCCACTCTTAGCAACCTTATTCATTATCGTAATCGGAAAATCTGCTGTTACCTTTTTCATCGTCAAGGCTTTTCGCTATTCTAATGCAACAGCTTTGACTATTTCTGCAAGCCTTGCCCAAATCGGAGAATTTTCCTTTATCCTTGCTGGTTTAAGTTTAAGCTTAGGACTTTTAAACAATGACGCTCATGATTTAATTCTTGGAGGAGCAATTTTTTCTATTTTGCTCAACCCTCTTGTTTTCATTGCCTGTAATAAAATTAAAAAACGTCTAGAAAAAAATTCTGTATCCTCACAAAATACCCAAACAATTATTGATATTGATCCACAAGATCCTGACCAAGATTTTTTACCGATGACCTTAAAAAATAACCATATCGTAATTATTGGCTATGGTCGTATCGGTAAGTATGTTGCATTATCTTTAATGAATAGAGGTGAACCTATAGTGATCGTAGAAGAATCAAAACGCCTCTCTGATAAAGCGATTGCAGATGGCTTTGAGGCTATTTGTGGCAATATCATTCAACAAGAAATAATAAACGCAGCAAATATAAATAATGCACATAAAGTTGTTATTACAATGCGAAGTACCATTGAAGTAGGAGAATGTATCGTGAATATCCGTGATATGAAGAAAGATATCCAGATAATCACACATGCATTATCCGATACAGAAACAACATATCTCATTGATTTAGGTGCTGATGTTGTAGTAACAGATGATGAAGAAATTGCCAATGGCATTATAGAGTATATAACAGAACGAAGATCTGTAAGGAATATGCTCAATCATGAAAATTTACAGAAAACATAAAATGGATACAGAATCGTGAAAATAAAGCAATTTATATGGCCATTGATTGGTATCTTAGCAATGCTGGTATCTATTCGAATTCTTTACATGAAGCTCTCTGCCATTTCATTTGGAGATGTATTGGAGCGTTTGAACAATTTAAATGCACAGCACTGGTTATTAGCCTGTTTATGTTCTCTCCTAGCTTATGCTGCTCTTGCTGGATATGATCGAATTGCCTTGCAACATCTAGGCCATAAAATTTCTTGGATTTTTATCGCTATATGTTCATTTACAACCTACGCTCTTTCACACAATATCGGTGCTTCAGTTTTTTCTGGTGCCGTTGTACGCTATCGCGCCTATAAAATGAAAGGATTAAACGGAACAGAAATCGCAATATTAGTAGGTTTTTGCTCTTTTACTTTTGTAATCGGCACAATCTTGCTTTTGGGAATCGTTTTGGTGCTGCAACCCGAAATTATCACCCTCATTCATAAAGAACTTCCTGAATGGCTCGGAACAACGGCTGGAGCAATTTTACTCAGCTGTATAGCACTTTATACGTTTGGCAGCTGGCTTCAGTTAAAACCCTTACGCTTGGGTAAGAAAATTCAACTTTCCTATCCACGGCTGAAAATTGTTATTCAACAGCTTCTCATTAGCCCTCTAGAGCTTTTAGGAGCAGCAGGAATTATATATGCTGTTCTCCCACATAACGCAGATATTCATTTTATCTCTGTTCTTGGTGTTTTTCTAGCATCTTTTACGATAACTCTTCTCTCTAATGCTCCAGCAGGAGGAGTAGGAGTTCTTGAAGCTCTCTTCATAACAGGCATGCCCAATATAAATCCAACTGATGTTATTGCAGCGCTTATTGTCTTTAGAATGTTTTATTTGATTATACCGCTCATCCTTTCATTATTTGTGGTCGTCATTTTTGAGGCGCGACAATATTGGAAAAGAGCCCCCAAAACACCACCGGAATAAATAAAAGGCTATCAATGACTTCTTTTTTGTGTACCTATAAAAGAACAAAACACCACCGTGTTGCCAGTTTACATATCTTTTTTAAGAAACCTCTCTCAACGCTCTTCTCCATTACACAACAATACCCGTAAATGGTATAATAGTAAAGCTATTGTTGCACCATCAACTTTATACTTAATAAAAGATCAAGCCTGCACCATTATACTATTTTTCCAATGTTATGATAACTTTTAGCACTTAAGAACATTAATAAGAATTATTTTTATGCCTTTCTTCAATAGTCTTTATCCACACGTTAATCCCATTTATAATCCCATTTATGATGTACAAATGAATGATTTTAATTAATTTATTATAAGAGGGATTGAAACAAAAGAAGTTTATGATAGTAAAGTTTTTTCAAACAAAGAATAATCAATTCTTTATAAATCAATATATTATAATGAATCTAAGTAGCTTTCTTAATATTTATATTTTTAGAGGTTTAGCTAACGGAAAGGCAGCATAGCGTAACCACACAGCTTAATATTTTAAAACTTTAAGCCTCATTAAAGTTTATTGTCTTTCGTTTAACAGGTATTAGCTTTAAACAATTAAACTGATATAATTTTATTCCTTGTATGTCCAGCTAAATACTTCATTTTATCTTTATTTACCCTCTTGGAATACTGATGATTATTACAGAAGTTTTTTGTTTAAGCGGGAGAGTTATCAAAAAATATCCACGCTGCTGACACAACTAAAGTGTAAAGTTGCTTCTTTCTTTAAACAATATGCTAAAAATCCAAAAAAATTTTAATCAATTTATATTAAAAGAAGTGAAAACTGTTGATTTCTATACTCCTTTAAATAAAACAATTGTCGGTAAGAAGCTTCTCCTTACCAATTGCAACTTAAAAAAAAGAAACAATACGCATTAAAAAATCTTTAAATGTCCTTTGAAAGTTCTTTGAGACCCCTAAAAAGTACAAAAACCGATGACTAAGCTATATCAACAATCTTTTTTTAAACAAACAGATATGGGGAAATCCTACTGCCCAATTTTATTTAGCAACTCGTACCTTAAAAAAATTACCCAATCAATAAGTTATTTACGGTATAAAATAAAATGGTGGGTGATGAGGGGATCGAACCCACGACCCGCTGATTAAGAGTCAGCTGCTCTACCGACTGAGCTAATCACCCATAAGCTTCTCAAAAGACGAGAATGAGCGTTTCTATAACGCTCCTAAGGATAGATGTCCAGATGTTTTGTTGTTTGTTATATAAACTCATTGTCTGTAAGGTTAAAAATATGATATTCACCACTTGATCTTATATAAAAATAAACCCATTATAAGAAGCTTTATAAATAAATGTTCTGATTGTTATACAGAACCTATAGTTAGAGGATTATCGAGCATAATGCCCGAGCGAAAATTAGAGGAACCTTCTTGTGGTTGTAAGCGGGATGGGGCATCATTTTGTTTTATCAACAATCACATGCATTCAAGCAATATTGTGCTGTTTTTTTCTTTGAATATAAGTTTTTTACATTCAATGTTCATGATCCAATATACGAATAAAAGCCTATGAATTTTTTTTGTCAATCGCGCGCTTTTAAGCTTCTAAAAGGTAAGGAATGATGGAATGGATCACTGATCCCCATGCGTGGTTTGGTTTGATCACGCTGGTTTTTCTCGAAATTGTTTTAGGAATAGATAACCTTATCTTTATTGCAATTTTAGCTGAAAAATTGCCACTGCATTTGCGTGACCGCGCACGCTTTATAGGTCTTACTTTAGCATTAATTATGCGGCTTTTCCTTCTTACCGTTATTGGATGGGTTATGAGACTCGATAGGGTAATTCTTTCACTTTCATCTTTTGTATTTAGTTGGCATAGCTTTATTTTAATCGGTGGTGGAGCCTTTTTGCTCGCAAAGGGAACGCTAGAATTACATGAAAGGTTAGAAGGAGTATCACATGAAAGAAAAACAGGTGTTGGTTATGCTGTTTTTTGGCAAGTAATCGTCCAAGTCGTGGTGCTGGATGCCGTTTTTTCACTAGACAGTATTATTACCGCAACAGGTATGATTGCAAAAGAGCAGGCAGCAGTTATGTATATCGCAGTCATAGCTGCTATGGGAGTAATGATGTGCGGATCTGGTGCTCTTATGCGTTTTATTAATCGTCATCCCACTATTGTAATCCTTTGTCTTGGTTTTTTGATGATGATTGGTTTTACTCTCATTGTTGAAGGATTTGGTTTTCATATTCCAAAAGGGTATTTGTATGCTGCTATTGGTTTTTCTGTTCTCATCGAAGCTTTTAATCAAATTGGACGTCGTAACCGTGAAAAAATGATTAAAACGAATGATCTACGCAGTAGAACAGCTGATGCTGTTTTGAGGCTCTTAGGAGGAGGAAGCAAAGATAATCACCTTGCTGAGACTGTAGATGTTATTGCTGAACAGGCCGCAGCTTCTGAGTTGTTTAGACCAGAAGAAAAGGAAATGATTCGTGGTGTTCTCGATTTAGCTGATCGCCCTGTTCGCTCTATCATGTCGCCGCGTAATGAGATTGAGTGGTTAGATTTAAATGCTGATGAAAATGAAATGCGTGAAGAATTACAAAAGTTTAAACATAGCCGCTTAATTCTTGCGCGTGAAAAAGTGGATGAATTTGTTGGCGTTGCATTGACAAAAGATCTTCTTTTGAATTTGGCTGAGGGAAAAAAGATTAATTGGAAAAAAGCTATGCGAGAACCCCTCGTTGTTCATGAAAACACAAGTGTTTTACGATTGATGGAGCAATTACGTCATTCTTCGATTCAGCTTGCAATTATTGTTGATGAGCATGGATCTTTTGAAGGAATTGCAACACCAACCGATATTCTTGAAGCTATTGCAGGAGACTTTCCTGATGACGATGAAGAACTCATGATCGCAGAACAACTTGAAAATGGCAGTCTTCTTGTTGAGGGATACGCTGATATCCGCCGTTTAAGTGGTTATCTTGGGCGTAACCTTGTGGATGAAGCAGATCGTTATACGACTCTGGCAGGCTTTATGCTTTGGCAGTTTGGTCATTTACCAAATGAGGGAGAAAGTTTTGAAACTGACGGTTTACACTTTAAAGTGATTGAAATGGAACGCAGAAACATATCTAAAATCCTTATTTCTCCGCTTGTATCACCAGAAAAAAGCTAATTCTTTTTATAAGAAAAATGAATAAAAAGATTTTTTTATGATTAAAAATTGAAAAGAATAAGCAATTGATAACTCAATTGCATTTCATTATTTTTATATTTTTTAAAGCGTAAAATAATGACATACAAAAGTTATATTATCAATGAACTTTCCATTATAAAAAATTTTCATTGATGATTGACGAAAAGCTGGAAGAGAGAAAATGGTGCAAAATTATTTGTCAATGGTCATTAATCTCAAAACAATGAATATATACAACATATTGATTTATAATAATTTTTTATTATGATATTACCTTCACATCAAGAAAGCCTCTTTCAAACATCAGATTTCCGCCAATGGATAAAATTCAACCATTGTTGAATTCACTCAACTGATGATGGCAGCTTTAAAACAGACTCTGGCTCCTATAATCTTTTTAGATCTTCTTGATATTTCTTAAGGAGCTATTCCTTATCTTTTGTTTCGATAAATGTAGCTATTTTTTTTCCTTCCAAGAATGAAACTCCACCTCTCTGGAAAACCCTTATTAAGAACTTTGTTTTTCTTCTAGATGACTCATATTTTTTGCTACTTTTTTAATTAAAGCGTAGCTGAGCTGCTTAGATTTCACTACTTCTTTGGCTAAAGCCAATGCACGTTCCAGATGAATCTGTTGGGTGTTTTCATCAAAGCCTAAATGATCCTCTGCACTGAAACTTTGATAATAAGATTGTAAGGGTGCAACATCACCCAATAAAGCCACTGCACCAATATGAAGTAAGCTATAATCTGCATCATCTACCTTGATAACCTTATGTGCCTCCAACTTCACTCTTTCGCCAAAGTGGTACTCCATATCTGGAATAAAAGCATTTATGAAGATCTATTTTTTCCATCGCCCATTTCAAGATATAATCAAGCTTAATTCCAACTAATCTGCATATATTTCTTCTTCACAAATTCTCAATCCCTTTTTATCAAAATCAAGTTGTAGATCTTGTAAATGCTGGTAATTGATAGGGATCAATTACCATGCAGGCAGCAGCTAAAATACCAGTACTAATCGAAACTCCAACATCAAATTGCCAATAATCTTTGATAATTGCGTCATTATAAAGAATTTGTACTTCACAATCTGGTAGTTGATAACGTGCGGAATAATTATCTACCTCTTTAATTTTTTCAACAGACCAATCAAGATTTTTGAAGAACACTGTTGCACTCTCCATGATTAAAAAGTTCTTTGCTCTACCTCAAAAGAGGTTGTATCCGTATCAAAGTCAAAAGCGAAGCAGATTTTTGCAAACAAAAGTGATAACGCCGTGTACGAGAAGAATCTTATCAATAAGGTCTTTGGTGATTTCTTTTGCAACGTCTAAACGAGATGGAATCTTAATTCATAAAAAAATATAATAAAGTCAATAGATTGTGTGCAATTATTTTATATAAATCCCATTTAAAATCTACACTTTTATACGTGATTTAATTAACCATTTTTCATAAACAATTACCATGTATGGATAGACCATAAAAAGCAAATCATGATGCAAATGTTATAACGCATGTAAACATTCAGATGAAGTGAAACGCAGCTATCATTTATAACAGTTCATAAATTTTATGATACGTTTTTATCACACACAAATCGCATTATTAAAAACGTAATTGTTTGAAATAATCGATAATATAAATTGCATGCGTTTAAAAAATGGTATGGGGTTTACTCTTTTTTTGAGCTAAACCTTAAAAGAAACAATCATTTGAAACTATCATAGAATAGGTTTTAATTCATTAAGGACACATAAAAGGATTTAAATACAAGTCGATTTTAAAGCGCTGCTTACTAAAAAGTTAGTCAATAATAAGCAGACATTATATAGATACTATCATCACAGCAGGTAATGAAATTAATAATGTTATGTCTTAGAAGTCAAAAGATTTTTAATGATATAACGCAGGCAAACAAGCAAAAAACGTTTTAAAAGTTACAGTTTAAAAATACGAAACCAAATGAAGTCCCCTCAAATTTGAGGATACTTATTAAGACAAAGATAAGTAGATAAATTTCAAAAGGATTGCAATCATATTACAAAGGCATGGGGTTTTACTCAATTTTGAGTCAAAAGCGACAATATTAAAGACTGCTCTATTCTAAAGTTAACGAGCTCGAATTTGAACTGATTAATTTTGCCAGCCCAAATATGGACCGGCTTATTTGCAGAGAAGTTACGTTTAAATGCAAAGTGAAAATACGCTTATGAGAACCTCACTAAATGAAAGTTTAAACGTTTAGAGACATAAAATGATATCTCTATAAAAACCTTTGAAACCTAGGTTTTATAACAGTTTAAAAGCCTTAGATTTTATAAAAAGTGGTTGTTTATTGTCTTCTGAAAAGCTGCTTTTAAAAACCAATGTTCGTAAATGTAAACAACGGATTTTGTTACAAATATTCACTTAATACGCACTTTCTCTTGATTGTCTTAATATGAACCTACCAAACGTTTTAAAAGAGACATTTTGATAATGTACTTTGTGTCAAATGACAACTTCAAAAATGAGAGCGTTATTCTTAATAAGTTTTATAGCCATACAAAAGTGTTTATAGGTTCTGTAATTCAAATGAGTGATTAAATATTATACCTATCATTTACGTTCCCATTGATCAGTTTTAATCAATAGAATAGAGCGTTTGCAATATGATACGTTTTGTATATATGCATTCATTATTGATTTCTTTTGTATGATCTGTAGTACCTCTATTTAAAAGCAGCGTCATATCAATTGGCACAGCTTTCTTTTATGATGCGTTTTAACCATCAAAGAAGCACCCTCCACGTCTGTCATTTATTCTGTTTATCAATCTTGATAACATCATCACTTTCATAAACCTCACAATTTATGGGAACCGAATATAAATCGCTATGTCTTTTTATTCTTGCATTGCCATATACATTACCTCTAATCACGATATAATCAGGAGATCTTGGCATTGCCATAAATAGAACCGTAGACCTTAGTATGACACCCCACGCTAGCATTGCCGTAAACCTTGCCTAACAACCGCATGATCATAAACCGCGGCAGTGTTATGAATACGTGCACTACCGGATAATTTTTCATTCCCATAAACCCGCGCATAATGATAAACTCATACGTTATAAGAAAGATGAGCATTGTCATAAACATGAACACCAAAATACACATGGGTTTTATCACATATAAGGGTATTGCCATTACACATAGCCACCAATGGCAGCATTGCCATAGCCCCTTATATTTTTATAAACACAACCAGATTTTACAACACAGACATTATCAGCAACCCAGCAATTACCATCATGAGAGAGATTGCTTTCATTTTCAATAAAAGCATCTAGATCGCCTTTTTTACATCACCAAAATCGTTTAAAGTACGAATGCGATATAAGATATATGACCAGTCACGAAATCTATTTGATTGGTCAATTCATATTTTGGGATGATTTTTTCTTATTAACAGGAGCGGTTTCATTTGCAATGGAAAAAATAACGGAGGTGTTTTTGTGATATAGTTGTCATATTCAAGCTAATAATAACATATTCATTACCTAGGAGAATACCAACTCCTACACCTGCATAAAGCGAAGAAATAATCCGCCCATTATGGCTATGCTGCGTGACCATAATAGAACCTAAAACCATCATTCACCAACAGCAAAACGGATCAAAAGAACTAAGTGTTAACGCCATGGAAATAATTAAGTGCACTCATTACTATAGCTGCACAAGATAGTATGCGAGGAGCAAAAGATATAATCCCAATTACTGCCAAACGTAAAGAATATACTCCCAACTAAATAACCACCATAATTAGCGTTCGGGATATAAGAAAGTTGATTAAAGCTAAACAATCCCTCATCCAACATAACTGGCAATATTGGTGTATAGAGAAATCACCAGATACCCATATCAAAACCATATCGAATACAGTATTTTGAAACAATTCAAACCTTGACGGTTGTCTTTCCCCCTTATTACTCCTTTAACTGGTGATATTCCTCATCTGCGTTCCATATCACCATAACAGCCTTTAACTCCCAAAATAGAAAAAAAGCAAATTTAGCTATTTATTTTAATGACCAGAACAATATATTTAGCGATCTACTATCAACATCGCCAGATCAGTTGTACAATAACATATTGAATTAATATGTATTTTTATATTATAAATATTTATAGTTAAATTGAAAGCACATTTAGATAATCTTGCTTTTTTATCTCGATGTTCAAAATGACTAAGCAAAAAATTATATACGCAACTGTAAAATTTTACTTCTCTTAAAATCATTTACTTATTCGCTAAAAAACTTAATGAACAACTCAAATGACCATTTTCATAAAGAGGAAATCTGCTTCTTTTTGGAGAATGTTGTTATTTAGGATGATATGAAATTGAAAAGTTTGGTGCACCCGACAGAATTCGAATCTGTGACCTCTGCCTTCGGAGGGCAGCGCTCTATCCAGCTGAGCTACGGGTGCTTAAAACCGATTATTAAAATTAGTTGTGATCTTTTAACTAATCATTCTCTTAGCTTCAATGCTAAATTACCATTCTAATAAAAAAATTACTTATTTGTAAATTATCTAACTACGCACCCCTTTTATTTTTCTACAATGATACTTTATCTTGAAAGAGCTTTTTTGTCTTCAACACTCGTTTTATTATTAAAAGAGCTTTTATTACAACTTCAAAACTTTCAAAAAATAAGTTACAATATGAACTGTAAGTATCAGGATAATTTCTAAATGATTACATTACCAAGTCGCTTTCATTTTGTTTCCGCAGAAACTGAGGAAGCTCTCAAAGCTACCCATAAATTAATTTCCGTTTATGGTCATTCTTCTCTGGAAGAAACTGATATTGTTGTTGCAATCGGTGGTGATGGGACAATGTTACAAACCGTACGGGACGTCATGAATACAGGCAAACCCATTTATGGCATGAATCAAGGTTCTGTAGGATTTCTTATGAATGAATTTCATGAAAAAAAATTACCTAATCGTATTGCTGTCGCTCATAGAAAAGAAATCCATCCCCTGCGCATGATTGCAAAAGCTGAATGTCAAGAATCTATCGAAGCTCTTGCAATTAATGAAGTATCTCTCTTTCGACAATCTTATCAAGCAGCAAAAATTCGTATCACCATTGATAACAACGTGCGCATGGAACAATTAAATTGTGATGGAGTCCTCGTCGCTACACCGGCAGGATCAACCGCTTATAATTTATCAGCACAAGGACCTATTTTACCCCTTATGGCCCCCCTTATGGCTCTTACTCCCGTTAGTCCTTTTCGTCCTCGGCGTTGGCATGGAGCATTGCTTCCCAATACAGTAACAGTGCGCTTTGATATGCTTGAACCTGACAAACGCCCTGTTAACGCTGCTGCTGATAATGTTGAAGTTAAATCTGTCCATTCAGTTACTATTTCAATGGCAACAGAAGTAACAGCTTCAATCCTTTTTGACTCAAATCATTCATGGGATGAACGCATTTTATCAGAACAATTTCGCTATTAATGATTGTATTGTGCGTTTTATGTGTATATGGTTGTTATAGTTAGTTTTTTTGTGAAAGCATCTTAAAACTCTTTAAGAGTGGGGGATATTGGTTATACTCATCATTTAGATAGCAAAATTAAAATCACAGAGCAATTGATAAAAAAATGATACCATCTTTAAACAGTTTTGATGATTTAGGTCTTTCCGCAAAGGTTGTTAACGCTGTAAAATCAGCGGGATATACAACTCCAACACCTATTCAAAGTGAAACAATTCCTCACGTCCTTCAAAGAAAAGACGTTCTAGGAATCGCTCAAACGGGAACGGGTAAAACCGCCTCTTTCGTATTGCCTATGCTCACTCTCCTTGAAAAAGGTCGTGCAAGAGCACGAATGCCCCGTACGCTCATCTTAGAACCAACAAGAGAAATTGCAGCTCAAGTTGAAGAAAATTTCGATAAATACGGAATAAATCATCGTTTAAATGTTGCTCTTTTGATTGGTGGGGTATCTTTTGAACTCCAAGATCGCAAACTTGAACGAGGAGCTGATGTTCTTATAGCAACACCAGGGCGCCTTCTTGATCATTTCGAGCGCGGTAAATTGCTCCTGATGGGCGTTGAAATCCTTGTTATTGATGAAGCTGATCGCATGTTGGACATGGGCTTTATTCCTGATATCGAACGCATCTGTAAACTAACACCTTTTACACGTCAAACTTTGTTCTTTTCTGCAACAATGGCACCAGAAATTACAAAACTAACGAAACAATTTTTACATTCTCCAGTATCTGTTGAAGTTACAAAAGCTTCCTCAACAGCAACCACAATTACACAACGGCTTGTTAAATCTGGAAATAAATCATGGGACAAAAGAGCAGTTTTACGAGAACTTATCCAAAATGAAGGTGCCGAGCTTCAAAATGCTATTATTTTCTGTAATCGCAAGAGGGATATCTCTGAACTTCTTAGATCACTCATTAAACATAACTTTAATGTAGGTGCATTGCATGGGGATATGGACCAATATTCACGTATGAACACCCTAGCCGATTTTAAAAATAATAAACTTACACTTCTGGTTGCTTCTGATGTTGCAGCCCGTGGTCTCGATATTCCAGCCGTAAGCCACGTATTTAACTATGATGTTCCTACACATGCTGAAGACTATATCCATCGAATTGGTCGTACAGGGCGTGCAAATCGTAGCGGAAAAGCTTTTACAATTGTCACAAAAGCTGATCAAAAATATATCAATGCCATTGAGGAAATGAGTAATGAAAAAATTGAATGGCTCAATGGAGATCTCTCAACTTTAATAGCCGATGATCAAACAGAAGATATTGTTGTAAAGAAAAAGTCTTCAAAATCATCAAAGAAAACTGCTCCTAAAGAGCCTGTTGCTCACACTAAAAAATCTGTAGAAGAGAATAAAACAGAATATATCAAAAACGCAAATAATAAGGAGAAGCCATCTGAGCAACAACGCTCACGAAAAAATAAGAATTACACGCCCCTTGGATTTGGTGATGATATTCCTGCATTCATGCTCATAAAAACGCGTAGATAGACTCGTCCTTTACTCTCTGTAAGCATAAAGTAAATAAAAGATGCCTTTTAAAAGTTTCTCTTATTTCTTAGAGAGCCTTTCTATTACCTTTTCACGCCCTAAAAGCTGCAAAAGCTTTCCCATTTCAGGTCCATGATCCATGCCCGTAAGTGCTTGACGTAATGGCATAAATAAAGATTTTCCTTTCCGACCTGTTTTTTCTTTTAATGCTGTTGTCCAAATTTTCCAACTTTCCTCATTCAAAGCACCTTCAGGTAAGAAATCGAGTGATTGACGCACAAATGCACGATCCTCTAGTGCTACTGTATCAAAATTTTGTTCATCATGAATGATTTTCCACCACAAAACAGCATCTTTGACTTTATCAATATTGCGTCTTATCGCGTTCCAGAAATATTCCACCTTATCTCCCTCAATAGAAAGTTTTTTAAGGCGTGTTTTAACTTCCTCATAGGGTAGTTCATGGACAAGATGGCTATTCAAAGTACAAAGATCAGTAATATCAAATTTTGCAACGGATCTTGACGTATCTTGGAGATTAAAATGTTCTAAAAGCGCAGCTTGATTGGGATAGGGATGCACATTTTGCGATGTCCCAATCAAAACAGCAAGACATTGAACAGCGATAGATTCAAATCCTTCTTCCCGTAGAGAACGAATAGAAAGATCATTATTACGTTTTGAAAATCCTTTTCCTAAAACTGTCGCCAATAAATTGGTATGAGCAAAAACCGGTAATTCTGCATTAAGGGCTTTAAAAATAGCAATTTGAGCGCCTGTATTTGTAATATGATCATCCCCGCGAATAATATGCGTAATAGCCATATCTACATCATCAACAATAGACGGCAATGTATAAAGATAGCTTCCATCTTCACGAATAAGAACAGGATCTGAAAGAGAAGCCAAATCAATCGTCTGCTTCCCCTTTATCGCATCATTCCAGCAAACTTCTGTTCGCTTTGTTTGCAAAGGATCACTTTCAAAATTAGGAAGAAGAAAACGCCAATGGGGTTTACGACCTTGAGATTCAAAGTTTTTTTTCTCTTCTGCCGTCAATTTTAATGCTGCACGGTTATAAATAGGAGGCAATTTGCGTGAAAGCTGAATTTTACGACGCCGCTCTAATTCTTCTGCAGTCTCATAACAGGGATAAAGAAGCCCGCGTTGTTTGAGAATTTCCGCAACTTCATCATATCGATTAAATCGCTTAGATTGATAATAAATTGAATCTGGTTGAATACCAAGCCATTCAAGGTCAACAGCAATAGCATCAATATATTCTTGTTTAGAACGTTCAACATCTGTATCATCATAGCGCAAAATAAATTCTCCCTTATACGCTTGCGCATAAAGCCAATTGAAAAGTGCAATACGGATATTGCCAATATGAATATAACCTGTTGGAGAGGGAGCAAAACGAACTTTAACCATAAAATAATACTCAATTTTTATCACGAAAATGATTGACTATGGGATAGCGACGATCGCGTCCGAAATTCTTGTAACTGATTTTTACACCGGGTGCAGATTGTCGTCTTTTATATTCGGCACCATAAAGAAGCTGTTCAACTTTCTCAACAGTTTCTCGTGAATGCCCACGTTTAACAATATCACAAATACTCATGTCATTTTCTACAAGAGATTGTAATATATCATCTAAAATAGGATAAGGGGGAAGAGAATCTTCATCTTTTTGATTTTCTCGCAGTTCTGCAGAAGGCACTTTTTCTATAATATTGGATGAAATGACAATTCCTTCTGGTCCTCTCAAATTGTGCAAGTGATTTTTATTGCGCCATTCAGCTAATGCGTAAACCTGCATTTTATAAATATCTTTAAGAGGATTAAATCCGCCATTCATATCCCCATATAGTGTTGCATATCCTACAGCCATTTCTGACTTATTGCCTGTCGTTACCACCATTGATCCGAATTTATTCGAAAGAGCCATCAAAAGTGTACCGCGTATGCGACTTTGAAGATTTTCTTCTGTTACATCAGAGGGTAACCCTGAAAAAATAGGTGCCATTGTCTTTAAAAAAGCCTCAACAGGTTGTGCAATCGGTATGATTTCATAATGACATCCTAAAAGATCAGCACATTCTTTGGCATCTTTCAATGATTCTTGCGAAGTGAAATGATAAGGCATCATAATGGTGCGAACCCTCTCAGCACCAAGAGCATCCACCGCCATTGCCGCACACAGGGCTGAATCAATTCCTCCTGAAAGACCAAGAATAACATCCTTAAAGCCGTTTTTATTAACGTAATCTTTCAAGCCTAAAACACAAGCTTGATAATCGGCTGCTAATCCATTGAGAAGATTTTCATTAGGACCTAAAACACAGTTCCATCCCGTCGTTGTTCGTTGCCAATGGCTCAAAGCTATCTGCCTTTCAAAGTGTTTCATTTGAAACACTTTTTTGCCTTGCCCATTTAAGGCAAAAGACCCGCCATCAAAAACGAGCTCATCTTGACCACCAACTTGATTAGCATAAATAATTGGTACCCCAGATCGTAGAGCTTGCGTATGAACAACATCTATACGTTTTAAAGTTTTATTACGATAGTAGGGAGATCCGTTAAGGACGAGAATAATTTCCGCTCCTTTATCTTTAAGCTCTGTACTCAGAGAGAAATCATTCCATAGATCCTCACAAATGACTATTCCTAATTTGATTCCATGATAAACAATAGGCTCAGGACGTGGACCTGAAGAAAACAAACGCTTTTCATCAAATTCGGCATAATTAGGTAAATCAAACTTTAAGCTTTCAGCAATAACTCGCCCTTCATCAAGAAGCATGAGACCG
Source organism: Bartonella sp. AC535YNZD (assembly GCF_042196625.1). Taxonomy (NCBI): domain Bacteria; kingdom Pseudomonadati; phylum Pseudomonadota; class Alphaproteobacteria; order Hyphomicrobiales; family Bartonellaceae; genus Bartonella; species Bartonella sp. AC535YNZD. Next base: position 53,740 of record NZ_JBHIQP010000009.1, on the reverse strand, counting down.
TTATAAACATTGCCATTACGCCTTAATGGAAGACCAATGACAATTCCTGGTCCGCCTACGGTTATTTTTGCTAAATTTCCAACAGCCTCTTCACATGTTTTTGTAAAAGCAGATTTTAGAACAAGATCTTCTGGTGGATAAGCGCTTATAAAAAGCTCCGATAATAAAACAAGGTCAGCTCCCTCTTCTTTAGCCTTTTGATGTGCCATAACAGCTAGAGAAAAATTCCCCTCAATATCACCGACAATAGGATTTAATTGGGCAATTGCTACCCGAAAATCATTTTTCATAAGTCTTTTTATCACTTCATCAGTTTGGCAACCACAACTTTATTTTTAATCATCAGAAACATCGCTTTTTTTTAAATTCTCTTCTGTCATATGATCTAAAATATTAGGTAAACTTTTGCTATCCACCAGTGGCAATTGCTAACGGGTCAGTGGCACGATTTTTTTTAAGGAGTTCCGCAACAAGAAACGCCAATTCTAACGATTGATCTGCATTTAATCGTGGATCACATTGCGTATGATAACGATCAGACAAATCGTCCACAGAAATAGCATGTGCCCCACCGGTGCATTCAGTGACATCACGACCTGTCATCTCAATATGAATGCCTCCTGGATAAGTTCCCTCTCCATGATGCACAGCAAAAAAATTCTCGACTTCTTTTAAAACATAATCAAAGGGACGCGTTTTATAACCACTAACAGTAATTGTATTGCCATGCATTGGATCACATGACCATATAACCGCACGCTTCTCGCGTTCAACGGCGCGGATGAGTTTAGGTAGATAACTTTCAACCTTATCATAACCAAAGCGCGTAATAAGGGTAAGCCGACCTGGCTCGTTTTCAGGATTTAGAATATCAATTAATCTTAAAAGCTCATCAGGCTCAATGGAAGGGCCACACTTTAATCCTATAGGATTTTTGATACCACGACAATATTCAACGTGAGCATGGTCAATCTGACGTGTACGGTCTCCAATCCATAACATATGGCCAGATGTTGCATACCAATTTCCTGAAGTTGAATCAATTCGCGTCAAAGCCTCTTCATAACCAAGTAAAAGTGCTTCATGACTGGTATAAAAAGATGTTTCACGCAATGAAGAATGCGTTTTGGATGTAATCCCTATAGAACGCATAAAATCAATTGCTTCAGAAATACGCTCTGCCAATAATTCATAACGTTCCCCCTGCGGACTGTTAGAAACAAAACTCAACATCCATGTGTGAACATTTTCTAAATCAGCATAGCCACCTTGTGAAAAAGCACGCAAGAGATTAAGTGTTGCCGCAGATTGGCGATAAGCCATGGACATCCGTTGCGGATCCGGAATACGAGAATCGGCTCTAAATTCAATGCCATTAATAATATCCCCCCGATAAGCAGGAAGATCAATCCCTTCTTTACTTTCGATATCAGAAGAGCGTGGCTTTGCAAATTGACCAGCAATACGACCAATTTTAACAACAGGCTTAAAACTACCAAAGGTTAAAACAATCGCCATTTGCAAAAATACACGAAAAAAATCACGAATATTATCAGCTTCATGTTCTGCAAAGCTTTCGGCACAATCACCACCTTGCAATAAAAAAGCTTGGCCTTTCGCAACGGCTGCTAATTCATTTTTTAAATCACGTGCTTCACCGGCAAAAACTAAAGGAGGATAGCTTCTCAGTTTTCGTTCAACATTTTCTAACATAGACTTATCCGGATAAGTCGGAACTTGTTTAATTGGCCTTTCTCTCCAAGAGTCAGGCACCCATTCTTTTATCATTATACTCTCTCTAAAGACTAAACTTACAAAACTTACAGCTTGGCATATCAAAAACTTTTCACCAAAATATATGCTGTTTAACTTTCTATTTTCTTCCCATTTTCATATATATAACTTGGTTTATACATCGTTACCAATTCTTCTGCCATCGTTGGATGCACTGCCATCGTTTCATCAAAGATATCCTTCGTTAGCTTACCCTTGAGAGATATCCCTATAAGCTGTGCCATTTCACCAGCATTTTCCCCTAAAATATGAGCGCCCACAACAATACGGCTTTCACCATCAACAATGAGTTTCATAAGCATTTTCTCTGAAATACCAGAAAGAATATTACGCATAGGACGAAAAACTGTACGATAAATTTCAAGACGCTTATAACGCTTTACCGCCTCCTCTTCTGAAAGACCAACCGTTCCAATCTCTGGTTGAGAAAAAACTGCCGTTGTAATTAAATCATAATCAGGTGTTGTGGGAATATTCTCAAATGCTGTCTTAACAAAACACATTGCATCATGAATCGCAACGGGTGTTAATTGAATATGACCTGTTACATCACCAACAGCCCAAATATGGGGGATATTTGTTGTCATTTTCTCATCAACAACAACTGCACCAAATTCATTAACTTCTATACCTACTCTCTCAAGTCCTAAACCAGCAGTATTGGGCATCCGTCCCGTAGCTAACAGAACTTGGTCAGTGCTGATCGTTTGCCCATTTGATAAAACAATATCATAACAGTTTTCGGCAGCCTGTACTTTAGAAATTGTTATGCCATAGAGAATAGAAATCCCTTTTTCAATCATTGCATCGCTGAGCAATTGCCGCAAATCATGATCAAAATTACGAAGGATTAAATCACCGCGATGAAGGAGTATTGTTTTTACACCTAATTCATGAAAAATATTAGCAAATTCAACACCAATATACCCTCCACCAACAATCACTATTGATTTTGGGAGTTGATTAAGGTCAAAAATCTCATTAGAAGTAAGGCAAAATTCACCGCCTTCTATGGACGTATTTGGTGCAAGTTTTGCCCCTGTTGCAATCAAAATTTTTTCTGCACTTACCCGCTCACCCGTGGCAGAAAGCTCTAATGTGTGATCATCTATAAAAGTAGCACGACTTTCATAAATATGCACATTGTTATTTTCTAATCCCTTACGATACAGGCCTTCTAACCTTGATATTTCTTTATTTTTAGCTGCAACCAACTTTTCCCAGCTAAAAATTGGATCCGCATATTCCCACCCAAAACCAACACTTTTCTTAAATTCTCTTACATATTGTGATGCATAAACATAAAGTTTTTTGGGAACGCAACCACGAATAACACAAGTGCCCCCTATACGATATTCCTCTGCTATAGCTACCCGCTTACCAAGACCTCCAGCAAGCCGTGCTGCACGCACTCCACCAGAACCACTTCCAATAACAAATAAATCAAAATCAAAAGAACCCACGAACTAATCCTTCTCATATATCTACAAACAATAGGCTAAGATCATTTATTATCAAATAAAAGTCTTTTTTCTTTTGAAGAAGCATTTTAAGCAATATTCTTAAAGGGTTTATTCTTATTAAAATATTTAAAACGGCGGGAAAACCGCCGCTATTAAAAAAATCAGAAATTGCCCATTGTTGTCATAATATCAATCAAGCTATTTTTTATTTTCTGAAGATTCTGATTTTATAGGCATATTTGTAGGCATAGTAGAATTATTCAAATTAAGTGTTTCAGACATCTCTTTTTTCACATTTTCTACAAGATCCCGCATAAGAGCAGTACGCCATATATCAAATGCTGAATAAGAATCACGTGCAATATTGGGGACTTCTGTCAAAAACTTTTTACCGGTGTCAGAATTATAAAATGCTGTAATGGCATCAAGCTCTTTTTGAGTAAAATATTTTGCATACACATGAGCAATCTCTTTTTCTAGATCAGAGCGCCTTTTAACTAAAGCAAGCGCTTGTTTATCAACAATATCAGAAATAGCTGTTGCCAAATTCGGATCATCACTGATTAGTTCATTTTTGAAATCATGGACTGCATTTGGTAAAAAGCTATCAAATTGATCCGTTGCATGAATGGATCTGATCGCCTTTCGCGCTGAATCTAAATGTTGATCACTCACACCTTGTGCATAAACCATTCCAACATTCACAACAAAAATAGCAATTGCACTAAAATATACGACAAAACGCTGAAAAGAAAATATTACTTTCATTTAATGATTACCCCGATCGCTAATTATAATTTTAATTCGTTATTCTACCTAAAATCTTTAAGACCCTTTTTTACTGTGCTAACATATCATCATGTAAATGCCTTTTCTAAAAATCAAACGGTTCTAAAACTTTTATTTGCCCATCAGCCATAGCGACAATTGCACGTGAAGCCAACCCCAAAAAAAGGCCATGCTCAACAACACCAGGAATAGCAAGAAGTGCATCCGATAATGGTTTTGGTTGCAAAATGCAGCCCCAAAATGCATCAAGAATAAAATGGCCACCATCTGTTTCAAAAGGATTTTTTCCATTCATTCGCAATGCAATTTTTCCAGAAAGCCCTAAATCATCAGCAACTTTTTCGATGGCTTTGCGTGTTGTATGGATACCAAATGAATTAACTTCAATCGGTAGTGCAAAAGCACCAAGTCTTTTTACTATCTTTGTTTCATCAGCAATGACAAGCATTTCACGGGATGCCGATGCCACAATTTTTTCATACAACAATGCTCCCCCTCCCCCTTTAATGAGCATCATCTGAGGACCAATTTCATCTGCTCCATCAATATCAAGATCCAATTCAGGTATTTCTTCTAAAGTGCTAACAGGAACTCCAAACTTACGACAGAGCTGTTCAGAATGTCGTGAGGTAGCAACACCAGTCACACGTAGACCATCAGCAACACGCTCACCAAGAAGACGAATAAACTCATTGACTGTCGAACCAGATCCGATACCAAGCCGCATACCATCTTCAATAAATTCAAGCGCTCTAACAGCTGCCATTTTTTTTAACTGCTGAACATTCATGAATGACTTTGCCTTCTATCCGTATAAGCAACACTTATCACCCCTATTCCCACCGATAATAATGATAATAAAAGATAACCTCTTGACGCAATCTATTTAAATTGACCATCGCTTTTGCTTGAAAAGATGTTACTCGTTATAGAAATATATGATAAGAATAAAATAGAATAATCAACAATTATCTTTTTTATTTCTTTGAGAAGATTTGTTAGCATTTTTCTCATTCAATAAGAATTTTTGATTTATCTTGTGCTATCAATAGGATGCACAAAGACGCACATAGCAACTTTTTTGAAAAAATTAAAATGATCAGATATAAAAATCATCTATTTCTAGAAAACTGTAGATTATTATTTCGTTTCAATGACATTGATAAATTTACCAATCTAAATACCGCAAAATATTATCAGAAAAGTCTTCTATTCTTTTCTGTTTTGTCATCGTCCAGATATGAAGAAAAATGCGATTTAATTATATATTTTTTTGTGCATACCGTCTATGCATATTCCATGGTCTATGAAACCCTAGAGAAGACCAAATAATATCCCCACTTTTGGTCATCATCACGCTTCCTCGTGATAACAATTGTTGAGGGGTAAATATTATTTTTGCCTTCTTGTGACATACTGGATTATGCATCGCAATTGTAAATGTCTGAATGAGAATATCTGCCTCTACACATTGATCTGTTTCTCTGTGTAAAACGATCACTTTTAATCCATTATCCAATAAGGATGAACAGACATGACGATCACAAATAAATTGTCCGTGCAATGAAGGCCCATACTTTGTTGGTTTAATCATTTCATTCACACGGAATGACTTTTTCCATATGGATGACGTTAACTTAGAAATATGGTAACGATCAATATATAATTTTTTATCATGGATAACACCCACCAGACGCATATTATCTGCAATCATCAGCTGTATAGGTGAATGCATCACACAAATACAAATACCAACCAAAATAAAAAAACTAAAAAAGAGCCTGATAGGTGTTTTGCAAAAAGTCAATCCAACCAAGCCTATACTCAGTAAGATCAACGCAGATAACGGCATAAAACCAGGATTTAAATCAGGAGAAATAGCCTTGATAGCATGTGCAATCTTTATTACAAGATCAACTCCAAAGCCCATAATTTGAAGGGGAAGCCATTCGAATCCTCCTAACATTGCAAGAACTGCGATTAATCCAAAGGGAATGACAAAAATTGAGATAACAGGCAAAGCAAAAGCATTACTGATAATGCTCAAAGATGCCATATTAGAAAAATGATAAGCAGCATAAATTCCACTTGCACTCCCTGCAACAAAGGAAGAAGCACACGTTGAAAGAATCGATAAGAAAACAAAATTCATCACTCCTCCTCCAACATAAGAGGGAGTTGTTTTTCTTTTACGAAAAAATGATCTTCCACTCCACCAATCAAAAAAAGCGATCAAAGCAGCAGTCGCAGAAAAGGACATTTGAAAGCTAGGACCTAATATTTCATGGGGTGTCATCGCCAGAGTTATCAACCCTGCAATGGAAAAATTACGCATTGTTATAGCAGAGCGATTACACAATATAGCAACCAACATAACAGCAATCATCACAAAACTTCTTTGCGCTGATATTGCTAAGCCCGACAATAACAAATAAAAAGCTGTTATCATAAACGCAACGATAGCAGCAAACTTTTTACTGGAATAATAGGAAGAAAAAACTGGAAAAAATGCTAAAAAACTACGGATACTCAAAAGAACTATGCCGCTTAACAACGCCATATGTAAACCTGATATTGATAAAATATGGGCTAATCCAGCTGTACGTAATGCTTCATTTGTCTCATTTGAAATACCAGCACGCTGCCCTGTTATGAGGGCAGCTGCAACACTCCCCTTTTCTCCTTCAAGGGCTATACGGATTCTTTGTGTCATCTTCGTGCGTAAATTTTCAATTTTCTGTAGAATGATAGCGAATATCCCATCAGGCTGAGAAACGGATATTTTTCTTGGTTTTCCTAAATAAACGCCTTGTGCCCCAATTCTTTTAAAGTAATTATGAAAACTAAAATCGTAGCCTCCTGGACGCACCGGCCCAGAGAATGCACGCATCTTCACTTTTCCATGCAGTCCATCACCAATCGCTAAGCCAGATGGCAAATATTTTGCCGATAAACGAACACGATGAAGACTATGGCGTAATATGGGCTTTTCTGTACTCAAAATATCCAAAACTAAACGAAATCCTCCTTTGGCACCTGACTCAATAGAAACAATTCTTCCCGTCAATGTAGTGACAATGTCACTGCCTAACATGGGTGTTGCAATACGCCACGTTTCTATTTTTGCCGCTAAAGTACCCAATATAATACAAAACAGAAATCCCACGGGAATCCATATTTTTGGATAAAAACGTGCACCATAGAATATTCCCAGAAAAATACTGACCAATGCCCCCAATTGTCCCCAACTTGGTTCCCACTCTAAATGAAAATAGAAAACGATTCCTAGGGCAAAAAAGACTAAAATCAGCGAAAAAAGGATACCAAAAGCAACCTCTTTATTAATACAATCTTCTAACCATTTGCGAAAAAAAATGATTACTTCTTTTAAGAGTGTCAATAAAAAAAGTTTTTGTTGGTTATAGCTACCGTTCTTTGCATCATCATATCTAGAAAAAACACTCTGCCCTATCTGACATGGCTTTTTTCTTTCTGTAACAGATTTTTCGGATAAACCCTCTTTACTTTTATAAAACATCAGTCCCCCACTTTAACTCGCAATACGGCTATTGCACGCCCCATCACTTATGCTAACATAACCTTTCTATAAAGTTCCATAAGTAATATCTCAATTTAAAGGAAAATATTCGTGTCTGTTATTACCCGTTTTGCCCCTTCACCCACAGGTTTCCTTCATATTGGTGGCGCTCGTACTGCTCTTTTTAATTGGCTTTATGCAAAACATACCGGTGGAAAAATGCTTCTACGAATTGAAGATACAGACCGGGAACGTTCAACAGAAGCAGCTGTAAAAGCCATAATAGATGGCTTGCACTGGATGGGTCTTAACTATGATGGCGCCCCTATTTCGCAATTTGAACGTGCAGAACGTCACCGCCAAATCGCCGAGCAGTTGGTCAAGAATGGCAAAGCATATTATTGTTATGCTTCACCTGAAGAATTAGCTGAAATGCGTGAAAAAGCCCGTACAGAAAGGCGCCCGCCCCGTTATGATGGACGTTGGCGGGACCGTGATAGTTCTGAAGCTCCTAAAGGTGTTAAGCCTGTTATTCGCATCAAAGCCCCTCAAGAAGGAGAAACCATAGTACATGATCTTGTTCAAGGTGATGTTCGTTTTCCTAATAAAGATCTTGATGACTTTATTATTTTGCGTTCTGATGGTTCGCCTACCTATATGCATGCTGTTGTCGTTGATGATCATGATATGGGCATCACACATATCATACGTGGAGACGATCATCTTACCAATGCAGCCCGACAAATAATCATCTTTAAAGCAATGGGATGGGATATTCCTGTTATGGCACATATTCCTCTTATCCACGGTGAAAACGGCGCAAAATTATCAAAGCGGCATGGGGCGCTCGGTGTTGATGCTTACCGAACCATGGGATATCTTCCTGCTGCTTTGCGCAATTACCTTGTCCGTTTAGGGTGGAGTCACGGGGATGACGAACTTATATCACTTGAAGATATGATTTCTTGGTTTGATATTGAGGATATTAACAAAGGTGCTGCTCGTTTTGATCTCAAAAAGCTCGATTCCATTAACGGACACTATATGCGCATGAGCAATGATCAAGAACTTTTTGATGCCGCTCTTGATATTCTACCAGAAACCGATAAGGGAGCACAAACCATTGAAAGACTTGATGAAAAACGCCGTGTTCAATTTTTAAAAGCAATCCCACATTTGAAAGAACGTTCAAAAACACTGTGCGAGCTGATTGATAATGCCGCCTTCATTTTTACGCAACGACCATTACAGCTTGATGAAAAAGCACAAATGCTCTTAGATAAAAATGGACGAACCATTTTAAACGCTCTTTATCTTGCCCTGAAAGCTTGCCCCTCTTGGGATACAAAAGCTTTAGATGAAACTCTTCGCTCTTATGCCCAAACAGAAAATCTTAAATTTGGATCTATCGCCCAACCACTTCGCGCAGCTCTTACAGGACGCGCAACATCGCCAGGAGTTTTAGATATTCTTATTTTATTAGGACGCGATGAATGCCTTCATCGTATCAAAGACCAACTTATCAAAAAAATATACTCATGATATGTACTGAATAGATCTCCTCAAATAGATCTCTATACAAATATTTCAACGCAATCTAAAAGAGTTTTTTATGTTATATCATTGAAATACAATTTGTATTGAGTAATAATGATCGCTAAGGAAATATTTTAGATTGCATGTACTCACTTTTAGAGGCAATCTGCCCTTAGTATAAGTAAGAAAAGCTTCAGTTATTGTATATCTCCTACTCTGATGAAGCAGAGTCTTAATTTTTAGAAGCGAAGGATCTGAAAGGAATACCGAATGTCTGAGAATAACGCACATCTTATTGTGAATGATAAAAAAGTAGAACTTCCCCTGCGTAAAGGCACAAGTGGACCTGAAGTCATCGAAATTGCTTCTCTCTACAAAAAAACCGATATTTTTACTTATGATCCTGGTTTTACTTCAACAGCTTCTTGTGAATCAAAAATTACTTATATTGATGGTGATAAAGGCATATTGCTTTATCGTGGTTATCCTATCGACCAATTGGCTGAAAAAGGAGACTTTCTCGAAAGTTGTTATCTTCTCCTTTATGGTGAACTCCCAACACAGAAAGAAAAAAACGACTTTGATCGATGTATTATGCAACATACCATGGTCCACGAGCAGTTTTCACGTTTCTTCCACGGCTTCCGTCGTGACTCTCATCCCATGGCCGTCATGGTTGCCTGCCTTGGCGCTATGTCTGCGTTCTATCACGACTCTATTGATATTACAGATCCTCACCAGAGAATGATTGCTTCTGTACGTCTTATCTCAAAAGTTCCAACGCTTGCTGCTATGGCCTATAAATACAGTATCGGACAAGCCTTTGTTTATCCACGCAATGATCTTAGTTATGCTGCAAATTTCCTCCATATGTGTTTTGCTGTTCCTTGTGAAGAATATAAAATAAATCCAGTGCTTGCCCGAGCGATGGATCAAATCTTTATCCTTCATGCAGATCATGAACAAAATGCTTCTACATCTACAGTGCGTCTTGCTGGATCCTCAGGTGCTAATCCGTTTGCCTGTATTGCAGCAGGTGTTGCATGCCTTTGGGGACCAGCACATGGTGGTGCCAATGAAGCATGTCTAAAAATGCTACAAGAAATAGGTTCTATTAAAAGAATTCCTGAATTTATTGCACGTGCAAAAGATAAAAATGATCCTTTCCGCCTTATGGGCTTTGGGCATCGTGTCTATAAAAATTATGATCCACGTGCAAAAATCATGCAAAAAACTTGTCATGAAGTTTTAAAAGAACTCAACATTCAAGATGACCCGCTTCTTGATATTGCAATAGAGCTTGAAAAAATTGCTTTAAGTGATGAATATTTTATTGAGAAAAAGCTTTATCCCAATGTTGATTTTTATTCCGGCATTACATTAAAAGCTTTAGGTTTTCCAACCGAAATGTTTACTGTTCTTTTTGCATTAGCACGCAGTGTTGGGTGGGTGGCACAATGGAAAGAAATGATTGAAGACCCTGCCCAAAAAATTGGTCGTCCTCGACAACTTTACACAGGTTATGCTATGCGTGACTATGTTCCTATAGATGAACGTGTAAATTAAAGAGATAAATCAATCAATAAAGCTTCAGTTTACTGAGGCTTTATTGAAAGTGATCAAAAAGCATCCTTTAAGGATTTTTATAAAACCTCATTTTAAAGCTCTTTCTCGCCAAAGAACATCATCATAAAAAATTTACGAAAAAATTCTAAATTTTGGCTCTGTCAATAAATTGATAATACTCTTTTGAAAATTAGCTACACATTTAGTAAAAAGAAATTGAAAATTTTACCCTATAATTCTCATTATTTTCAATGAAACGTATTTTCTATGATTCCCTCATATCTAAAACACTTATTACATATTAAAACTTAGCAATGTTAGAGTTTCACTCTCTATCTTCTTCAAATACAGTAGATTAGAATGAAAATGAAATGCACTCTTAAAATTTGCTATGCAAAATGACTCTTTCTATAGGAATAGCTATAAAGATCAACTTATTATAATGATTATATCCTATACAGGCATTCATCTTAAACATCATCGGCTAAAATCAAGCTTCTTAGAAGAAAATTTTCACAATCGTTAGAAAATAAATTTATTTTGACATTCTGCATTTCATATAAAAAGTGGAAATAATAATATTTTATCCTGTTAAGGACTAAAATTTTCTTTGTATTTAAATTAATAGTTTTTCTTTTAAAGATAATTTACTTATTTTTAATAAAATTATTAAAATTCATTATATAAGCGATAAGAGGTTTACTTCTTTCCTGTATTTTCTATTCCCATACTTGATAAAAATAAATCATTTTTTTGATAATAATATCTAGCATAATGAAAACAACTCAATTTTTTACATTGCTCCCAAAGAGCTTAAAGATTATAAAAATGCATAATGGTTTCATATTTGCCAGCTTATCTAATAGGAGAACATAATGAAATTATTAGTAGGAGCTCTTATAATAAGCGCAACACTGTTTACTCTATCGGCCAATTCTCAAACGCTGAAAATTGCAAGTGATGCTTCTTATCCGCCATTTAGTTATATTGACTCAAATAATAAACTGCAAGGATTTGATATTGATATAGCTTATGCACTTTGTAAAAAAATGAATATTGAATGCACTATCGTCGTACAAGACTTCGAGGGAATGATTCCCGGACTTATTGCCAAAAAATACGATGCTATCATTTCTTCCCTTTCTCCTACAAAAGAGCGCTTACAAAAAATTGATTTTACAGATCCTTACTACAATACAGTACTCGCTGTTATTGTTAGCAAAAATTCGGAAATTAAAGAGATCTCAACACAAAGCTTTAAAGGTAAAAATCTTGGTGTACAATCAAATACAACACAGGCTTCATATTCAGAAGACCATTATGCCTCTGGAGAAGTGAATATCAAACTTTATCCTACAGCAATAGAAGTTACTCGTGACCTTTTAAGCCATCGGCTTGATATAATCATCTTTGATAAATTAAAAGCATTAAATTGGCTTGAAAATGAAGGAAAGGATTGCTGCGAGCTTCTAGGAACTTTAGAAGAAACAAAATTTCCTATTGCAATTGCACTCCGTCAAAATAATACTGATCTTAAAAATAAGTTCAATAAAGCAATAGAAGAAATCCGCGCCGATGGAACCTATGATGAAATTATGAGAAAGTATTTTGCATTCGATATCGATTAAATATCACTATGAATTAAACTTGAAGCTTTATATTTTAAGGAATATTTTCAAACTCTTTGTTGAACATGCAAGTATGATTGAAAACCCAGTATTTTTATAAGAAAAATTTATATTTATAAAAAGTTAATTTTTAATTGTTTCTCGATATTTAAACCTTTCATGGAATCTAATAATAATTGAGATTGTATTTTTATTTTATAAAAATCTAATTTTTTCTTCATGTTCAAATTGAATAGCCTTATTTTGCAAGAAAATTTCTCGATTTTTATTTATGAGATAATGCAAAGCACTCATTTTATGAAAATTAAGCCATCATAAAAGCAATAAGATATTCATTTTCTTTAAATCAATAAAAAAGATAATTTTTTGATAATAATCTGCAACATAATGATCTAAAATAAACGCCGATAAATTTTTGCATTGCTCCCAAAAAGCTTACAGATTATAAAACGTGACGATTTCATATTTGCCCGCTTATCCAATAGGAGAATATCATGAAACTATTAGCTGGAGCTCTTATAATAAGCGCCACGCTATTCGCCCAATTGGCTGATGCGAAAACATTAAAAATTGCGAGTGAAGGCACCTATCCTCCTTTTAGTTATATTGACTCAAATAACAAACTGCAGGGATTTGATATTGATATATCTTATGCACTTTGTAAAAAAATGAATGTTGAGTGTACTATTGTCACGCAAGATTTCGAGGGAATGATCCCCGGACTTATTGCAAAAAAATATGACGCTATTGTTGCTTCTCTCTCTCATACACAAGAGCGTTTACAAAAAATTGACTTTACAGATCCTTACTATGACACAGCACTGGCTGTCATTGTTACTAAAGATTCAGGAATTAAGGAACTCTCAACACAAAGCTTTAGAGGTAAAAATCTTGGTGTGCAATCCAATACAACACAAGCTTTGTATGCGGAAGATCATTATGCCTCTAAAGAGGTAAAAATCAAACTCTATCCTTCCACAATAGAAATGAATCGTGACCTCTTAAATCATCGACTTGATATGATTATTGTTGATAAATTAGAAGCGTTAAATTGGCTTAAAAATGAAGGAAAAGATTGCTGTTTCCTCCTAGGAACTCTGGAAGAAACAAAGTTTCCTGTTGCAATTGCAATCCGTCAAAATAATAATGATCTTAAAAATAAGTTCAATGAAGCAATAAAAGAAATCCGTTTGGATGGAACTTATGAGAAAATTATGAGAAAATATTTTACAAATGATGTTTATTAAATATCAATGTGATATTTAAATGCAACCTACTGTCTATTTCTAAAAAACATTATCTAACTCTTTCATGAGGAACACAAGAATGATTGAAAATTTAGCATTGCTATCATTTAGCAATGGTGGATGGGGAGCGGTTATACTTTCCAGTGCAGGAATGACATTGTCATTGGCGTTGTGCTGTGGTCTTCTAGGGCTTCCCTTAGGTCTTCTCAATGCAGTAATGATTCGATCCAATATTAAGATAGCTAAAGCTCTAGCACGTCTCTTTTCAACGGTATTTCGTGGATTACCAGAGCTTTTAACTCTGTTTTTAGTTTACTATGGATTACAAAACCTTATTCAAAATGCCTTTGACTATTTTAATCTTGAAATCATGTTCAGCATCAATGCTTTTGTTGCTGGTGTCCTTGCACTCAGTCTGGTTTTTGCAGCTTTCTCTTGTGAAGTTTGGCTTGGAGCATTTAATATTTTTGATAAAGGTCAATATGAAGCTGCCAAAGCTTTAGGCCTTTCACGATCAACCACATTTTTTCGTATTGTCTTCCCTCAGCTCATCCGAAATGCCTTACCAGGACTTTCTAATAATTGGCTTACTTTACTGAAAGATACATCCCTCGTTTCAACTATCGCGCTTGTTGACCTCATGCGACAAACGAATTTAGCTGTCGCGGCAACCAATAAACCCATGCTATTTTATCTTGTAGCATGCTTACTCTATTTATTATTTTCAGCGTTTTTTTCTACAATATTACGCTATGTGGAAACATACACTCAAATAGGCTATAAAAAGGTGCTAGGTTAATGATTCCGGAGTGGCTTTATTTCCTTTTTAATCCTGATCTTTTAAGCCGTTATGGCCCCAAATTTGTTGATGGCTTTATTGTTACTGTTGAGCTTGTTTCTATTTCTTGTTCTCTTGGTTTTTTCCTTGGTATGCTTATCGCTTTTGCGCGTTTATCAAAGAATACGTTTTTACAATATTTCGCAAATGCTTATGTCTATTTTTTTCGCGGCTCTCCTTTGTTAGCCCAACTCTTCCTTTTTTATTATGGGCTTGGTTCAATGAACAATTTTTGGCAACAGGTTGGTCTATGGTGGTTTTTTCAAAACGCGTGGTATTGTTGTCTTTTTATTTTTACACTCAATTCTGCTGCCTATCAATCTGAGATCTTTAAAGGAAGTTTTTTATCCGTAACAACTGGGCAACGTGAAGCATCAAAAGCTTTAGGTTTAAGCAACTCTGTCACATTTTTTAAAGTTATTCTTCCACAAGCAATGATTATAGCATTACGCCCTCTAGGCAATGAGTTTATTTTAATGATTAAATCCAGTGCCATTGCCTCACTTATTACTGTTTATGATTTAATGGGGATTGCTAAACTCACTTATTCACGTACATTCGATTTTCAAGTTTACGTTTGGGCAGCCCTTATCTATCTTTTTATTGTTGAACTCATTCATCGTTTTATTGTTTTTATCGAACATCGCCTCACTCGATATTTACGATAAATAAATGATCATAAAAGAACTTTACCAAATCAAAATGTTGAATTAATAAATTCATTCATCAATGAAAGAATAAAACAAGATGAATTTGAAAAATAATCAATCGATCTCTCCCAATAAAAACCCTGTGATCTCCATTCGAAACCTCAATAAATGGTACGGAAACTTTCAGGTTCTACATGATATCAACTTTGATGTTCAAACTGGTGAACATATCGTTATTTGTGGCCCATCCGGATCTGGAAAATCAACGTTAATTCGTTGTATTAATCAATTAGAACAAGCACAAAAAGGTTCGATCCGTATCCATAACGTTGATATCCATACCGCCCCTGTACAACAGCAAAAAAATGTTCTCCGTAAGATAGGAATGGTCTTTCAGAACTTTAATTTATTCCCCCACATGAGCGTTATACAAAATTGTATTTTAGCCCCTATGACAGTTCAAGGTCTTTCCAAACAACAAGCAAAAGAACGAGCAATTCATTACTTAACGCATGTCGGTATTGAAAAACACTGTGAAAAATATCCTTTACAACTCTCTGGTGGGCAACAACAGCGTGTTGCGATTGCCCGTGCACTTTGTATGGAACCTGAAGTAATGCTTTTTGACGAACCAACCTCTGCTCTTGATCCAGAAAGTGTAGGAGAAGTTTTGCAAGTAATGGCTCAATTAGCAGATACAGGAATCACAATGCTTTGTGTTACTCATGAAATGGACTTCGCACGGAAAGTCTCAGAAAGAATACTCTTTCTAGAAAACGGAAAAATTGTTGAAGATACAGCATCTGAAAAATTTTTTACCAATCCTAAAAGCCAACGTGCTTGTGAATTTCTTGCTAAAATTAAATATTAATCATTAAAATATTGCTTTATTTATACAATTTTATTCCTACTTTTTAAAAGAGTGATAATTGTTTGTGCGCCAACAACCCCCGATGGTACTTCAGTTTTCATTTTCTGTTCTACCATCTCAAAGGAATCAAGTTGTGCCTGTCGCAATAAAGGATTAGCCAAAAGTTGTTCTACCTGTCTTGCTAACATGCCAGGACGGATTAATTCATTCAAATATTCCGAAACAATAGGCTTATCAGCAATAATATTTGGAAGAGCAGCACTCCATAACATCATTTTAGGAAAAATAAATAATTTAGAAAAGAAATCAAGTTTATAGCAAAGAACCATAGGAACTTTTGCTAAGGCTAATTCAAGTGAAACAGTTCCATGTGCAGCAAGAGCAACATCTGCTTGTGCAAAAGCACGCCATTTTTCATCTTCACCAACTACAATTTCTATCTTGCTTTTCCAGCCCTGCACAAAGTCCCGGATTCTATCTACCAAATGAGGTAAGGTTGGTAAAATAATACGTAAATGAGGAATACGTTGTACAAGAATCTCTACTGTTTCTCGAAAAATAGGCATTAAAGAACGAATTTCTGAATTGCGCGATCCTGGCAAAATAACTAATGTAGGCGATAATGCTTGTGTATCGATCAAATTTCTTTGTTCTAATTGGCTTTTTTTTTCTGACTGAATTCTCAAAAGGGGAGGATATGTCAAAAGACGATGTCCAACATAAGTCGTGGCAGGGCCTCCCAAATCTTGCATAATCTTTTCTTCAAAAGGAAAAACCGCTAAAACATGATCAACAAATCCACACATAGCTTTTGCACGCTCTGGCCTCCATGCCCAAACGGTTGGTGCAATATATTTAATGATAGGAATAGAAGGCGCTAAAGCACGTACCTTTTTTGCAATACGATGCGTGAAATCAGGACTATCAATAATAATTAAACAATCAGGTTGTTCTTGTGCAATAAATTTGGATAAATTGCGAATGTGTAGCAACAACAACGGTAGTTTTTTCAACACCTCCTTTAAACCTATTAAAGCAATATCATGGGAATCAAAAAAGCTTTTTAAGCCTAATGCCTTTAAATGGCTCCCCCCAACACCAATCAAATGAATATTGCATCCTATCTGTTGTGATAAACAAGAAATTAGATCGGCCCCAAGTAAATCACCAGATTCCTCACCTGAAACCACTGCAATCTTTAAGAAACAATTATTCATGACCAAACTTCTCAAATGTCTCTATAAATAGAGAATATTTGTTGGCTTTTTCTATTGTTGTTTTCACTGATAATATTAGACTTCTATTTGCCTCCACCGCAACACCAGATAAACCACTCTTTGCAATATTCATTATTGTCGCGGGACCAATTGATGGCAAATCAACGCGATTATCCTGTTGTGGTTTTGCACATTTTACAAGAACACCACCCTTAGAGGGAATTTGCCCTCTTTCTCGCATTTCACAAACACGCCACAACATATTATCAGTTCCCTCAGCGCCCTCCAAAGCAACCACCCTTCCCTGAACAACAACAACGGCTTGTCCAATATCCAATTGACCTAAAAGTTTTGCTGCTTCTGCTGCTAAAAAAATATCTTTTTTCTCTTTTGGCGTAGCACGCCGTATTGTTAAATTAAATGCTATGGGAGCTAAAAGATCTGGTACTATTTCATGGGCACCGATAACACAAAAACCATACGCTTCAATAATCCGTATAAAAGCTTTTAATAACGCATCATCTCCCTTCCTCAAAGCTCCGATTAACTTAGGCAGAGCTAAAAATGTTGTCCAGTCCAGTCGCAATTGTTTAAGAAGTGGTCGCTTTTTCACACCACCTGCCAAAACAACATTATAAACTCCAACCTCTTTTAAGATTTTAACGAGTTGTGCTAACTCTACAATTGATAGCTCGCAATGCTCATAACGATAAAGAATAGAATCTGCTTCACCACGCAAAAGTACAAGAAAAGGATTTTGCCCATTCTTCTCAAGAACCTGCGCAACAGTAATCGGTAGAACACCATTTCCTGCTATAACGGCAGTACGGCCGGAAAGAAAATTTCTGGCACCGTAAATAGGCATTTTTAATCCTTATGTTCTTTTATTCTATTATCTTCAAATTTTGGTGTACAATAAAAACGCTTTCCTTCTTCTTTAATAAAATTAACAACTTCAGAAACAGACTGAGAAGAAGAATAAAAAGAAGCAACATCACTAACACGCTCTTTAAATGGTTTGCTATGATCAAAAAGCATCGCAACCGCATGACGTAGTGCGTGAATATCCTGACGCCCAAGGCCTGCACGCTTCATGCCAATAATATTAAGTCCGGCAAGTTTTGCCTGCACACCAACAGCTGTTCCATAAGGAATCAGATCACCAACTAGTGCAGATACACCGCCAATAAATGCATGATGTCCAACACGAACAAATTGATGAACAGCAGCTCCACCCCCGATAATCACATAATCACCAACAGTAACATGACCAGCAATCATTACGTTATTGGCAAATGTTACATGATTGCCTACATGACAATCGTGAGCGATATGCGCATAACAAAAAAATTGGCAATTATCACCAACAACTGTCATTCCTACACTCGAATCGGAACCCCTATGCATTGTTACACCTTCACGAATCGTACAATTCTTACCAATAAAAAGAGTCGTAGCCCCTCCTTTATGTTTATTATTTTGCGGTTCAGCTCCCAAAACTGCATGAGAAAATACTTTACTCTTAGCTCCTAAAGTCGTCTTTCCCATTATTACAACATGACTTGTCAAACTACATTCATCACCAATAACAGCCTCTGAACTAATATGGCAAAACGGCCCAACGCATACATTCTCACCAAGCTGCGCTCCCTTCTCCACAAGAGCAGTTGGATGGATTTTCGTACCGGACATTTTTAAATTCCTATCAAATATCGTTTATTCTTTTTCAACAATCATCGCAGCAATTTCTGCTTCAGCGACACGGACATCTTCTACTTTTGCAACACATGAAAAACGTCTCATACCAGATCTTTTTTTCAAAAGCTGAACATGAATCTTGAGCTGATCACCAGGCATAACCGGCTTACGAAATTTCGCATTATCAACCGTCATAAGGTAAACTAAATTTGTTTGCTTATTGCCTAAATTTAAAAGTGCTATTGCTCCTGCCGTTTGTGCCATAGCTTCTAAAATCAAAACTCCAGGCATAACAGGCTTTGAGGGAAAATGTCCTGTAAAATGTGGCTCGTTAATCGTTATATTTTTAATACCAATCGCTTCTTGTTCACCATCAATATCAACGATACGATCAATTAATAAAAATGGATAACGGTGCGGTAATATTGATAATAGTTTTTCAATATCGACAGCCTCTAAGTTTTTAGTTTTTTCACTGCTGATCATATCAGCGTTTCTCCTTTTTAACTTTTCCCATACTGCGCAACGCCGCTACTTCACGAAACCATTGTTTAAATGGTCGCGCTGGACTACCTCCCCATTTTTCGCCATCCGGAATGTCATTCATAACACCACTACGAGCAGCAATCTGAACAGATTTACCTATTATGATGTGATCAGCTACTCCCACACTTCCACCAAGCTGAGACATATCCCCTATAGATGTACTTCCCGCAATGCCACATTGAGCGGCAATAAGACAATAGCGACCAATTTTTACATTGTGGGCAATTTGTACAAGATTATCAATCTTGCTTCCTTCACCAATAACAGTATCTTGAAATGTTCCACGATCAATTGTCGTGTTCGCACCAACTTCTACACCATCCTCAATAATAACGCGACCAAGCTGTGGAATTTTCTCGATTCCAGAAACGCCCCCAACATAACCAAAACCATCTTGTCCAATGCAAACACCAGGATAAAGCTGAACTTTATCACCTATTATAGAACACTGAACTGTTACCTTAGGAGCAATATAGCAGTCACATCCAATACGGCAATTTTCACCGATAACAGCTGTGGATGAGATAAGAGTTCCTGCACCAATCTCAACATTTTTACCAATAACAGCTCCCGCTTCAATACACACATCATGCGCCAACTTAGCCGTTGGATGAATATGCGCATGCGATGAAATCCCCTTCTTCCCCAACCAAGGTATTGGCTTAACAGAATCTGGAAACAAAATACGACCAATCTGAGCAAAGTCACGCTGTGGTGTGGATGTCACCAAAATTGCCATAGTTTCGGGAACTTTAAAAACAATCTCATTCGTACACAAAACAGCAACAGCAGAACTATCCAGCAAAGCATCAGAAAACTTCCGATGCTCTACAAAAACAAGCGAACCCTCCACAGCACTCTCAAGTGAAGAAAGAGTATTGATAACTTTATGAGAAAACTCTGGATTAAGAAGCTTTGCACCCGTCAACTCAGCAGCATTTGCAACTGTCAATCGTCGGGACGGCGTAAAAAAAAATGTATCCGCCATCAAAACACTTTCTCTCCCAGCTTAAGCTATTCTCTTCAAGTTTTTCCTTCTTAAAATCGCTCAAATCAGAACTTTGTAGAAATACCAAAGTTTAATTGCTGCACACGATCCCCCTCCTGCTTCATTATTGGCCAAGCATAATCAAAACGCAAAGGACCAAACGGAGAATCCCACATCAAACTCACACCTGCAGATGAGCGCCAAGCACTTTTGGTATTGGTAACAGGCGGCTCACCTTTAAAAACTGCCTTATAATTATTACCATAAAGCGTGGCAATATCCGCAAATAAAGCACCGCGCAACCCAAATCCTTCAGGCACAACAGGAATAGGAAACTGTACTTCAGCAGTCGCATTCATATATGTTGTTCCCCCTAAGAAATAAACTTCACCCTTATTGGAAACCTGACGTGGGCCTATCCCATTATATTTGAACCCTCTGATTATATCAGTATTCGCCTTAAACATATCGAAAATACGAACACCATCTCGGCCCATTCCGTGGATATAACCACCCCCAAAGGAAAGCAAACCAACAATATCCTTCTGGTCAGAAAGAGTCTTGTACATCATCGCCTTACCCGTGGTCTTCAAGAACTTTGCACTCCCACCAAGCCCTGCATATTCCTGAAGCAGATGCACATACCACCCATCATGGGGGGATCTCATATCATCAATCGTATTATAGGTGAAACCATAACTAATTGATGAACGTTTCCAAGGGCTGTGTTTTGCAGCTTGAACAATCGCACCAGAATATTTCCCATATAATTCTATTATGTCACTCTCTTTGTCAAAATCATACTCTCCGCCAAAATCATATTCTTCCTGCACATAAGAATAAGCTACATTAGCAGATAATTGATTATTAATAGGTAACGAAAACCGCAGTGATCCACCTGTCTGCCGTACATCATAGGCTTTATCAGCACGATAAGTACTACGAAAAACATCAACGCCAGCAGATAAACGATACCCTAAGAAATAAGGATCAACAAATGATAAATTATAATTACGAGATTTTTCTTGCCCCGCACCTAATCCTAAACGAACATATTGACCACGTCCCCCAAGATTACGTTCAGTAACAGAAACTTCAAGTGACATACCAGGACTTGTTCCCCCCGTTGTATACCCCCCTGAAAGAGAGAGATCTCCTGTTGAGGCTTCAACGACATCTATCACCAAAACAACTTGGTCAGATTGCTCGGTAGGAACCATTGAAATATTAACGGCTTTGAAAAAACCTAAACTTTCTAGACGACGTTTTGCCCGCTGTAATAAAGTTTGATTGTAGGCATCTCCTTCATTCAAATCAATCTCACGACGAATGACATAATCACGCGTTTTCTCATTACCACGTATATCAATACGCTGAATATAAGCACGTGTACCCTGTTCAATATTATATAAAATTGAAATTGTATGATTTGCTAAATTACGATTTCCCCGCGGTTCAACTTTAGCAAAAGCATATCCCGAATCAGCAACTTTGTTATTAATAGTTGCAACAGACTGTTCAATATCTTCTGCACTATAAACATTACCTGGCTGGGTTTTAAGCATCCTTTTTACAGATTGAACGTCAATTCCATCGACATCACTTTCAACTTGAATATCACTAATTTTATAACGCGCCCCTTCATCAAGAACAAAAGAAATTTTATACGTATTGCTTGCTGCATCAAAAGTTGCTTTAGAAGAGACTACACGAAAATCTGCATAACCACGGTTATAATAAAAGCGACGTAAAGCTTCTTCATCAACAGCGAGGCGCTCTTCACTATAAACATCACCTCCCAACAACTTCGAAAAAATTCCTGAAGTTTTTGTTGAAATCACATCACGCAAACGGCGACTTCCAAAGACATTATTTCCCTTAAAAGTAATATCACCAATCTTTGTTTTTTTCCCTTCAACGACATTAAATACCACATTAACCCGCCCTTTTCCAAGGTTAATCGTTTGAACGTTAACAGTGATATTATTACGACCAAGAGTTTTATAAGCCTCACGAATTGTATTTATATCAGCAGAAAGCTTAGCAGAATTAAAAGGCTCATTCGGTTTTAAAGAAATAAACCGCTTAAGATCTGGGTCTTTAAAAGATTTATTTCCTTGAAACAATATTTGATTGACAACCTCATATTCTTTTACGAATACAACCAATTTATCACCCACCGGATTTATTTTAACATCATAAAATAAACCCAATTCGAAAAGGTTCTTCACAGCACTATCAACATCACCACTGGAAACACCTTGCCCAACCTTAATCCCCATATTGTCTCGAATCGCCTGAGAACTTACAAACTTATTCCCACGAACCTCAATAGAGCGGACTACAGACGCTTGTATTTCTCCGACCGCAGCAATTGACATAAAAACCGTTGCAGGGGCAATCATCCCCATCTTTAACACCAATACAGATGCTGCATTTAAAAACTTTGAATTCGTAGTCATTGGCTTTTTTACCTTACTCTCGTTCCTTGGACATGATGCCTTAAAAAGCTAACTGCCATAACAACCTTTTTACAGCGAGACTTTTCATTCCTTAATTACTCATTATAATGTACAACGCCACAACATTTTGTAGACATGGTAAACAACCTTCAATTTGTTTTTGCTATTATTACTTAATTTATAAAGCATTTTCCATAATTTAATTAGCTAAACCAACAAAAATAATCATTAAAAAAGACAAAGATCATAAAAAGGAGAAGAATGGAAAAACCTAAACGAAAAAAGATTCCCTGAATTTGAGTGGATATTGTCTTCCCAGTAATGACCTCAATGACATGAAATAAAAGATGCCCACCGTCAAGCGGTAGAATCGGAAAAAGGTTAATAAGCCCAACACTTATTGAAAGAAAAGCTGCCAAATTCAACAAAGAGATAAAACCTGTCTCGCTCACTTTCCAAGCAATTTTAACGGTTTTAGAAGGTCCACTTAGCCGACAATGATCCTCTTTGCCTCCTATTAAACGACTCATAAAAAGAACAGTTTGAGTGGCGATAAACACAGTACGATCTGACGCTTTTCTTACAGCTGTTACAAAACCATAGCGAATATGTTTTATATAAGTTGGATCTAAATGTGCAGGATTATTTAAATCAACAGGAACACCTACACCTATCATAGCACTTCGTGTTCGATTACCAAATCCATCATCTCGCTCAACGACTTTTGGGGTAATCATCGTTGTAAAGACTCGCCCCATGCGTTCTATTTTAAACTCTATGGGTTCTCTTCCGTGAAAAGCTACATAATTCATCAAATCTTCAAAGCTTTCAACCCGTCGTCCATCCATTTCAACAAAACGATCACCTAATTCCAAACCGGATTGAAGAGCAGGGCTATCTTTTACCAAAGAACCAACAACGGGCTCAATGGCTACACGACCATAGATAAAGAAAAAAAATGTTAGAATAACAACAGTAAAAAGAGCATTGAAGAAAGGACCGGCAAAAACAGTTGCTGCTTTTTTCCAAGCATGCGCACTAGCAAATGAACCATCAACAATCAGAGATGATTGGGATGATTCCGTATCGATTTTTTCCTCATCCCCAACAAATTTTACATAACCTCCTAAGGGGATAAGTGCTAAACGCCACTTCGTGCCATGCTTATCTGTATAACTCGCTATTTCTGGTCCAAATCCAAGCGAAAAAATTAACGCCTTAATACCACACAACCGACCAATGAGATAGTGCCCAAATTCGTGCACAAAAATGATAATCATAATGATGAAAAGAATACTCAAACTTCTTAAAAGAAAATCACCCATAGTGACGATATGATTTAAAAGCTCCAAACTATCTTCTCCCAATTAGATCATACTAAAAAGATTAAAAGGCGCATCCATATCAGACATAAATGAACCAATTAAATAAAGAAGAAAAGCTGCCCCTACCAATCCATCTATACGATCCATAAAACCACCATGTCCAGGCAATAAAGAACTAGAATCTTTAACAGAAAACCGTCTTTTGAGCCATGATTGCCCTAAATCACTCAATTGTGAAACAATTGACAAAACAAGTGTAAGGAGTGGCACAAAAAAACTGGCTAAATTTATATCAAAAAATCCAAAAGCAACCCATATACCACCGAAAACTCCGACAAATGTACCACCAAGTGCTCCTGACCATGTTTTATTAGGAGAAAATTGTGGTGCTAATTTAGGGCCCCCTAATGCACGTCCGATAAAATAACCACCAATATCTGTTCCCCACACTATCGTAAATAAGAAAATAACAACTTGGAACCCCAACAGTTCATGATCCCGTAGAAAGCATAAAGCAACAACAGGAAAAGAGGCATATAAAAAACCACAAAAAACCCAACCACTCTTTTTTATAGATATAATAGCTAACACTGTAGCTAAAACGATTAAAACACAAAAAATCAATGAAGCAGATACACTCAACACTAAAAAAAAGCCAAAGATTAAATAAAAGATACTTGCTAATATTTTTTGTAAAATACACCATTTCTCTTTAGTAATACTCATCCACTCATAAAGAACAAAACCGCCAATACACCATACAAATAAAAAAAAGAAATTTCCTCCCAACCATGTTAGATACAACGCAATAATGCCAAAAACAAAAGCTGTCAGAATACGATAAACCAAATTAGACAAAACAACATCCAAACAATAAAAATAGAAAATACAAGCTCTAAAATTAACGCAAGAAAAACTCCCCTACGCAGTATTTTTATCTCATACTTGTATAATTTCTCTTATAATTTATCATAAATAATTCAGTCTACTAAGATAGCGCTTATGAAACTAATAATCAATGAAAACAGCTTCAAAAATCTCCGTCAAAATTATAAAATATTTTTTTAATATTTTCTCAAATATAAAATAAAAAAGCAGTTACCTCTGCCCCATACAAATTAACTAATATAGGTTTCGTATAAAAACACTTTTCTATCAACTATTCGTCATTAAAAAACGAATTACGCCACATAACATCTGCTTGATCAATTATACTCACATGTTTTATAATGAGAAATAAGAGAAAGGTTAGGCTTGTTTTTTTCATTATATTCTTTCCCCAACCTTCATCTTAGAATATTTGAATAATTTCTAATAATGCTTTCATTATGCATTTTAACAAAGACATGTTCAACTAAAAAACCGCACCATGCTGTTAAATAGTGTCTCCCACCAAAGGGCATGATTTACCACGCAGACTAAAAAATTAAAACATCTGCCCTTTCAAATCAGTCTCTCCCATATCAAAATGATAGAATACCTTCCTGCATAACACCTTGCTACCACAGAGCACACCACGCCCTACAATTATCCCTAGAAACAATTTACAGGCTAGGAATATAACATCCTTTTTCTAGCGACAAAATCGTCTTAAACGTGCATAATTTCAGATTCTTTTACGGCTAAAATTTTATCAATATCAGCAATAGTTTCATCTGTGAGTTTTTGAACTTTCTCAGACAAACTATGGGCTTCATCTTGTCCAATTTCACCATCTTTTTCTAACTTTTTCAAATTGTCCAGACCATCCCGACGAACATGACGTGTAGCAACACGCGCTTGCTCTGCATAGTGATGCGCAATTTTTACAAGTTCTTTACGGCGCTCTTCATTCAACTCAGGCAAAGGAATACGTAAATTCGTACCATCAGTTATGGGATTTAAACCAAGACCAGAATCGCGAATAGCGCGCTCTACAGCTCCGACCATCGTTTTATCCCATACAGAAACAGAAAGCATCCGAGGTTCAGGAACAGAAATATTAGCAACTTGATTTATATGCACAACAGAACCATAAGATTCAACGGTCAACGGTTCTAATAAACTGGCCGATGCACGTCCAGTCCGCAAACCACCTAATTCATGTTTAAAAGCCGTAATAGCACCATCCATGCGACGTTTCAGATCATCCATAATTGATGTAACATTCATATTTCTGTCTCCTTCAATTGTTCTTTGAAGCTTACCCTTATTCCGATACTATTGTAAAGCGTCCTGTTCCATTCAAAACCTTAGCCAAACCGCCTTTTTCATGAATGGAGTACACAATAATCGGTACATTGTTCTCACGTGCTAAAGTGACCGCCGTTGAATCCATAACAGATAATCCCCATTGCAAAACTTCAACATGTGTTAATTGGTCAAAACGCTTAGCCGTAGGGTCTATTTTTGGATCTGCTGAATAAATACCATCAACTTGTGTTCCTTTAAGAAGGACATCCGCACCAATTTCTGCTGCACGTAAAGTGGCAGCAGAATCAGTGGTAAAAAATGGATTTCCTGTACCCCCTGCAAAAATAACAACTTTTCCCTGATTCATATAAGCTATTGCTTTACGTTGCGAGAAACTTTCACAAATTTGTGGCATAGCAATCGCAGAGAGTACAACCGTTTCAACGCCTAATTTTGTCAATGATGTTCGCAATGCTAAAGAGTTAATAGCCGTTGCAAGCATTCCCATATGATCACCTGTCACTCGCTCTCCACCATGCGAAGCAACAGCAACGCCACGAAAAATATTTCCCCCACCTATCACAACCGCAACCTCTATCCCCATTGCGCGCACTTCTGCAATATCAGCGGCAATACGGTCTACAACAGAAACATCAATGCCAAAATTCTGCCCTCCCATAAGAGCTTCACCAGAAGCCTTTAAAAGAATACGTTTATACGGAAGTGCTAATGCCATTAATAATCTCCCCAAAAGCTCATTTACTTTTTGCTTTTGACATCACGAAGGGCACCACTTTTTTCACGTGACGCCCTCTCAACAATTACACTGTTCCCCTCAGAGATTCTACAACCAATGATATGACTTTAAATCTCTGATCAAGAGTTTGCAATAACTAGCCTTTTACAGCAGCAGCAACCTCTGCAGCAAAATCAGACTCCTCTTTTTCTACACCTTCACCTAGTGCAAAACGAATAAAGCCTGTGATTTTTGCTGGTGCACCAATTGATTTCTCAGCGTCCTTTAAAGCTGCCTCAACAGTCATATCAGGATTCATAACAAAAGCCTGTGAAAGCAAAACAACCTCTTCAAAAAATTTACGCATACGCCCTTCTACCATTTTTTCAATGATATTTTCAGGCTTTCCAGACTGACGTGCTTGATCTGAAAAAATTGCTTTTTCACGTTCAACAGCAGAAGCATCAACACCTTGTGCTGTAAGTGCTAATGGATTGGTTGCCGCAATATGCATTGCGACCTGCCGACCAAAAGCAAGAGCAGCCTCTTTATTTCCTGTTGTCTCAATCGCAACCAAAACACCAAGTTTTCCAAGCCCATCAGCCACACTATTGTGTATATAAGTCGCAACAACACCATTCTCAACAGACAATTTAGCGGAACGACGAAATGTCATATTTTCGCCAATTGTGCCAATTGCATCTTTAATTGTAAGCTCTACAGTCTTCTCAGAACCTGGATAAAGAGAAACAGAAACAGATTCAACATCCCCTGACGTATCTAAGGCAGCAGTTGCTACTTTACGCACGATGTCTTGGAATCCATCATTGCGTGCAACAAAATCTGTTTCAGAATTAATCTCAACCAAAACTGCATGTGAATCTTTTGATACGACTCCGATTAATCCCTCAGCTGCTGTACGACCAGCCTTTTTATCTGCTTTAGCTATTCCTTTTTTACGAAGCCAATCAACAGCAGCTTCCATATCACCATTGGTCTCTGCTAGGGCGGCTTTACAGTCCATCATACCAGCGCCAGATAGTTCTCGAAGTTCTTTTACTTGTGCAGCAGTAATGCTCATATTTGCCTCTTTATTTTGTAACAGTGAAAGCGTGCAAAATCCCTCTGCACGCCTATAACTTCTTCTTTAGACAATAAAAGTACCTTAGTTAGGCATTTTATATTATTCAGAAACCTCTGAAACTGCATTTTCTTCCAAAATAGGCTCCATAGGTGCATCAACTTGAGCTCCTAAATCGATACCCATTGCTCCTTGCTGGCGTGCAATACCATCAAGAGCAGCACGGGCAAAAAGATCGCAATAAAGAGAAATTGCACGTGAAGCATCGTCATTACCTGGTATTGGATGTGTCACGTCATCGGGATCACAATTGGTATCAATAATAGCAATTACAGGAATACCCAAACGCTTTGCTTCTTGGAGTGCAATATTTTCTTTATTTGTATCGATAACAAATATAAGATCTGGAACAGAACCCATATCTTTAATACCACCAAGCGCACGATTAAGCTTTTCACGATCACGTTCGAGATTTAAACGTTCTTTTTTGGTAAAGCCTTGTGCTTCAGCGGCAAGAATTTTGTCAAGCTTACGCAAACGATGTATTGAATTGGAAATCGTTTTCCAATTTGTGAGCATGCCACCAAGCCAACGCGCATTAACGTAATATTGAGCAGAACGATTGGCCGCATCAGCGATAATGTCAGATGCTTGTCGTTTCGTACCAACAAAGAGAATACGACCACCACGCGCTACAGTATCTGAAACAAGTTTAAGTGCTTGATGTAAAAGTGGAACGGTCTGAGCAAGGTCAATAATATGGATATTATTACGCTGACCATAAATATAGGGAGTCATTTTGGGATTCCAGCGATGAGTCTGGTGACCAAAATGCACACCGGCTTCTAAAAGCTGGTGCATAGTAAAATCGGGTAGTGCCATAAATCTTATCCTTTCCGGTTCAACCTCCGCGGAAAAAGCAGGAAGACCTGCTACCGGCGGATGCTTGCTAGAAGTTTCTCACAGATCATTTGCAAACACCCAGACTCCGCGTGTGGAATAGCGCAAACATACTAATATTTGATTCTTTTTCAAGTTATTTTCTTTAATCATTTAATATTTGCATTTTCACATTGATTAAGATCTTTTCCAAGTTCCAAGAATTCGAGACTGTTCAATTTTGCACGCACTGAAAAAGTTCCATAATCTATATGAAGATCTCGCATGACACCATTCTCATGTAAGAGAAAACTGCTACGATAAACCGGCAAACCATCTTTATTTTCTCCATCATCAAAATAAGAAATTGTAACAGGCCAATATTCTTCTTCATCCAATTTTCTTACTTTTTCCGTTTCGCTATCAGATAAAAGCGTTTTCTTTTCCCCTATGACGATACTTTCTTTTATAACTTTATCTGCTTTATTTGTCCCATCAAATACAGTAACATTGTAAAAATGATCTCCTGCTTTTGCATGGCGGATAATATTTTTTAGTTGCATCATTGGAAATTCAGCCATTGCAAGCTTATACTCTTTTCCCTTTGGCTTTTTTAAGGTAACTGTAATACCATCTTGCGTACGCTCCGCAACCCCCTCGGCACGATGCACAACCTCTTCTCCCTCTTGATCTGTAATATTAAAACGAAATATACGGCTGTCTCCTGTTTCATAACTCGTCGTCTGTTGATCCGTCAAACGTACTGGCATATCTTCAATGTGAACACGGCTAATGAAACGAAAACGTGTGCTATAGCCCTGGCATGCCGAACCAGTGAGCTCGTAAACCATTCGTCCTGACATCGCAGAAATTGTCATTTCATGAGAAACACTATCGAGATGAAAATCATAAATTGCTCGATGAGGCACAATAAAAATGGGCTCTTCAGCTCTCGCAGTACATAAAAAAACAATATATAAAATTATTATAAATAATGATCTAATCATTCCCAACTTCCGAACTTTATCCCCGTTGCATAACATCATACAATAAGGCAAAAAAGGCTAATTTCTCAATTAACCACACATTTTCTTAAATCAAAAAATAGATTATGCAATGAATATATTATAAAGCAGCTATGGAGTTAAAATTATGACCAATATGATTGAAAAAAACTTAGAAAAATTCGGAATCACTCTTCCTGAAGTAATCTCCCCCCTTGCCAATTACATCACCACTTCACAAAGTGGCAATCAACTCTTTATTTCTGGACAACTCCCTCTTATTAATGGAAAACCTATAGCTATCGGTAAAGTTGGTGCAACTGTGAATACCGAACAAGCCCAAAAAGCATCTGAAGCTTGCGCTCTCAATATTCTCGCGCAACTCAAGGCAACTCTGGGTGACTTAAATAAAATAAAACGTGTGGTCAAAATTACTGTTTTTGTGGCTGTAGATTCTCATTTTACCGATATTCCTTTTGTTGCCAATGGAGCTTCTAATTTATTCGTCAATATCCTTGGTGAAATTGGAAAACACGCCCGTTCTGCTATTGGTGTTGCCTCTCTTCCTATGGATGTTCCTGTAGAAGTTGAAGCCATCATAGAAATTTAAACCTTCATTAAGACAGTGCATTATCCTAAATATAACTGAAGTCAAAGTACTTCTTTGTCTTACACTCTGATAAACCTTGCATTTTTTCGTTTTTAAATTAGAATCTTAAACTTACGATAAAAGGAAATATTTGTATGAAACAAGCTTATGACAATAATAATATTTTTGCTAAATTGATTCGCAATGAAATCCCTTCTGTTCGTGTCTACGAAGATGATGATGTTATTGGATTTATGGATATCATGCCACAGGCACCAGGTCATACGCTGGTCATTCCTAAAAAAGGCTCTAGAAACTTACTTGATGCAGATCCTGAAACATTATTTCCTGTTATTAAAGCTGTTCAAAAAATTGCAAATGCTGTCAAAAAAGCCTTTCAAGCAGATGGCATAACTGTCATGCAATTTAATGAAGCAGCTAGTCAACAAACCGTCTATCACCTTCATTTTCATATTATACCACGTATGGAGGGAATAGAGCTTACCCCTC
This sequence comes from Bartonella sp. AC535YNZD, assembly GCF_042196625.1. NCBI lineage: Bacteria > Pseudomonadati > Pseudomonadota > Alphaproteobacteria > Hyphomicrobiales > Bartonellaceae > Bartonella > Bartonella sp. AC535YNZD. The sequence goes on along the minus strand of NZ_JBHIQP010000009.1, from coordinate 22,613 downwards.
ATAATGATATGGTAACGCCTCCAGAAATACTTGAAGAGAATGCAAAAAAAATCCGTGCAGCTTTATAACACACCTTTAAGTTGTTGTGCTTTTTTTTCCTACACGTTTTTTTGTAAAGTTTTCCATTTTACTTTTCTTTGAACTTACAGATATATCGGAAGATGAAATTTCTAACTGTAAGCTTTCTTTTTTACCATTTGATTTTTGTGTCAATACGCGAACGGTACCACCATTGCGTAACTTTCCAAATAAAATTTCATCAGCTAATGGCTTTTTAATATATTCTTGTATAACACGCCCTAATGGGCGTGCTCCCATCTGAGAATCATATCCTTTATTAGAAAGCCATAAAGTTGCAGAAGGGCTTAACTCAAAACAAATTCCCCGATCAGCTAATTGTGCTTCAAGCTGAAAAATAAATTTTTGCACTATCTGATTGATGATTAAATGAGATAAAGGTGCAAACGGAATAATTGCATCTAACCGATTACGAAATTCTGGTGTAAAGAGTCGATTGATTGCTTCTATATCCTCACCATCACGATGTACTTTCCCAAATCCAATAGCTGATTTTGCCATATCTGAAGCACCAGCATTGGTTGTCATAATCAAAATAACATTGCGGAAATCAATTTTCTTACCATTATGGTCTGTTAATCTACCATAATCCATTACCTGCAATAAAATATTAAATAACTCTGGATGCGCTTTCTCAATCTCATCTAGCAATAGAACTGCGTGAGGTTTCTGATCAACGGCATCTGTAAGGAGACCTCCTTGATCAAACCCTATATAACCTGGAGGTGCTCCGATTAAACGTGCTATCGTATGCCGTTCCATATATTCTGACATATCAAAACGCAATAATTCAATGCCTAAAGATGATGCAAGCTGTTTTGCAACTTCAGTTTTTCCTACACCTGTTGGTCCTGAAAATAAATAACTTCCTATTGGTTTATCCGGTTCGCGTAAACCTGCTCGCGCCAATTTTATGGATGAAACTAAGACGGAAATTGCCTGATCTTGACCATAAACAACATGTTTGAGTTCTCTTTCAAGCTTACTCAGTATCTTCTGATCATTCCGAGAAACTGTTTTTGGTGGAATTCTTGCAATTGTAGCAACAGTCGCTTCAATTTCTTTAACACCTATACTCTTCTTGCGTTGTTTTTGTGGCAAAAGCTTTTGCGCTGCTCCACTTTCATCAATAATATCAATTGCTTTGTCAGGTAACCTACGGTCAATTATATAACGTGAAGATAATTCTACAGATGCCTTCATCGCCTGATCTGTATATTTAATCTGATGAAAATCTTCAAAATAAGGCTTCATCCCCTGCAAAATCTTAATCGCATCTGTAACAGAAGGTTCATTAATATCAATCTTCTGAAAACGACGCTCTAAAGCACGATCTTGTTCAAAGAATTTGCGATATTCTCTGTAAGTCGTCGAACCAATACATCGCATAGTTCCAGAAGATAATACAGGTTTCAAAAGATTTGCTGCATCCATATTTCCCCCTAATGTCGCTCCTGCTCCAATTAAGGTATGAATTTCATCAATAAATAAAATAGCATCTGGATATAGCTCAAACTCTTTAATAACTTGCTTTAAGCGTTCTTCAAAATCACCGCGATAACGTGTACCAGCAACAAGCCCCCCCATATCAAGAGAAAATATTGTTGCATTTGATAAAACTTCAGGCACCTGCCCATCAACAATGCGCTTTGCCAATCCCTCAATTATAGCGGTTTTCCCCACTCCAGGATCACCAACCAAAAGCGGATTATTTTTTGACCTTCGACATAAAATCTGAATCATGCGTGAAATTTCTATTTCACGGCCAATTAATAAATCAATTTTCCCATTACGTGCTTTACAATTGAGATCAACACAATAACTCGTTAAAGCACTTGTTACCCTTTCATTATTGTCCGAAATCTGCTGATCTAATTGCTCTTCAAGTCCTTCAAGTAACATGGATAACCCATCATCACGCGTGACACCCTGTGAAATAAAACGTACAGCATCATAGCGTGTCATTCCCATCTCTTGAAGAAAATATGCTGCATGGCTTTCACGTTCAGAAAAAATTGCAACAAGAACATTTGCCCCCGATACTTCATCTTTTCCAGCCGATTGTGCATGAATCACCGCACGTTGGATAACACGCTGGAAAAAAGCTGTAGGCTTTGTATCCTCATCAGCTCTAATCTGTTCATCTAACTCTGAGCGAAGATAATTGGTTAAGCGCTCTCGCAATTCCTCCACATCTACTTGGCAAGCCTGAATAACGGAATTTGCATCGGCATCATCTAACAGCGCAAGTAGAAGATGCTCTAGTGTTGCATATTCATGGCGTGCTTGAGTAGCAATTGTTAATGCACGATGCAAAACCTCTTCAAGACTAGGTGTAAAAGATGGCATAGCTCCTCACTTCCATTCCATTACACATTGTAACGGATGTTCATTTTGACGCGCACATTCCCTCACTTGTAATATTTTCATTTCAGCGACTTCATAAGTATAAGTCCCACATTCTCCTATCCCATTGTGATGAACATTTAACATTATCCGCGTTGCCTCTTCGAAACTTTTTTTAAAAAAGTTCTTCAAAACGAAAACAACAAAATCCATAGGTGTGTAATCATCATTAAGCAAAAAAACGCGACATAATTTAGGTTTTTCAAGTTTTTCTCTAGCCTTAGGCATTATAACCGCACCATGCCTACCTTCATCCCAATTCTTGCCCTTTTCATTATGCATAATACGAGCTATAGAGTTTATTATGAGCATCTGTCCCATTATCGTTTTCCATGCAGCACATTTTTATTAATTTTAAATTCTTTCATAACTATTGCAATACCTGTTTGTATTAGAAAAAAAATTTCCTCTATGGTTAGACTTCAATCGCTCACTCATAAAATAACTTCTGTAAACAAATTAGTAATACCATTCGTCTAAACTGCATCAATAAATTACAGAAAAGGAAGCTTTATAGAAGTTTTTTAGGATAAATGGAGAAATAGGATACTGCAAGTGTATATTAATTATCAAAAAATTATGCGCTACTGTAAAACAATAGCAATTTCTTTTGTTATGTTAGCTTTTTCTTACTGTTGGGCATCCGCCACACCTCAAGGGGCCTATCCTGATAAGTATGCGGCTATTGTTATAGATGCTACTACGGGAAAAACTCTATTTCAAGCCAATGCAACACTGAAACGTTATCCTGCTTCTTTAACAAAAATGATGACATTGTACCTCCTCTTTGAAGCTATGCAGATGCGTCGTGTGACACCAAATACACCAATTCCTGTTTCACATTATGCAGCAATGCGTCCACCGACAAAAATTGGATTTAAAGCAGGCCAAACAATTTCTGCAGAATCAGCAGCTAAAGCACTCATTACAAGATCCGCAAATGATGTTGCTGCTGCCATTGCAGAATATCTTGGAGGTAGTGAAAAAAAATTCGCTCAAATGATGACAGTAAAAGCCCGTAAACTTGGCATGAAACATACACATTTTGCAAATGCTTCAGGACTTCCGGATGTGCACAATTATTCTACAGCACGAGATATAGCGACTTTATCATTAGCTTTACGTAAACATTTTCCCAAACAATATAAATTGTTCAAAACAAAAAGTTTTAATTTCCGTGGACATAAAATTAACAGCCACAATAAACTTGTTAAAATAATGAAAGGTGTCGATGGAATTAAAACAGGCTACACACAAATGTCAGGTTCTAATTTAGCAACTTCGATGCGTCTTGAGGGGCGCTCTATTGTCGCTGTTGTTATGGGAGGTAAATCATCTACTGCACGTGACGAGCATATGGCTAGCTTATTGAATCAATATTTGCCCAAAGCAAGCCAAATGAAAAGTGGTGAACGTTTAATAGCTTCTGTACGCTATCACTTACCCACTGGGGCCAATACTCCTATACCGACCATTAAAGCTGATTCAAGTAATTTTGACGATGAAATTTCGACTATGTTGACAGCATTTGCAGAACAACCTAAAAACTCCAATATCGCAATAACGGCTGTAAATAAGGTAATTATACCAATACCGAATCCTCAAAAAACTATACCAGCTGAGACTCATAAAATTGTAACAGTCTCTTTGTCCGAAAATGCCGGATGGGCTATCCAAATTGGTTCTCTTCCTAGTGAAGAACAAGCAAAAACTCTACTTTTAAAAGCAAAAAATATAGCTTTTTCTACTTTAAAGCATGCATCTTCACACATGCAACTGTTTGAAAAAAGTGGGCGGCGTTATTACCGAGCACGCTTTACAGGGTTTCAATCAAAAAAAGCTGCATTTGATGCTTGCTCTACATTAAAGAAAGCAAATTTTAACTGCTATACTGTAGCCTACTAAAAATTTTTGAATTCTGCGTTAAGGATAGTATTATGACAGATAATGCTTTTGCTTCATTCCATAAAAAAGAAATTTTATTGAAGCAATCATCCCTCCTTTCATTGCGTTCTCTTCACGATGCTGCCGCAAAACTTACTGGTTTAAAATATAATTCGACAGCATTAGATACACAGTCTCTTGTTAACCTTCTCATTTGCCAAACAATGCGCAACCGTCGTCTCATAATGCCTCCTGTACGCATTCATTTACGCGTTGCGAGCCAAACTGGTAATGTGCCTATTAAAATCCGTTTAGGAGCAACAAATATTTAATTCTACAGACCCTCTCTAAAAAATTATTTTATTATTAACCATTATCTACAGCCTTAGAAAACCTTTTGATAAACATACTTTTTTCTTAAATTGTTGAATTTTTCTGACAGCTTTTCCAACTATCCAATATCTCCAAGCTTTTAATAAAAACATTGTTAATGACATAAAAATACCCAATATTTTTCCACTTTTTGGATTTAATATAAAAAATTGTCCTTGATATCTTTCTGGAAAAAATGAATAGCTTCATTAGATGAAAGCTTATCATTTGATGGGATTATTGTAAAAGTTCAATAAAGAAAATCTCTCTTAATAACGCTCCCCATACAACATAAACGCTGTAAAAAAACAATCTCACTCCTCTTACTTGTATTTATGTCAAAAGGCACAGAAAATTGGAAAATACAAATACTATCGATGAAAAAACGTAAACAAATTATCAGATTAAATATTATAATAACGATTTCCATAAGATTTTAATTTATAATTATAATTTATTTTTTGCATATTGAATAAGAGATTTTCGTAAAATGCTCTTATTCTACTTCTTATATTGAATCAGTCAAAATCGCTCGCTTGCTCATCACGAGAAAAATTGGCATATAAACTATTTAAAAAAGGATGATAGTGCTGGTTTTCTCCCTTTATAAATAAAAATGCTAATACTCTATAGATTTTATACCATCCATGGAAAACTTACATTATATTATTCATATGCAAGATACTGATTTATAAAAATAATTAATTATTTTGCATGTTAGATGAGAATCTCGAATATCGTAAGATTCTCTCATTAAAAATCTGTTTATGTTGAATCAATCAAAACCGTCTCTTGCATGTTATGAGCGAGATTAGTGTGTAGCGTGAAACTGTACCAAAAAGACTAAAAATGCCTATAATGAACCGTTTCAAATGCCAAGAGCTTTGTCCCTGTACAGAGGGGCGGCTCTGGCAAAGTGTGCAACCATGCCAGCGTACTCTTTTTATTAAGCATAAAGATGGGGACAGCTCAATGGATTTACTGTTATATCATTCACAGGTGCCATCGTGAAATGAGCTTGGGAGCGTTGAGAGATATTTTTTTAAAACGAACTCACGAACGCGTAACACGATAATGTTCTATTGTGTGCATTCTATTCTCATGAGAATTTTTATAAATATTTCTTAATGTATACGTTATTATTTATTTTAATTTTTTTGTCGGTAAAAAATTTATAAATAAAAAAGATATTTCCAATATATCTCTTAATTATTGTAAATTAGTGTTTTTTTTCAAGGCATTTTTTACCATACTAGGTAGAAAAAACTTCACTTTTAAAAAATTAAAGTCTTTAAAACTCTACTCTCTTCATCATAATTATTCAGATTTAAAACAAATTTTCCTTGGATACTCAGGCATAATCTTCCATTACTTAAAAGATATATGGCTATGGAAACTTTTTAAAGCCATAAAACCCAGCTAAAAATAATGGCAGATTGATCACTAACTTTACTTTACGCTTTCTTATTTTTTCCAAATTACACTTTTTCCCCACTTTAGAGACAAATCAAACAGATGCACAACACTCTCCCCTCCAAGCTTGCATGCAACACCTATTATTCGTTAAGAAAACACTGAATGATCTCAGATTTATTTCAAACTACTGCTGCATTAAAGTGGAACTTTGATTTATAAGGAACAAAAAACATAAGCTTTATTAGGAAATACGATCTCTCTCCCAAAAGTCCAGTTATGGATTGAAAAATGTTCCAGCTCTTAACAAGATATCGCATTGACTGCAAGACCGCCTTTACTTGTCTCTTTATAGCGTTCACTCATATCATGACCAGTCTGGCGCATTGTTTCTATACAAGCATCAAGAGAAACAAAATGATCTCCATTACCATGTAATGCAAGAGAAGAAGCCGTTACCGCCTTAACAGCCCCCATTGCATTACGCTCAATACAAGGAACTTGTACAAGACCTGCAACAGGATCACACGTCATTCCTAAATGATGTTCAAGCGCAATTTCCGCTGCATTTTCAATTTGAGCTGGTGTTCCACCTAACGCTGCGGTCAACCCTGCTGCGGCCATTGAAGATGCCGTTCCAACTTCACCTTGACACCCAACTTCTGCACCAGAAATAGAGGCATTATGTTTGATAACACCGCCTATAGCTGCTGCCGTTAATAGAAAATTATGTATTCCCTCTCGATCTGAATCATCATTAAACTGAAGATAATAACGCAAAACGGCTGGGACGATACCGGCTGCTCCATTTGTTGGTGCTGTAACAATACGACCACCTGCTGCATTTTCTTCATTGACTGCTATAGCATATACCGAAAGCCAATCATTTGCAAAAAGTGGATAATTGCAATTTTTCTTTTGATTTTCCAAAAGTGTATCATGCAGTTTTTTAGCACGCCTTGGAATACGTAATCCACCAGGCAACTCACCTTCTTGTGAAAGACCTCTATTAATGCAATTTGTCATCGCTGAAAAAATTTCATCAAGCCCAGCATCAAGAGAAGAACGCTCTATTTTTATTTCTTCATTTAAGCGTTTCATTTCAGCAATTGAAAATCCTGATTTTTCTGCCATTGATAACATTGTACGAGCAGAATCAAATGGATATGGCACCTCAGACACTTCTGATTCTATATTACCATTCATGTGTCTTAATTCATCCTCAGTTACAACAAAGCCACCACCAATAGAATAATAAATCTGCCGCAAAAGAACATTCCCATCAGTATCAAGCCCTTCAAATGCTAGTCCATTCGTATGACCAGGGAGAATTTCCTTTCGTTCAAAAATAAGATCACGTTGCAAATCAAACTGATAAACGGGATGGCCTTCTGGTTGCACTTTTTTTTCACGTATAACTTTTTCTAACAGGAATCCCATGCTATCAGGATCAACAGTAGACGCTTTTTCTCCTAAAAGTCCTAATATGATAGCTCTATCTGTCGCATGACCAATACCTGTGAAAGCTAAAGAACCATAAAGATAAACACGTATACGAGAAACTTGGTTATCAGATAACTGAGAAAAATCTCGTATCCTTTGCAAAAACATATTAGCCGCTGTCATCGGCCCCATCGTATGTGAGCTAGAAGGACCAATACCAATTTTAAAAAGTTCAAAAACAGATAAAAACACGAACCACCTCAAAACTCCAATATGGTCTGAGTATACGCTTTTCTATAACGTTTGTCCTGTTTAAAATCAAATTGCGAGATAGAGTAAAAAAATGATAGCAATAAACACGAATGTTGCTCGTCTTGCTACCACCCAACACCCTCTTTCTATAGTGCTTTCCATTAGCCAACCTTCAAAACGAACAATGCCCTTAGAGTCATCACTCTCTTAATGTTTCGAACGTAGTAAAATAAGTGTTAATATGCAACATCATAATTTAATAAGAATGAAAAAATTCTACCAAGCATATTTTTCATAATGCACCAAGTTCTTCAAAGTATATGCTTAATGATATAAAATATTTTATGGACATGCTTCGATGAAACGTACAAAGTTTTCTAACGGTTCTCGTTCTGTCTCAAAATTGTTTTCTGGAGCACTCATATCGCGATAACCAAGTGCCATACCACAGATAATATTCCGATCAGAAGGTACAGATAAAAGCGTACGAATTTGTTTATGATAATCAGCAAAAGCTGCTTGGGGACAGGTATCCAATCCAAATCCACGTGCTGCTAACATAATGGTCTGCATAAACATACCCAAATCAAGCCAACTCCCTATTTCCATGTCGTGATCCATTGTAAATAAGAGTCCTACAGGTGCATCAAAAAATAAAAAATTTCGTGCTTTTTGATGAAGCATTTTTTCTTCATCTCCTTTTTGAATTCCAAGACTCTGATAAAGATCCAAACCAACTTTTCGACGCCTTGAAATATAAGGCTCACGCCACTGACGTGGATAATAACTATATTCACGCTCTCCTTTTACACCTGAAAGCACAAGTTGTGAAAGCTCTTGCCCTACTTTCTGTAATACACTTCCTGTAAGCACAATCACTTGCCATGGCTGAATATTTGTTCCAGATGGTGCACGTGCTGCAAGTTTTAAGATTTCTTTGATTGTTTCCAAACTAACTGGCTGATCAGTAAAAGCGCGAATTGACTTTCGTGACAATATAGATTGAAAAACACTCATAGGAGAAACTGTCATTGTTTTTACTTTCTTTATGAAAAATAGTTTTTTCTTATCAAGGATAATATACTGCGAAAATACCTTTGCAGCTTTTTCAAACACTCTATTTCTTTAAATGACTTACACATTTCACGCAGTGGTAAATATTCCCCTTAGAGATAGTATAATCTATCTCTTTTAAGAGAAAGAAATTTGTCTAAAAGAAGACAAAATAAATTTATAATCAATGTCTAACCACCAACTCCGCTAAGCTCTCAAAAAACTCTCCTCAATTCGTTCTAAATCCTGTAGAAGATCATCAACATCATGCTGCATCTGCTTTAAATCAGTTCGTTTTTTATGAATTCCTGCAATTAATTTCTTAAGCTTTTTCTCATTATCAGGTGGTTTTCCAACCATTGTCAAAATATCAGATATTTCAGACAACGAAAATTTAACTCTTTTAGTACACAGGATTTGTTTTAACTTATGACGACCCGTTTATGTATAAAGCCGTGTATTTGCAAACCGAAAAGGGATAAGAAATCCCTCTTCTTCATAGCAAAGTTCGAGCTATTATTGAAAACTCACGTGTTAATTTTCCAATTGAATAATATTCGTACATTTTATTATTCTGTCTTTATAGATCACATTGTTATAAGAAATATGTCTATTTTTTATAAAACTTAGTGAGCACCTTAATCTCTAATTTTCTGCATTCTACTTTAGAAGAAAATACATTCACAAACATTGTATAGTAGAGAATCAATTATTTTTATATTACAGAAAGACTATTGATCTTTCATTATAAGTCCTTTTAAATCTTTATAGAAGATATCAATCAGAAATTTTCCTAAAATTCAAAATCAATCATTATTTGATTTGTAGATAATCAACTCTTTTCCTTGAATATGTTTTTTGAGTTTCACATACTTGGGAAAAAACTTTCTATACTGCCTTCAGAAATAAGAAAACTTTAAAATGAAGCAACAAGAAAGATAAGCATCATTACAAAACAATAAGCTACTAAAGATGTTAAAAATAACTATCGCCTTATAATTTTTGATATTTTTCAAGAGAATATACAACTTCTGCATTTCGAAATAAGAAAACGTCTGAACTTTCTATTCAGACGTTTTTTTATTATGTGATGTTGTATTTAAATTATTCAGCAACAGCCCCGGTTGTCATATTTGTCAACATAGCCTTAGCCACTTCGTTATTACTAGACTTACGCTGCTCATCTACAATCAAATCATCACGAACTGCAGCAATACGACGGATTTGAGAAATTGTACCACCCGTACCTGCTGGAATAAGACGACCGACAATAACGTTCTCTTTAAGTCCTTGCAAAGTATCAATTTTACCAGAAACTGCTGCTTCAGTAAGAACACGTGTTGTTTCCTGAAACGATGCCGCCGAAATGAAAGAAGGCGTTTGAAGAGAAGCTTTTGTAATTCCAAGAAGAATGGGATTACCAGATGCAGGTTTCTTCCCTTCTGCAATCAAATTATCATTGATTTCATCAAGTTCAATACGATCAACATTATCACCTGGAATATAACCAGAATCTCCAGATTCAGTAATTTCAACTTTTTGCAACATTTGACGAACAATCACTTCAATGTGCTTATCATTAATAAGAACTCCCTGCAAACGATAAACCTCCTGAATCTCATTAACAAGATAAGATGCCAAAGCCTCAACTCCCTTAATCGCCAAGATGTCATGAGGTGCTGGATTCCCATCAAGGATATAATCCCCCTTTTCAATTTGATCGCCTTCTTGGAAGTGGAACAACTTACCTTTTGGAATCAAGTATTCTACTGCCTCAAGAGTTTCATCATTTGGTTCAATAATGATACGACGTTTATTCTTATAACCACGGCCAAACCGAATTGTACCACTAACTTCAGCAATAATCGCATGATCCTTTGGACGGCGCGCTTCAAAAAGCTCAGCCACACGAGGAAGACCACCCGTAATATCTTTCGTTTTGGCACTTTCCATTGGCAAACGAGCAATAACATCACCAGCCTTAACATGAGCACCAAGTTCAACAGAAAGAATAGTTTCCACTGACATCATATAACGGGCTTCACCTCCCTTATACAATTTAGCAATAGATTCACCTTCTTTATCCGTGTGAATAATAATGGCTGGTTTAAGATCCGCACCACGTGGATTAGCGCGCCAATCAATCACCAAACGCTTCGTAATACCCGTAGATTCATCAGCTGTTTCAGTGACAGATAAACCATCAATCATATCTTCAAAACCCACATAGCCTTCAACTTCCGTTAAAATTGGACGTGTATAAGGATCCCATTCTGCTATACGTTGGCCACGTTTAACCACATCACCATCATCAACAAAAATATGAGCACCATAGCTAACACGATGTACAACGCGCTCTTTTCCTAACTCATCCTTGATAAGGATAGCCATATTACGCCCCATAACAACCAAATGGCCTTCAGAGTTACGAACCACATTACGATTACGAATTTCCACCTTACCTTCATAAGATGCCTCTAAATACGATGAATCCACAACCTGCGCAGTTCCTCCTAAGTGGAAAGTACGCATAGTAAGCTGTGTTCCCGGCTCACCAATGGATTGAGCAGCAATAACACCAACGGCTTCTCCCTGATTAACAGGTGTTCCACGCGCCAAATCACGACCATAGCATTTTGCACAAACACCAAGACGTGTTTCACATGTTAATGCAGAACGAATTTGAACAGATTGAATCCCAGCTGCTTCAATCTTCGCAACATCAGCTTCCTCAATCATTGCTCCACCTTCAAGGATAACCTTTCCAGAGACAGGATGTAGAATATCAACAAGCGCTGTACGACCAAGAATTCTTTGCCCAAGGGAGGCAACAATTTGTCCTGCATCAACAATCGGCTGCATGGTAAGCCCTTTTGCGGTACCACAATCAACTGCTGAAATAATAGCATCCTGTGCAACATCAACAAGACGCCGTGTTAAATAACCAGAGTTCGCCGTCTTTAACGCAGTATCAGCAAGTCCTTTACGTGCACCATGCGTGGAATTGAAGTATTCATTAACAGTTAGACCTTCTTTAAAATTTGAAATAATGGGTGTTTCAATAATTTCACCCGATGGTTTTGCCATTAATCCACGCATACCGGCCAATTGTCTCATCTGGTTAGCAGAACCACGAGCACCAGAGTGCGACATCATATAGATCGAATTCATCGGTCGTTGACGACCTGTTTTAGGATCAAAATCGACGGCTTGAATACGTTTCATCATTTCATCTGCGACGCGATCTGTACATTTACCCCAAGCATCTACAACCTTATTGTATTTTTCACCTTGTGTAATCAAACCATCATTATATTGCTGTTCGTACTCCTTAGCCAAAGCTTCTGTTTCTGCAACTAAACGCGACTTACTATCAGGAATAACCATATCGTCCTTACCGAATGAAATTCCTGCACGACAAGCATAAGAAAAGCCAAGCTGCATAATACGGTCACAAAAAATAACCGTCTCTTTTTGTCCACAGTGCCGATAAACATGATCAATCATTTTAGAAATGTTCTTTTTCGTCATCTCTTGATTGACAATATCAAATGAGATATCCGCATTTCTTGGCAAAAGCTCACCGATAATCAAACGACCAGGTGTCGTATCATAAAGTTTAGAAACTTCTTTTCCATCCTTCCCCATATTCTTAACACGGCCTTTAATCTTCGTATGAAGCGTTACAACCTTATTTTCTAAAGCATAATGAAGCTCACCTATATCAGAAAAAGCCATTCCCTCACCTGGTTCTTTTTCAGAAACAATCGAAAGATAATAAAGACCAAGAACCATATCCTGTGATGGAACAATAATGGGAGCTCCATTAGCTGGATGAAGAATATTATTGGTTGACATCATTAAAACACGGGCTTCAAGCTGTGCTTCAAGAGAAAGCGGAACATGAACCGCCATCTGATCTCCATCAAAATCTGCATTAAAAGCAGTGCACACCAGCGGATGAAGCTGGATAGCTTTCCCTTCAATCAAGATAGGTTCAAAAGCCTGAATCCCCAAGCGGTGCAATGTTGGTGCACGATTGAGCAAAACAGGGTGTTCACGAATAACCTCATCCAAGATATCCCAAACTTCTGGATGTTCTTTTTCAACAAGCTTCTTTGCCTGCTTTACCGTTGATGAATAGCCTTTTGCATCAAGCCGCGCATAAATAAAAGGCTTAAATAATTCAAGAGCCATTTTTTTGGGAAGACCACATTGATGCAATTTTAATTCAGGACCCGTCACGATAACAGAACGCCCCGAGTAATCAACACGCTTCCCAAGTAAGTTCTGACGAAAACGTCCTTGCTTGCCCTTCAACATATCTGATAAAGACTTAAGAGGACGTTTATTGGCTCCAGTAATCACACGCCCACGCCGTCCATTATCAAACAATGCATCAACAGCTTCTTGTACCATACGCTTTTCATTGCGCACGATAATTCCAGGAGCACGCAATTCAATCAGCCGTTTCAAGCGGTTATTACGATTAATAACACGCCGATAAAGATCATTCAGATCTGATGTCGCAAAACGCCCACCATCAAGCGGAACCAATGGACGCAAATCCGGTGGAATAACCGGAATTGTTTTCATAATCATCCACTCTGGCTTATTTCCAGATTCAAGAAAATTTTCAACGATTTTAAGTCGTTTAATCAATTTTTTCTGCTTTAACTCTGAAGTTGTTTCAGCTAATTCAAGACGCAAATCATTAGCGATTTTATCTAACTCCATACTAGCTAAAAGCTCGTAAATAGCTTCAGCGCCAATCATAGCTGTAAACTGATCTTCTCCAAATTCATCAATAGCAAGCATATATTCTTCTTCAGAAAGAAGCTGATGGAGCTTAAGAGATGTCAATCCTGGTTCGGTTACAATATAATTCTCAAAATAAAGAACCCGTTCAATATCTTTTAAAGTTAAATCTAAAAGTGTAGAAATACGACCTGGTAATGATTTAAGAAACCATATATGCGCAACGGGTGCCGCAAGTTCAATATGCCCCATACGCTCACGACGTACGCGGGAAAGAGTAACCTCTACACCACACTTTTCACAAATAATGCCCTTATACTTCATGCGTTTATATTTGCCACATAGACATTCATAGTCCTTAATAGGGCCAAATATACGTGCACAAAAAAGACCATCACGCTCTGGTTTAAACGTCCGATAATTAATCGTCTCAGGCTTCTTAATCTCACCATACGACCAGGACAAAATTTTCTCAGGACTCGCAATAGAAATACGAATAGAGTCAAATGTCTGCGCTGGCGCTTGAGGATTGAAAAGATTCATGACCTCGTGGTTCATGCTGTTCTCCTTCAAAGATTCTTAGAACCTGTTGTAATATCTCATTTATTTTATAACAGATCTTCTTTAAAATACATTTACTTTTAAAAACAACCTGTATAGCCTTAATAAGGTTATTGAGCCTCTTAAAGTAATAAGAGCGCAGCCTTTTTCTAGTGCGCTCCTTGAATTATTATTCTGTCGTATCAGACAATGCCCGCTGTGCAATAAGTTCACGCGCATCATCAAGCTCCACATTAAGAGCAAGTGAGCGCATTTCTTTTACCAACACATTAAAGCTTTCGGGTATACCTGCCTCAAATGTATCATCACCACGCACAATTGCCTCATAGACTTTTGTTCGACCAGCCACATCATCTGATTTTACTGTTAGCATCTCCTGCAAAGTGTATGCAGCACCATAAGCTTCAAGTGCCCAAACCTCCATTTCACCAAAACGCTGACCACCAAATTGTGCCTTACCTCCTAATGGCTGCTGCGTAACAAGTGAATAGGGACCAATAGAACGTGCATGAATCTTATCATCAACAAGGTGATGCAATTTCAACATGTAAATATATCCCACCGTTACTGGACGATCAAAAGGCTCCCCAGTACGACCATCATAAAGCGTAACCTGCCCTGAACTATCTAATCCTGCGTCTTCCAGCATCATGTTAATATCAGACTCATGTGCTCCATCAAAAACAGGCGTTGCAATTGAAACCCCTTTCTTCATCTGTAAAGCCAATTTGTAAAGGCTTTCATTATCATACTGACGAACTGGTTCATTATGATTATCATCAGGCATAAGATTTTCAATACGCTGACGCAAAGGAAGTATATCCCCAGTTTCTTGATATAACTCTAACAAATCGCCAATCTTCTTGCCCATCCCGGCACATGCCCAACCAAGGTGCGTCTCAAGAATTTGTCCAACATTCATACGACTAGGCACACCAAGTGGATTCAAGACGATATCAGCATGGGTCCCATCTTCAAGAAATGGCATATCTTCTACGGGAAGAATACGTGAAACAACACCCTTATTCCCGTGACGCCCCGCCATCTTATCACCTGGTTGGATTTTGCGTTTCACAGCCACAAAAACCTTCACCATTTTCATGACACCAGGAGGCATTTCATCACCTCTTTGGACTTTTTCAACTTTATCCATAAAGCGACGTTGTAATGCTTCTTTTGATTCATCATATTGTTTACGCAAAGCTTCAATTTCATTTTGAAGCTTTTCATCCTCAACAGCAAATTGCCACCACTGTGATCGTGGATAATGCCCCATTACTGTACTATCAAGCTTTTTACTACCCGAAAAGCCTTTCGGACCTTCTACAGCAACTTTACCTGTCAACATATCGGTAAGACGCGCATAAACATTGCGATCAAGAATCGACTGTTCATCATCTCGGTCTTTTGCTAAACGCTCAATTTCTTCACGCTCAATTGCCATCGCACGTTCATCTTTTTCCACGCCATGGCGATTAAAAACGCGAACTTCAACAACAGTACCAAAAGTCCCAGGAGGCATACGCATAGAAGTATCACGAACATCAGATGCCTTTTCTCCAAAGATTGCACGCAGAAGCTTTTCTTCCGGCGTCATGGGACTTTCACCTTTTGGGGTAATCTTTCCAACTAAAATATCACCTGGTTGAACTTCAGCACCAATATAAATAATGCCAGCTTCATCAAGGTTTCTTAACGCTTCTTCCGCAACATTAGGAATGTCGCGCGTAATTTCCTCAGGTCCAAGTTTTGTATCGCGTGCCGCAACTTCAAATTCCTCAATATGAATTGAAGTAAACACATCATCAGCAACAATGCGCTCGGATAACAAAATAGAATCTTCATAATTGTATCCATTCCAAGGCATAAATGCTACGAGAACATTCCGCCCAAGAGCTAAATCACCAAGATCCGTAGATGGACCATCTGCAATGATATCACCTTTCTCTACCCTATCACCAACATGTACAAGAGGACGCTGATTAATACAAGTGGACTGATTAGAACGCTGAAATTTCTGTAAACGGTAAATATCAACGCCTGATTTTGAAGGATCTAAATCTTCTGTTGCACGAATAACAATACGGGTAGCATCGACTTGATCAACAACACCACTACGTTTTGCACTCACAGCAGCTCCTGAATCGCGTGCAACAACGGATTCCATTCCCGTACCAACAAAGGGTGCCTCAGCGCGTACAAGAGGAACTGCCTGACGCTGCATGTTCGATCCCATCAACGCACGATTCGCATCATCATTTTCCAAAAATGGAATAAGCGCTGCTGCAACTGAAACCAACTGTTTTGGTGAAACATCCATCAAATCAACATGATCGCGTGGCGCCATTAAAACTTCACCTGCATGACGGCAAACAACAAACTCTTCTATAAAGCGGCCTTCACTATCTAATGAAGAATTAGCTTGAGCTACATAATGCTTTGCTTCTTCCATCGCAGAAAGATAAATAACTTCTTTTGTGACTTTACCATCAATAATTTTTCGATATGGGCTTTCAATAAAGCCATATTTGTTAACCCGAGCAAAGGTTGCTAAGGAGTTAATCAGACCAATATTCGGGCCTTCTGGTGTTTCAATCGGACAAATTCGACCATAATGCGTAGGATGGACGTCACGAACTTCAAAACCCGCACGTTCACGAGTCAAACCACCTGGACCAAGAGCAGAAAGACGGCGTTTATGGGTAATTTCTGACAATGGATTGGTTTGATCCATAAACTGAGACAATTGTGAAGACCCAAAAAATTCACGGACCGCTGCTGCCGCAGGCTTTGCATTAATCAAATCCTGTGGCATAACTGTATCAATTTCAACCGATGACATACGCTCTTTTATCGCACGCTCCATACGAAGAAGACCAATGCGATATTGATTTTCCATTAACTCCCCGACGGAACGAACACGACGGTTGCCAAGATTATCAATATCATCAATTTCACCACGTCCATCACGCAATTCAACCAACATCTTAACAACAGCAATAATATCCTCTTGGCGTAAAATGCGAACTGTGTCTGGACAATCAAGATCCATACGTAAATTCATCTTAACACGCCCGACAGCGGAAAGATCATAACGCTCTGGATCAAAAAACAATGAATGGAACATTGCTTCTGCTGTATCGATTGTTGGTGGTTCACCTGGACGCATCACCCGGTAAATATCAAATAACGCATCCTGCCGACTTTCATTTTTATCTACCTTCAAAGTATTGCGGATGTAAGCGCCAATATTCATGTGATCAATATCAAGAATATTGACTTGATCAGCACTAACATCGAGCAGAATTTTTAATACTTTTTCGTCAATTTCATCACCAGCTTCAAGGTAGATTTCACCTGTTTCGTAATTGACGATATCTTCGGCTAGATAACAACCTAATAAATCATCTTCACTAACTTTAACCGCTTTAAGTCCTTTTTCTACCAAAGACTTTGCAGTACGAACTGTTAATTTTTTACCAGCCTCCGCAACGACTTCACCACTATCTGCATCTATAAGATCAGAAATGAGCTTCATTCCTTTAAAGCGATCCACAGAATAAGGAACACGCCATCCTTCTCCATCACGCTCATAAGTCACTTTATCATAAAACGTCGATAAAATATCCGACGCATCCATACCTAATGCCATCAAAAGACTAGTAACAGGAATCTTGCGCCGTCGATCAATACGCGCATAAATGATATCTTTAGCATCAAACTCAATGTCAAGCCAAGAACCACGATATGGAATAACACGAGCAGCAAAAAGAAGCTTTCCTGATGAATGGGACTTTCCTTTATCATGGTCAAAAAAGACACCAGGAGAACGATGCATCTGAGAAACAATAACACGCTCCGTACCATTAACAATAAAGGTACCATTCGTCGTCATTAAAGGCATATCGCCCATATAAACGCCTTGCTCTTTAATATCTTTGATATCTTTGGAGCCAGTATCCTCATCAACATCAAAAACAATCAAACGCAATATGACCTTTAATGGGGCAGCATAAGTTAAATCACGTTGACGGCACTCTTCAACATCAAATTTTGGTAAATCAAATTCATAACCTACAAACTCAAGCATAGCTGTCCCGGAAAAATCTGAAATAGGAAAAACCGATTTAAAAACAGCTTGCAAACCTTCATCTGGTCGCCCACCTTTCGGTTCCTCAACCATGAGAAATTGATCGTATGAGGCTTTTTGAACCTCAATAAGATTCGGCATTTCTGCTACTTCAGGAATCTTACCAAAAAATTTCCGTACGCGCTTACGACCATTGAATTGAGACATCATTGCGTGAGTCTGAGCCATCGTCGCTCCTTGATCTTTACTGTTCAAGGTAGACCAACCTTGAAAGCCTTATACCATTAACCTGCATATGCAGACCAGTTCACTTGACACTCATAATGAGCATCATTAACTTTCCCCACCAACATAAGCCATTTATCTCTTTGACTCTATGATGAAGGGGGAAGTAATCCAAACCTATCCCATTCCTGTTACGAAACCATTGGGAAAAGGTTTTTTACTCATTATTTTCCCTCTTTGTATTAAGAGAAAGAAAATCGGCGAACATAAATGTTCGCCGATAAAATTAAATTTACTTAAGTTCAACTTTAGCACCAGCAGCTTCAAGTTGAGATTTAATTTTCTCTGCCTCTTCTTTAGAAGCACCTTCTTTAATAGGCTTGGGTGCTCCTTCAACCAGATCTTTAGCTTCTTTAAGACCAAGTCCAGTAAGGGCACGAACTTCTTTAATAACATTAATTTTTTGTGCGCCACCTTCAACAAGAATAACATCAAATTCTGTTTTTTCTTCAGCAGCTGGAGCAGCAGCACCAGCAACAGCAGCGACAGCTACAGGAGCAGCAGCCGAAACCCCCCACTTTTCTTCAAGTAACTTAGAAAGCTCAGCAGCTTCCAAAAGGGTTAGATTAGAAAGGTCTTCTACGATCTTCTCTAGATCAGCCATTTTTAAATTCCTTCAATTAAAAGATTTGAACCATTATTAAAACTTATCCAAAAAAACAGAAAAGCATTAAAGCTTTTCCATAAACATGAATACAAACAGCCTTAAGCCGCCTTATCCTCCTGAGCATATGCTCCAATGACACGCGCAACCTGACCAGCAGGGGCATTAACAACCTGTGCAATACGGGTCGCAGGGGTAGAAATCATACCCACAAGTTTTGCACGCAACTCGTTTAATGAAGGCAATGAAGCCAATGACTTCACAGCATCTACACTTAAACTTGTTGCACCCATTGAACCACCAAGGATGACAAATTTGTCATTGCTTTTCGCAAAATCAACAGCAACTTTTGGTGCTGTGATTGGATCTTCTGAATAAGCAATAAGTGTTTGTCCGGTAAACAAACCCACTATCGATTCAGATTCCGTGCCCTGAAGAGCGATTTTAGCAAGACGGTTTTTGGCGACCTTAACGGCACCGCCAGCTTCACCCATTTTCGAACGCAGATCATTCATCTGTGAAACTGTCAGACCGGAATAATGTGCAACAACAACAGAACCAGACTTCCGAAAAGCCTCGTTAAGCCATGTAACAAATTCGCGTTTTTCCGCTCTATTCACTGTCTCTCTCCATTTAACAGATTTGCTTAGAACAAACCTGTTGGTTACCTTTGATAACATAAAATACTTCATGTCACCGATGAGGATCCTGTCCCCTTTTTCACGCACAGCGTTCAAAGGCAACCTTGGCTCAAACCCTTTAAGTCTTTTAACTCTCAGTTTTTACCCCAGTCTCATGCAGGCTTTTTTGATTAAGATACTTAAAAGTATCACCTACAATCTCGGACAGGATATTCCGGAATTTCTTCCGGTACAACCTAAGCTCTATAAAGCTTAGATAGCTAGCTGATCAAAACCAGCATTTAAAATACAATTTTGATGTTCACATACCCCAAAACAAAATTATAAATCAGCTTATACTGTCTCTGAACGAACTGTTGCTGGATCAACTTTAACACCAATCCCCATAGTCGAAGAAACAGCAACGCGCTTAATATACTCACCTTTTGCACCTTGCGGCTTAGCTTTAATAACTGCACTTGCAAAGGCTTTTATATTTTCTACGATTTTTTCAACACCAAAAGAAGCCTTACCAATACCAGCATGCACAATACCGGCTTTTTCAACACGAAACTCAACAGCACCACCCTTAGACGCTTTGACAGCACCAGCAACATCAAGTGTTACAGTACCAACTTTGGGATTGGGCATCAAACTCCGTGGACCAAGAATCTTACCAAGACGACCAACAAGAGGCATCATGTCTGGTGTTGCAATACAACGATCAAAATCTATAGTCCCTCTATTAACGCTTTCAAATAAATCTTCGGCACCCACAATATCAGCTCCTGCCGCCTTAGCTTCCTCAGCCTTATCCCCACGAGCAAAAACGGCAACACGAATATTTCTTCCTGTTCCATTAGGCAAATGAGCAACACCTCGAACCATTTGATCAGCATGACGAGGATCAACACCCAAATTCATTGAAATTTCGATTGTTTCATCAAATTTAGCAACGGCACGCTCCTTAACCATTAAAACAGCATCTTTTAAAGCGTAAAGTTCACTAAAATCGATATCTTTTCGGATATTTTTTATTCTCTTTGCTACTTTTGCCATAATACTAGCCCACCACTTCCAAACCCATCGAGCGAGCAGAACCTTCAACCATACGCATCGCTGCCTCAATGTCATTTGCATTAAGATCTTTCATCTTTGATTCCGCAATCGAACGAATTTTATCGCGAGAAATGCTTCCTACAGACACTTTACCAGGCTCTTTTGAGCCAGATTTCAGGTTTGCTTCCTTCTTTAAAAAGAATGATACAGGAGGCGTCTTGAGAGAAAATGTGAAAGATTTATCTTGGTAATACGTAATAACAACTGGAATCGGTGCCCCCTTTTCCATTTCTTGTGTCGCTGCATTAAACGCCTTACAAAATTCCATGATATTAATACCACGCTGCCCAAGAGCTGGACCAATCGGTGGAGATGGAGTAGCAGCTCCTGCAGGGACCTGCAACTTAAGCTGACCTATACTTTTTTTTGCCATAACAATCTGCCTTTAATTTCACTGGTATACTGACAATTCATCTTGCCCGTCACCCGCTTGCAGTCACGTGGTTCGGATCATTAAGCCGACAAAAGCTATAAATCACCTCCCACTCCTTTCTTAAAGTAATAAAAACTACTCTAAGTTTAATCAGAGTTTTTCAACCTGACCAAATTCCAAATCAACAGGCGTAGGACGCCCAAAAATAAGCACTTCAACCTTAAGACGAGAGCGCTCTTCTTCAACCTCTTGAACAATTCCATTAAACGAAACAAAAGGACCATCAGCAACGCGAACTTGCTCTCCAACCTCAAACAATACAGAAGACTTTGGAGACTCAACCCTTTCCTGAACTTGTTTGAGAATTTGCTCAACCTCTCGATCAGAAATGGGAACAGGACGCGCATCCGATCCTAAAAAACCTGTCACTTTAGGCGTATTCTTAATAAGATGATAAACTTCATCTGTTAACTCAGCACGAACAAGAACATAACCAGGAAAAAATTTTCGCTCAGTATCAACTTTGCGTCCACGACGAACCTCTACAACACGCTCTGTTGGAACAAAAATCTTTTCAAAAAGATGATCAAGTCCCTTCTGCTTTGCCTCCTTATCAATAGCTTCCGCTACTTTCTTTTCAAAATTTGAATATGCCTGAACAATATACCAACGAGCTGCCACAGTCACACTTCCTTACATTCTCAACTAAAAAGATATTTCAGAAGATCAATAACCCGCCAAACACCAAAATGCATAACCTGATCCACAATAAAAAAGAAAGCTGAAGCCAATGCAGTTACCAACAAAACCATAATAGTAGAAATAACCGTCTCACGACGTGTAGGCCATTTCACTTTAATCGTTTCTGCATAAACCTGCTTCAAAAAGGTAATCGGATTGGTTTTAGATGCCATCGTCACACTATACTCTCTCTAGTCCTATTGTGTTTTATAGAACAAAATAAACAGAAAAAAAATGCAAAAGCCAACTTTCAGACTTATGCAATTTCCTTACTTTCTATTCAATACCGTTTCACACACAAAAAAACAAGCCCCATATCAAAAAAAGCGAAAAAGGCAGCAAAATCCACTCCCTTATATGTAAAATCCCCCTTTGGCAGGGGCAGCAGGACTTGAACCCGCGACCTGCGGTTTTGGAGACCGCCGCTCTACCAACTGAGCTATACCCCTAACTCTCAAAATTAAAATACTTTTAACACCCCTTTAACAAGCATTATTTATTCAATGATCTTAGAGACGATACCGGCACCAACAGTACGACCACCTTCACGAATAGCAAAAC
>NZ_JBHIQP010000008.1:0-89965 GCF_042196625.1 Bartonella sp. AC535YNZD | reverse complement strand
ATGTTGCGACAGATCTTGCATTAAGACGGTTCATAAGAGCCATTTTTAGTCCTTTCTTGTATAAATTTTACCCACACACCAGCCCCGCTTTTGATGTGCGAGCAAGTGATATGAATTGATTCAATCTGAGAGGGTTTAGAATAAGAAAATCTTACTATATTCGGGACTCTCATTCAATATGCAAAACAGTGAATTATCATTATAAATCAATGCGTTGCCTTGTGCATGCGCCTCTTCATGGGGTTTTTGATTTACTGAAAGCAGCATTGAAAACAGAGCTTGATGGTTCACTGAAAGATTTAGAGAAGCGCTTAGAGGCGTTAAGCGAAGAGCTTGAAGATTTGAAAGAGTGTTCATTGGATGAAGCCCTCTGAATGAAGGAATAAAACAGATGAAGATACCCGATCATGAACATGAATATTTGATACCTGTTGCAACGAAAGAGGAAATCAGAGAAGGGACTTCGCAAGACAGCGTTGTTGTTCCGAAGCTTTTAGGGACGGCCTCTTTGTATTCGTATGAAACCTTTGCGCCGTTAGAGCAGGTTGTTAATGCACGTCAAGAAGCAGAAAAAGCCATGTCGCGTGCGAATGGTGCGCAACAGGTTGCAGAAGAATCGAAGAGGGTTTCGGAACAAGCGCTTAGCGAAGTGACGAAAACAGTTCAAACAGCGACAACAGCGCTTACGACGTCTCATGAAGCGAAGGAAGAAGCTAAAGCAGCGACGACAACGGCTAGCTTTGCGAAAGAGACAGCGGATACAGCCAATGGCTTAGCAGAAGAAGCCAAGAATACTTCTGATGCAGCGAAGCGCATGGCAGAAGAGACAAAAGCAGCAGTCGATAGAGCCTCAGGGGAAATCAATAGTACGAAAGGTTCATTGGCTACGGCATTACAACGTTTTGAAGAGGTCAAACAGAGCAGTGAGAATGCTGTTAATTTATCGACCGAAGCCAAGAGGTTAGCCGATGAATCGAAGACCATTGCAACGCGTGCAGAACAAACAGCAAGAGAAGCTTCACAAACAGCAACAGAGACGACGCAAGTAGCAGCGACGGCGGTAGCAACGTGTCATGAAGTTAAGACTGTAGCCATGCAAGCAAGTCTAAAGGCAGATGGAGCCAAACAGGCAGCCGATGATGCCAAGGATATTGCAGAACAAGCAAAAGAGTTATCAGAAGGTGCGACATCTTCTGTTACAGAACTCACAAAAACAGCCTCACAAGTACAAGCGGGAGTAGAGACAGCATTAACAGCTTCAAGAGAAGCCAAATCACAATCAGAGGCAGCTGTAAGCACGTCAGAAGAGGCGAAAGGTTTAGCGGAAAAAGCGAATACGGCATCTACAGAGGCGCAAAAGGCATCAGAACAGGCATTAAGAGAAGCGACTTCTGCGAAAACAACAGCGGGCGGGGCATCTAGTATAGCCAATGATGCGAAAGGGAGTGCTGAGGCAGCTAAAACATTATCAGAAGAAGCAAAACGGTTGGCAGCAGCATCACAGGAGACAGCAGAAACAGCAAAGGCTAAAGCCGAAAGTGTAGAGGCAGTTGCGAATGAAGCAAAATCTACAGCGACTACAGCATTAACAGAAGCAAGAGAAGCTAAGAGTACGGCATCTGAGGCGAAGGGTTTGGCGGAGGAAGCGAAAAGCGCCGTTGATAAGGCGACAGCGAAAGTAGAGCAAGCTGTAAAAGAGGCTAGCGATGCGAAATCTAAAGCAGAAAATTTAGAGACTGTTGCGACTGAAGCGAAATCCACGAGTGAACAAGCAAGTCAAACCGCCTCTAGTGCAAAAAGCTTATCAGAAGAAGCAAAAGAAGAAGCAAGGAGCGCCAAAGCGACAGCCTTAGAAGCCAAAAGTGCGTTGGATAGTGCACAGACGAAAGCCGATCAAGCGCAACAGAGTGCAACAGAAGCAACACGAATAGCCAACGAAGCGAAGGTAGCAGCAGAAGCATCGGTGCGTTCAGGAGAAACGGCAGGTGAAGCGAGTGTGGAGGCGTTGAAGGGTATAGCTACAGCAGCAAAGAGTAAAGCGGAAGCAGCAGAGAAGGTAGCAGAAGAAACGAAAGGTGCTTTGGATGGTCTAAAACAAGTAGCAGGTAGTGCGAAGTCTATAGCCGAAGAGGCAAAGAAGGTAGCTGATGGAGCACAAAAGAAGGCATCACAGGTAGAGACAGTAGCGGGTGAAGCTGAAAAGATAGCAAAAGAAGCCAAACAGACAGCAGGTTATGCCAAACATGATGCGGAGCAAGCGCGTAGTGAGGTGGAAAAGGCAAAAAGTACAGCTCATGAAGGATGGAGTAATGCCAATAAAGCGCAGGAAGTAGCAGGTGACGCTAAGACTATAGCAAGTTTAGCGCGGATGTATTCAGACGAAGCCAAGAAAAAAGCCGAAGCAGCAGACAACAAAGCTCATGAAGCGTGGAGTAATTCCCACAGCGCGAATGAAACAGCGAAGGACGCCAAGGTTATAGCAAGATTAGCGGAAACAGCAGGTGAAGAAGCCAAGAAAATAGCGGAGAAAGCCAATAACTACGCGTATGAAGCTAAGGGTGAAGTAGAGAAAGCCAAGGAAATAGCTAATAGTGCAAAATATACAGCAGAACAAGCACAGAAAGCGGCAGAAACAGCGGGTAAAAAAGCCGCGTCTTTAGAAGCAGCCGCAGAAGAAGCACAAAAAATAGCAAAAGAAGCCAAACAGACAGCAGGTTATGCTAACCATGATGCGGAGCAAGCGCGTAGTGAGGTGGAAAAAGTAAAAAGCACAGCGAATGAAGCGTGGAGTAAAGCTTACGACGCGAATGAAGCAGCCAATAACGCTAAGACTATAGCCAGATTAGCAGAAATGGCAGGTGAAGAAGCCAAGAAAATAGCAGAGAAAGCCGATGACCGAGCGTATGAAGCCAAGAATGAAGTAGAAAAAGCCAAGGAAATAGCGAGTAATGCAAAATATATAGCAGGAGAGGCGCAGAGGGCAGCCGAAACAGCGGGTAAGAAAGCCGCGTCTTTAGAAGAAGAAGCGGAAGAGGCACAAAAAATAGCCAAGGAAGCCAAGGAGTCTGCTGGTTATGCAAGACATGATGCGACGCAAGCGCGTAGTGAGGTGGAAAATGCAAAAAGCACAGCGAATGCAGCGTGGAATAAAGCCCACAAAGCGAATGAAACAGCAGATAGTGCTAAGCTTACAGCAAGTTTAGCAGAAACGGCAGGCGAAGAAGCCAAGAAAAAAGCCGCGTCGGCAGATTCACAAGCCTATCAAGCCAAGAGCGAAGCCGAAAAAGCCAAAGAAGTAGCCGATAGAGCGAAAAGGACAGCAGAAGAAGCCAAAAAAACAGCCGATACGACGAAACAAGAGCTTGGAGGTATCAAGAGTTCCCTAGCAACGGCAACAACAGCCCATACAGTAGCTTCACAGGCAAAAGCGCTAGCGGAAGAGGTAAACAATTTACTGAAACAGTCCAATTTAACGGTTTTTTCAATTTCCACACCGTTTCTTGTAGCGACAGGGAAAAAACAACTCACATTGAAGAAAGGAACGCGTATAACCTTGGCATTAGGCAATGATACTTTGGTTGCAAGTTATACGGCAGATACAATAATAAACGTTTCTTCTATTTCGGCGGGGAAGGATTATTATGTTTATTTGGTTTCTGATGGAGGACAGTCTCATAAATTTGTTTTATCAGAAAACTCTACGTATCCAAGGAATTACACAGTGAGTAATTCGCGAAAGATAGGAGGGTTCCATACGCTCTGTGCGGATGTTGGTACGATTTCCGGTCATTCATTGTCTGGTTATAGAGCAGGGGATATTTTACCCAATTCAGTTTGGTGTCTCAATCACCGTCCGCATAGTTCACCAGAAGGTATGGTTTATGATCCTTTGCAAGATCTTTGGGTTGATATTTATCTTCAATCAGGGACGGGTGAAAATACGAAATCAATGTATCGTACCAATATAACAACAAACCGTAATTATACCGAACATGTAACAGATATGGCGCGTGTTAAAAAATCTTTACTGAGTGATGAAGCGTTTGCTTCTGCTATGTATGGAAGCAATGAAAAGACACATATTGTTGGCAAGAAAGAACCAACCTCTAAGGTTTCAGGTGGATATAAGGATACGGCGAATCGTCGAATGATCTCGCATATCGGTTGTGAGGATGGTTGCGGTTATGTTTGGCAATTTTTATCGGGCACGTTTCCTATACCCATAAGCCTTACGCAAAATACGTTTGAAATGAGAGCATTGTTAGGGGGTGGTAGCTGGAGTAATACAACGGATAATGGGCGTTTTACTCGAGCCACCATGATCGTCAATGGTGGAAATGAACAAGTTGCGGCGCGTGGATGTAGCCATACGCGTCATTTTGTTTAGGAGGGAGAGATGATAGAATATCCAGAACATTTAAATAGCAAAGAAGATTATCTGAACATGCTTTCTTTTGACAAAGTTGAAACAGTAAGAAGGCTAGAGATGCTTTTGACAACGCGTTTTTATTGGTTTTTTGTCAAAGAACTCAGTGAAGGGGAAGAGGGGGTAGAAGATGATACGCATAAGGTTTGTCGAACAACAGAAATACCGTTTGATTCAAATGGTGATTTTGTAGAAAAGCGTTGTCAGTATGAATTACAGGAAAGCGACTATGCGCCGCTCTTTCAACTTGGCTTTCGTGTTGAAGAAGTCGAGCAGCTGATCAAAGAGCATAGTCAATAGAGATCATAAGAAAACATTTTTATCCGGCTCCACTTTTGTGGGGCTTTTTTTATGGAGCGTCAGATGAGAAAGATATCGCAAGAAGGATTAGAGCTTATCAAACAATGGGAAGGATTGCGTTTAGAGGCATATAGAGACACGGCATGTATCTGGACGATTGGTTATGGTCACACCAGCAATGCGGGTCACCCCCTTGTCAAAAAAGGCATGCGTATTACGCAAAAGCAAGCGGAAGAAATCCTTTGTGAAGACTTAAAGCAATTTGAGAAGACGGTAGAGGAATCGGTGACGGTTTCGTTAACGGATTGCCAATTCGCGGCATTGGTCTCATTTTGCTATAATGTAGGAACAGCAGCTTTTTGCAAGTCAACCTTGTTGAAGAAGCTTAATCAAGGGGATTATGAAGCCGTACCCTTAGAATTACAGAAATGGAATAAGGTCGGTGGGAAGCCTCTTGCGGGTTTAGCCAACCGTCGAGCAGCAGAAGCGGGATTATGGGTAAAAGGGGCTTATGTTTCTTCGAATTATCAAAGGGTAGAAACGAAAACAGCAAGCGGTCTTTTAAAGATAGAAGCGCTTGCCCCGATTATAGGGTCTTGTTCTGGTTTTGGTGGCTTGTTAGCAGGCAATGGTCCGGTGCAATGGGCATTAGCAGGCATCATGGTTTTAGCGGCTGTAACGGGCATAGTGATTGTCGCCAAGCGTTTTCGGGAGCAACGCTTATGATTTTTTGGCTAAAGAAATATTCTCTTATGTTTACAGCGGCTTTAGCCGTTTTTTTTATGGCTTTAGCCAAGGCGTTTCAGCTTGGCAAGCAAAGCGAACGGCAAAAGCAAACAGAGAATGCTTTAAAGACAGCAACAACCCGTCTTGAGGTAGAAAATGAAGTTAATCGAAAAAGTGATGGTGGTGTGCGCTCTGAACTTTCTCGTTGGGTGCGCGGCAAATAGGTCTGTTTCTTGTGGTGGCTGGTTGCCCATTTATTTGGATAATCAGGATGTTGAGGTCATCAGTTCCAACCTTGCAAGAGATATTTTGAAGCATAACAAGCAGGGAGCCCATTTATGTGGTTGGAAAGATGGTCAAGAAACGAAGCAGCAAAGATAAAGATCTTACAGAAACAGAACAACAGCTTCTTCATGAGATGATAGAGACCTATCAAGGCTTAAAGATGATGTCACGAATCATGAAGTGGATTGCCTTCATTCTCTTTATGTTTGTAATAGATTTTTCCCGTTTTGTGGACGCCATAGAGAATAGCTTCTTACATCTTAAAAGATGGATAACAAAAAGTTAGAACTCACAAAATCTTTCCTTTAAAACATGACGAAACAAGAATTTACACAGACACTGTTTGCGTGGATGGGTGGTAAACACTATCTGCGTAAGAAAATTATACCGATTTTAAATAGTATTGATCATGAAACCTATGTTGAACCGTTTTTAGGTTCAGGCGTTATTTTTCTAAACAAGCGACCAGCAAAATATTCCGTGATTAATGATTTGAATGGAGAGATCACGAATCTGTTTCAATGTGTTCAAAATCATTTTGATGATTTAGCCAAACGATTGGAGTGGTTTATTTGTTCAAGACAGTTGTTTTTTGACCTTGCAGCGCTTGACCCCGAAAGCCTTTCCAAAGTTGAAAGAGCCGCACGCTTTTTGTTTCTCCAACGTTGTGTCCTTTATGGGAAAAAAGATTACGTTTCTTTTAGTTTTGGAAGAAAGAGACCCGCTGGTTTTAATCCCGAAAAGCTATTATCAAGGATGAGACGTGTAAGGCAAAAATTGCTTGATACAACCATATTAAATTTGTCGTGGGAACGGGTTATCGAGCTCTTTGATGCGCTCGATAGTTTGTTTTATTTAGACCCGCCTTATTTTTTGCAAAGGAAATATTACAGTTCTGGAGATTTTGTTGAAGAGGATTTTGTCAGTATGGCAAAAGTTCTCAAGGGTATCCAAGGGAAATTTGTCTTGAGTCTGAATGATTGTGATGCGGTTCGAGAGATCTTTAAGGATTTTGACTTTTTAGAAGTTGAGACCCTTTGGACCTCTGGTTTTGCTAAAAAACCACCCCGAAAAGAACTCTTGATTCGTAATAATTGAAGAAAATCATAAAAAGATTTGTTAGAATCAGAAGAAAATATTTCTTCTCTAATAGGACTTTTTATATGGTTACATCTTTTGGTAAAATTTTACGGAAACTTCGCATTGATCACTCCGAACGCCTCTTAGATATGGCTAAGAAATTAGACATATCTGTAGCATTTTTATCTTCTGTCGAGATTGGCAAAAAATCTGTTCCTGTAGGACTGGAGGAAAAGATCATAGAGCTTTATGGTTTAGATAAAGAGAAGGCTTCTCTCTTAAAAAAAGAAGCCTATTCTTGTCGAAAAAGTTTTACAATCAAGACTTCTGATCCGTTGAGGCGTGAAGCTGTTGGTGAGTTTGTTAGAAATTTAGAGAATTTTTCACAACAAACCGTAGCAGAATTAAAAGACTTTCTTGAGAAAGTTGGTAAAAAAAGAGGCGTCCTATAGAGATGTGTTGCAAAACCCTATTCCCTCACTTTTATTTACGCATCCCTCACTTAAAAAAACATATGGAAAATCAATAAATTATTGTTGATATAAAGTGCAATGGTGGGCGTGACAGGGATTGAACCTGTGACCCCTACGATGTCAACGTAGTGCTCTCCCGCTGAGCTACACGCCCATTCATTGATGTTGCATACACCATATAGAATGCCAAACGTCAATGCCTAATTTTATTTTCTCTTTCAACAGATGCAAATAACTTTAAAAAATACTTTTTAAGCAGCGATAAGGATCTTTTCAACTTCATTGACGAGTTCACGTAAGTGAAATGGCTTAGAGAGAACCTTTGCATCAGGAGGGGCATCACTATTTGAATTGAGTGCTACCGCTGCAAAACCTGTAATGAACATTACTCGTAAATCAGGGTCAATTTCAGTAGCACGTCGTGCAAGTTCGATTCCGTCCATCTCTGGCATCACAATATCAGTCAGGAGAAGGGAAAATGGCTCTTCTTGTAAACGTTCATATGCGCTAATACCATTATCGAAATCGGCGACTTCGTAGCCTGCACGTTCTAAGGCTTTTACGAGAAAGCGACGCATATCGTTATCATCTTCTGCGAGCAGGATTCGTTTCATGATTATGTTCCAATGGCTCCATTTGTCAGAGTTTTGCCGCATCAATTATACAATATAGAGTATTTAGAAAAAAGATGGTAAAATGCTCATAATTGAAATGAATGGCAAAATGGTTAATTCTTACATTCTGATTTACAATACAGCATATTCGTTGTGAGTTGGTTAAATTCGAAATATATGTGATTTTGAAAAAAGAAGGGGGGCATCTAAAACTTCTAAGATGATTCATTGCTATCTTTTCTTTTAAATTTGCTGATTATTATCAGAATTCCATTAAAAAAATTATGAAAACCATTATTGTAGGGACTTCCTATATCGAGAAATTAAAAGAATATTATGTTAATTTATTGTTTTTAAAAATTTCTCCTAAGAAATAAAAATTTTATATTTATTTGTTTTTATAGAGATTTGTAATAAATATTATAAATGCGCTTTATTTCCAGTTTTTTCCTTAAATGGATGAAAAGTATTATTTTCTAGATATAATATTAAATGAGTATTTTATAACAAATAAAAAATAGTATTTTGATGCTTTATTTGTAAATATGTATCATGTTATATTAAGATAGATTTATTATTTTTATTTATATAAATAGTTTTTTTATTAAGTTATTTTTTATGATGTAAAATAATATTTTTTAATGTAATGATATACTTTGTATATTAGTTTTTTATTAGAATGCGTGGTGAATATTTAGGTCATGGTTTGCCTGTAAAGGCTAGAAAACAAATCATATGAGTGGTTGGAAAGAAAAATCTATTATATTTAAAAGTGTTTGTAGATCCAATGCTCGTAGAAATTTTCTTTTTTGATGGGGCGAAGTGGAAATTAAGGTTTAGTTATTTTACAGATACATTATCGGGAATAAAGGCATCAAATGCAGCAAAAAATTGTTTTTTATAATCTTCGTTAACCATAATTGTATCCAGTTCAGCGCCTGTAATAGTAATACTTTCTGTTAGACGTGTGTGTTGGCATAATTGCCGCACTTCAATGTTGTTTGCAATATTGTTTTGATTGGCAAGAATAAAGAGTGTTGGGATTCGTAAATTTCCATGAAGTACATTTCTCTTCATAGAATCAATCGCATTAAATACTGAAGCCATCCATTGGGATGTTGGGGGCTTAATGGAAGGGAGCGGCACTTTATGTATGTGTCCCAATTGTATATTTTTTTGTTTTGTCTTGTTTAATTTTTTCCTATTTTTCACTGGTATAAAGCCAAGACCTATATCAGAAAGAAATTGTGTTAATTTATGTTGAAAACTATTCGTTTTATTGCCGAATGGAGCAAAAAGGGGAGAAACACAGAGCAATCTATTAAACTGATGATTAATGAGATCTAATCCGCTAAGTGCTATCAATCCACCTATGCCATAGGTGAGCATAGAGTAAGGCGGCGGACAATTAGGATAAACAATATTTTTAAAAAATTTATATAAGTCATTAATATCATTATTTATATCAAAACAATGATGTCGGCTTTGTTTTCTTATCTTGAAGGATGTTTTTTCTTGATCAAAGCAGTCAAATATTGCTGTATGAAAACCGCGTTTAGAAATTTCATTTATTAATAAAAAATATTTTTCTAAAGTATTTGCGTAGCTTTTGAGAATAACAATTGTTCCCTTAGATTTTTCCACCTCAGGATATGTTATAGCAAAACGAATTTCATGATCTATTGCTATTTTAAGAGTATCATGATGGATATTAAGAGAAGTGGAACCCCAGTCTATGGGATAAAGAGGTGTTTCCAATTGAAATCCTTTACATTGTATTTGTCGCTTAGTGCTTTGACATTTATGTAATGAAGAAAGAGGATTTAAAAAGGGGTATATTGCTTTTTAGATAGTTTTTATCAATTTAGGTCCCAAAGAGTTGAAATAAAGAAAAACGATTACTAGATAATATAGTGTGGTTGCCATGATGGGGCCGCAGGTTCACAAGCAAGTTTGCCATTTGGGAACTTTGTGAATCAATTATAAATTATAGTCGCTCTAGAGGAGGGCAATATTATGCGTCAAGTAGACTTTTCACCATTTTATCGTTCCACAGTAGGTTTTGATCATCTTTTTAATTGGTTTGATTCTAGAACCCAACCAGATGAAGTTTCTTCTTATCCCCCTTATAATATTGAACGTTTAACTGAAGATTCTTATAGAATTTCTATGGCTGTTGCTGGTTTTTCTCAAGATGAAATTGATATTGAAACACATTGTAACCAGCTGATCGTTAAAGGAGACAGAAAGCCTGAAAATGATGCTGAAGAACGAGAGTTTCTTTATCGAGGTATTGCTTCGCGTGCTTTTGAACGGCGTTTTCATTTGGCTGATCATGTTAAGGTTATTGGGGCAGAACTTGGAGATGGGCTTCTTCATATTCAGCTTAAAAGGGAAATGCCAGCTGAATTAAAACCAAAAAAGATAACCGTACAGATGTCACCATCCATTACAAAAAATGATAACAGCGACGTTATTGTGTAAAGAAAATTTAGAAAATATGAGATCGGATAATTATAAATTTTTCTGAAGAATAAAAAACGCGAGGCAAAAGGTCTCGCGTTTCGTATGTGTTTTCCTAAGAACGAAGCGCATTTTAATAAAACAGCTTATCTCAAATTTATGATAAAATATCACTGCACATTATTTTACGTTGAAGAAAAAGTTCATGTGTGTGCAATTAAAATGCGTAATAATCCACTTTTTAAGTAAGCTTATTTTATAGCATTTTAAAAATGGTCGGAGCGGCGGGATTTGAACCCACGACCCCTTGACCCCCAGTCAAGTGCGCTACCAAGCTGCGCTACGCTCCGAGTTCGTGTAAAACGATTAAATGACTGTTTCTTTAAAGGCAAGAGAAAAAATAAACAGAATAAAATCTAAAATGCTCTTGCACTTAGAGCTTTTGAAAGTAAAAATTTTGGACATCAATATTTTGTTGTTAATTCAAGATAAATAACGAATTTGTAAAATTCTTTGTGATCATTAAATTTTTAGCTCTATAGTTAATAGATGTATGCATTTAATTACTTTTGAGATTGTGAGGAGGGGGTAAGATTGGTGACTTTAGGGGTATGAATTGGAGCAAATGAGTGCGGAAGGTATATTTTTTCTTACCTAATCGTTACTTTTCTAAAAAGATAAAGATTTTCAAAAGAAGAGGAGTGAATGTATGGTTTTGAAAAGTTTTCGTTTTTTTAGAGTTTTATAGACGAGGTATTTTCATTTTATGTGGATAAAAAATTGTAAGTTCTGGATTGTATAATCACAAATCTCATTTTGCGGGTATGTATTTTTATCCAAATAAACAAGATCAGAATGCTTTAATTTATGTTTCGTTTTTTTTCTAAAATATCAGATAAAATATTATAGAGGAAAAACTTTCAAAGTGTCTATTGGACTAAGAAAAGAGTAAAGGATGAGCCGTTTTTCGGTAATAAATTTGACGCAAGCAGCAGTGGATCGTGTTAAAGCGATTATGGATGAAAAAGATGCACAGGGTATTCTTGTTGGTATCAAAAAAGGTGGTTGTGCAGGGATGGAGTATACAATTACTCTTGTCAAAGAAAAGGGGATAGATGCGGATGTTGTTGAAGTGAATGGTGCCCGTGTTTTTGTAGCACATGATGCGGTATTATTTTTATTAGGGACGCAGATGGATTATGAAGTGACAACGCTGCGGTCTGGTTTTGTCTTTAAAAATCCTAATCAAGTTTCAGCATGCGGGTGTGGAGAATCGGTGGAACTTCGTCCTGCTACGCAGGATCAATATAAAACAAATTAAACTAAGCTAAATTATAATTTAGTAATTTTAGAGGCGCTTGTTCTTTTAGGTAGAAGAAATCTACTATTTTTTATCGTTCATTTTTAGCTTGCTTCCAAAGTGCTTCCATTTCATTCAAGGATGCGTCAGTAAGTGTTTTAGATTGAGTGGATAGCTTTTCTTCAATATAGGCGAAACGATTTCGAAATTTTATATTCGTTTTTTTTAATGCTTTTTGTGAATCAATCGCTAAGTGGCGCGCGAGATTAAGGAGTATAAAGTAGAGATCTCCAAACTCTGCTTCTATCTCTGAGTTTTGTTTATTTTTGATGGCTTCTTTGAGCTCTTCCAGTTCTTCTTCTATTTTTTCAAAAACTTTATCACTTTTTTGCCAATCAAAACCTACTTTAGCTGCTGCTTCTTGTAAAGCAAGTGCCTCTTGGTTTGCTGGCTGGATTTGTTTTACTGTTGCGAGTATGCTTGTGGAGGAATTGTTGTTTTTTTCTTTATATAATTTTTTTTGTTCAGCCTGTTCTTTGATTTTTATATATTCCCACTCCTCTTTTATAACCCCCCGTTCTTTTTGCACAGCATTTCCAAAAACATGAGGATGGCGCCGAATCATTTTTTCCGTAATTGCATAAACAACATCTTCAAAAGTAAAACTGCCTTCTTCCTGTGCAATAGTAGCATGATAGACAACTTGTAAAAGAAGATCACCAAGTTCTTCACAGAGATTCCTTCGGTTTTTTTGTTCAATGGCATTGATGACTTCGTAAACTTCTTCAAGCATATAGGGTATGAGAGATTCAAAAGTTTGTTTTTTATGCCATATACAACCACTATCAGGATTGCGTAATGCAGTGATAATTGCGGTGAGATCTTTGATATCTTTTGAGGCTAACATTTTGCACTTCCTTTGTAAGCAATAGAGCTTATGTTAGATGTCCCAACGTCTATGTAACCACATCCATTGTCCAGGATATTCACGGACCCAAGTTTCAACAATATCATTTAATTTTTGCGTAGAAGCCGCTATATCGATATCATTTTTTTCATCACGTGGAAGTTCTACATGTTCATATAACTCTAAACGATGACGTCCTCCAGGTAGACGAATACAACGTGCTGGATAAATATCACAGTCATATTGTCGAGCAAGTTTTATAATTAAGGGGTTTGTTTTAAGAGGTCTGTTAAAAAATGTTCCCATGATACCGCGGCGAAATTTTTGATCAACGAGCATACCAACATTTTCACCTTCTTCTAATTTGGCTGCTAATGCCCATGCGGCACCGGCCTTGGAGGGAACAAGATGTCCCATAGAAGTTTGTCGTGCTTTAAGGATTCGTTTGGCAACATAGGGATTATTGGGTGGTCTAAATAATACCGTAACATTAAGATCAAAACTTTGTGCACAAATAGGCAGAAGTTCAAAATTGCCAGTATGTGCGGTGAAAAAAATATGTGGTTTTTTTTCATTTTTTAATCGCTCAAATATTTCAATGCCTTTAACCTCAATGAAACCTGGCTTGTCTGCATGAGGATCAAAATCAAAAATTTTATCAAGAAAAATATATTCAGCGAGGAAACGTCCTATATTTTCCCACATTTCTATTGCAATCGCACGGAGTTCTTGCTCTGTTTTTTCTGGATATGCACTCCTAAGGTTTGCAAGTGTGATTTGATGACGATGGATAAGGGGACCAATTTTTTTTGCTAACCAAGCAAAAAAAGAAATTCCCATTTTGGCTGGAAAACACTTTAGAATAAATAAAGAACCAAAGAGTAGATATGCCCATAACAAATAGGATATTTTTTTAGCTATAATTTTAATACTATATATGAGATTTTTAAGAGAAAGTTTCATCATGATTTAATCGATTTTAAGGATAATTTTACCAAAAACATCACGACTTTCCATTCGTTTTAAAGCTGTATCAATTTCATCCAGTCCAACAATTGTATCAATGACAGGATGTACGGCTTTTTGTGCCATTTTTTGCATGGCATTTTTCATATTTTCCATACGGCAGCCAAATGAACCGAATATCTTAAGCTGTTGCTGGAATAATTGCATGAGATTTATTGGTGCTGAAACACCAGAGGTAGAACCGCAAGTCACTAAGCGTGCTCCTTTTTTCATACATAACAGAGAACCGTTCCATGTATCGACACCAACATGTTCAAAAACAACGTCAACACCTTTTTTTTGGGTTAATTTCCGCACCACACCTTCAAAACGATCTTTACGATAATTAATCACATGATCTGCTCCAAGAGCGTGTGCTTTTGCAATTTTTTCATCTGAACCTACGGTGGTGATAACTGTACAGCCCATGTGTTTTGCAAGTTGAATAGCTGCAGAGCCAATACCGGAACCACCTGCTTGTATCAGGATTGTTTCTCCTTCTTGTAGTTTTGCGTTATCGAAAAGCATATGTTCTACAGTACCAAAAGTAATTGGAGCAACAGCTGCTTGCAATTCATTACATTGGGGTGGTGCTGGAACCAATAAACGTGCTGGCAGATTAACAAACTCACACGCAAATCCATCAAGATGAAAACCGTAGACTCCCTTTACATTACTGCAAAGATTATCCCGTCCTTCATGACAAGCTTTGCATACTCCGCAGGTTTGTGCACCATAAATTGAGACAATCTGTCCAAGTTGGAGATGTTCAACGCCATCTCCTATTTGTATAACCTCGCCAGAGGCTTCTGCACCAATGATGAGAGGCATTTTTCTTTTCGCAAAGGCCATGCCACGCCATCCCCATACATCAATATGATTAAGGGCAACGGCTTTTATCCGCACAGTTACTTCACCTAGACTAGGTGAAGATGGCGAGGGAATATTGGTGATTTCAAGTCGACGTTCATTAAAGAGTTGCAGTGCACGCATTATCAGCCCCCTTAAAAGACGTTATTAGGTTAGCGTTACAAAATTTTTATTATATAAAGGATTATCCTTTATAGGCTGTGATAACAAGACTCATATTTTGACCACCAAATCCAAAAGAGTTTGACAAAACCGCATTAACACAGGCTTTACGGCTATGATGAGGAACAACATCTAAAGGGATGGAAGGGTCAGGATTATCGTAATTTATTGTCGGTGGAAGTACCCCTGATTGAATGGTTAAAAGAGAAAAAACGGCTTCTATTGCACCAGCAGCAGTTAATGTATGCCCAATCATTGATTTATTAGAAGAGACTGGAATATGCTCTAACAGATCACTAAAGACAGTTGATAATGCAAGATATTCCATTTTTTCATTTTCAGGTGTTGAAGTTCCGTGGGCATTAATATAGTCAATTTCATTGATGGTTATTTGTGCATCGTCTAAGGCTTTACGAACGGATTCAATTGCTGGTGATGCATCGGGTTTTGAACGTGTACGGTGAAAGTCATCGGCGGTTTCTCCACAGCCAGCTAAAATTCCTAAAACTGTAGCATTACGGTTTAATGCGCTTTGAAGAGATTCAAGAACAAGAGCGCCTGATCCTTCTGCCATAACAAAACCATCTCTATCACGGCTAAAGGGCTTTGCTGCTTTTTCTGGAGGCTCATTTTGAGTTGAAAGAGCAGATAGTAACGAAAAACGAATAAGAGATTCTGCTGAAACTGATCCATCTGTCGCAATTATGAGCGCTCTATTTGTCTCTCTCCGTCTAATAGACTCAACACCTAATTGAATTGCTGTTGCACCAGATGCACAGGCAGTGGAAAGTGTAACAGGAAGTCCTTTTGTGCCAAATGTTTTTTGAAGTTTTTCTGCAATTGCACCAAATTGTGTGGTTTCAAAAAGTGCCTCATGGAGTTTATGCTTACAGACTTTAAGAAGATCTGCATAAGAAGGCTCATTATTGAATTTTTCCTCTTGATCAAGACTAAAACGTGCTTTCCATTCAAGCTCAACAGGAGGAGCAGCTAGAAAAAGTGGTCCATTAAAATTTGTTTTATCAACAGCTGCTTGTTCTAACGCTTCTTCAGCAGCAAGATGTGCAAGCTTTTCAGAAAGAGCTGAAGCACCAAACGTACTTTCTTTGAGGAAATCAATCGTTCCAGCAATATATGTGTTTAATCCCTCAATGGGAAAACGTGTTATTTTGTGGATTCCGCTTACACCGCTTGTTAATTTTTGCCAATTTTCATGTTTTCCTCGTCCTAGTGATGTGACAACGCCTACACCAGTTATTGCTACAAGTGGACGTCCAAAATGATCATGATATTTCACGATAGAAATTCCCCTTCAAACAGCTGTAAGACGCACGATACCTTCAGCTCTTTTTATACCAATAGTTGTAATAAATATTTCACGCACTTCTTTAGGAAAAGGTTTTTCATGAGGACTTAATGCTGGAAAACAGTGTTTTTTTTCAATTGCAAGTGCTGCCAGAGCAAGCGCTAGAGGAAATTGTGCTTCCCGCATATAACCAAATAATGTTGTAATACCGCGATAAGATAGATCAGCATCGTCAAGAGCATATTGTTCTGCTTTTGTTGCTTCGTGAGCACCTGAGGCTGCTGAAATGACTAAGGCAGATTTAGCGCCCACAGTTTTCAACATTGTTGCAATTGACTCTCTCAGTGAAGTTTTGGTTCTATCTGTTTGGTCTGTAACAATTTGACTAATTTCAGCATAAGCACGCGCGTTACGTTTTTTCGCATGCTCTCCACTTTCAAGAACTAGAAAGATACCACCAGAACCGGTTATAATACCGCCGCCGGGGTGAATTTCACGATTCCACACTGGGCTCCATCCATTATGGGTTAAAAGACCACCAAGTTCATGCGCCAACAACATATCATAACTTTGTGCATTATAAGAACTTCCTACAAGAGCATGGGTGCTTTGTCCTGATTTAATACGGGCTACAGCAATTTGAAGTGCAGAAAGCCCACTGCCTTCTTCTCCCATAAATGTACGAGAAGATCCAGTGACTTTATGAACGATTGAAATGTTTCCTGCCAGAAGGTTTGAAAGTTGTGCTAAAAATAATGTTGGACGAAGTTCGGTTGAAAGAGCAACATTTAACATAGAAGCATGATCGGCGATTGCGCGCGCTTTAGAAAGAATTTGTGTATCAACAGTAATATCACGCTCTCCTCCACTTGCCGCTACGATCATATCCATTGTTGAAGTGAGTTGTTCATTATTTTTCATGCCGGCATCATCAAGAGCAAGACCAGCCGCATAGGTACCAAGACGCTGCCATGTTCCCATTTGTCGTTGATCGCTTTTTTTAGGAATCTGTGAACCCCAATCAATTTCGGGCGCTTTATGAACCGTGTAGGGCGAAAAAGTTGTACAATCTAGATTTGGTGTACGGGCTTGATCATTTAAGAGATTCCAATGTTGATCAGTTCCTTCTCCCAGAGAGCTTATGAGGCCTATACCAGTGATGAATACAGATTGATCATGCATGGTGAAAAAAATTACTCCGCCTGTTTTAAGGCAACGAGATCATCAATTTTTGCACAAAGATTTTTAAGAACAAAGTACTCTTCCGTTGCAACTGTGCCTTCATTGACTTCTTGCGTCCATTGTTCTAGTGGAACCTTTATTCCGAAAGCTTTATCAATAGCGAAAACAATATCAAGAAAATCAAGACTATCGATTCCCAAATCGTCAATTGTATGACTTTCAGGCGTAATTGTATTGCGATCAATTTCACTGATTTCTGCAATAATATCAGCAACTTTATCAAACGTGGAAGGCAATGTACGGATTCCTTATTATAGAGTTAGTAAATTCAAAATATATTTAATACTATTCTTCTAGCCTTTTTTCTCTTTAAAAAAAAGAATTAATCCAGAATATAGCTGTCTTTTCTATAGAGAAAAGAGGTTTACAGTATATGAAGTACTATACCTCAATATTTAAAAAACTTTGAAATTTTATTGCACATTTATTTTACGAGACTATTTTTTCTATTTGCCGCAAGGACGGCAAGGGCTGTTATATTAACAACTCCCCGTGAAGTTACCGAAGGTGTTAAGATATGCGCGGGACGTGCTGCCCCGATCAAGATAGGACCAACATGAAGTGCATTTGTAAGGCTTCTAACAGTGTTGAGCGTGATATTGGCTGAATCAAGTGTTGGAAAAATAAGCAGATTGGCTTCACTTTTAAGACGAGAATCAGGAAAAACACGATCACGAAAAACTTTAGAAAGGGCAGCATCACCGTGCATTTCACCATCTGCTTCTAA
This sequence comes from Bartonella sp. AC535YNZD, assembly GCF_042196625.1. Classification (NCBI taxonomy): domain Bacteria; kingdom Pseudomonadati; phylum Pseudomonadota; class Alphaproteobacteria; order Hyphomicrobiales; family Bartonellaceae; genus Bartonella; species Bartonella sp. AC535YNZD. The sequence goes on along the minus strand of NZ_JBHIQP010000008.1, from coordinate 72,079 downwards.
ATCAGGGTGTAATTGGGCAAGAATTTCTGTTGCACGTCGCATTTTACGCGCACTTTCTGTGTTTTTAGAACCAAAGTTTGAGTGTGATAATAAGGCTGCTTTTGGTGTTATTCCAAATGCTTCAACTTCTTTAGCGGCCAATACAGTCATTTCAGCGATTTCTTCTGCAGAAGGATTTTCATTGACGTAAGTATCTGTGAGAAAAAGAGTACGCTGTTGAGAGATAAGTAAACTCATAGCAGAAAAACGGTGAACATTAGGATCAAGTCCGATAATTTGTTCAATCAATTCAAGTTGACGTTCAAAACGTCCCTCTAAGCCACAAATCATTGCATCTGCTTCTTCTCGCATAACGGCGAGGGCAGCAATAGCCGTTGTTGATGTTCTTACTATTGTTTTTGCCATTTCAGGCGTAACGCCACGTCTTCCTGTATAATGAAAAAATAAATTAACATAATCACGAAAACGTGGGTCATCTTCAGGGTTTGTTAATTCAAAATCTATACCAGGACGAATTCTTAAACCAAAGCGTTTTAATCTAGCTTCTACGACATGTGGACGGCCGATAAGGAGCGGTGTTGCTGTTTGTTCTTCAATGACAACTTGTGCTGCTCGAAGGACGCGTTCATCTTCACCATTCGCATAAATGACGCGTTTACGTTTTGCTGTTTTTGCAGCAGCAAAAACAGGTTTCATCGTTAAACCAGAAAGAAAGACAAATCGATTGAGGATATCATAGTAGGCTTCCATATCTTCAATGGGACGAATGGCGACACCTGTTGCCATTGCTGCTTTAGCAACAGCGGGAGCAATACGCAGTATTAAACGTGGATCAAAAGGAGAGGGAATCAAATAGTCTGGACCAAAACTGGGAGGTTCTTTTGAGTATGCACGTGCTACAACATCTGAAGTTTCTTCACGTGCAAGAGCAGCAATCGCATGAACAGCGGCCATTTTCATTTCTTCATTAATTGCCGTAGCACCTACGTCTAATGCACCACGGAAGATATAGGGAAAACAAAGTACATTATTAACTTGATTGGGATAATCAGAGCGTCCTGTGCAGATCATTGCATCTGGTCGTATAGACTGTGCTTCTTCAGGCATAATTTCTGGTACTGGATTAGCCAGCGCTAAAATTAATGGGTTTGGAGCCATTCTTTTAAGATGTTCAGGCTTTAAAACACCACCCGCAGATAAACCTAGAAAAATATCTGCATTATCAATAATATCAGATAGAGTTCGTGCGTCAGTTTTTTGTGCGTAATTAACTTTCCAACGATCCATAAGGGTCTTGCGACCTTCATAAACAACGCCTTCCAAGTCACTAAGCCAAATATTTTCAACTTTTGCCCCAAGACGAACCAAAAGATTAAGGCAAGCGAGGGCAGCAGCACCTGCACCTGAGGTAACTATTTTTGCATTTTCAATTTTTTTTCCTGAAAGATTTAAGGCATTTAATACAGCAGCAGAAACAATAATGGCAGTTCCATGTTGGTCATCATGAAAAACTGGAATATTCATCTTAGCACGCAGCTTTTCTTCGATTTCAAAACATTCAGGGGCCTTAATGTCTTCAAGGTTAATACCACCAAATGTAGGTTCTAAGGTCGATACCGTTTGTACCATTTGTTCTACATTGGATGCATCAATTTCAATATCAAAAACATCAATATTCGCAAATTTTTTGAATAAAACAGCTTTGCCTTCCATAACTGGTTTTGAAGCAAGTGGGCCAATATTTCCTAAACCAAGAACAGCAGTTCCATTTGATATAACGGCAACTAAATTAGAACGGGAGGTATATAGAGCAGCAAGATTAGGATCTTCATGAATTGCAAGACATGGTGCTGCAACACCTGGAGAATAAGCAAGAGCTAAATCACGTTGATTATCAAGAGGTTTTGTTGCTTGTATTTCCAATTTTCCAGGTTTAGGGTATTGGTGATAAAAAAGCGCGGCACTGTCAAGTTCAGCTTTTGGTGACCTTAAATCACTATTTCGTTCTCTAGACATTTTTATGATATCCAAGTTAGTGTGTATTTATATGAGTGTTCTATCTACGTTAAGGTTTTGTCCACTAATAGATCCTCATTTCTCTGAATATCAAAATGCGTGAGCATGAGCAAATTCTTCTGGATCATAAAACCAGTTTGGTAATTCTTTTTGTTTGTGCGCATGAATAATTTCATGGTTAGTCGCACGTTTGTTTTTCTTTCCTTAATAAAATGCATAAAAATTGATTAGTTTACAAAAGAATAAAATATTTTCTAACGACTATATTACCAAGTCATTATTTTTTTTGCAATGCTTAGAAAATAAGGAAAGAACAGAAGAAATTTTCTTATTCATTTCATTCGTTTTTTATAAAATATATATTTTATTTAAAGTTTTATACGGAGGTAGAAAAAAATTAAACAACAATTTGACAGTTATAAATTGTTTATTCAGCTATTTAAAAGGAGTTTGGAACATTGAGAATGACAAATATGTTATTTTAAGCAATGAATATGTCACTAAAACAGCTGTAATTGCGCACTCTATACATAAAGTCCATTCCATTAACGCTTTGCTTTATAATTTATAATGAATCATCTCGTATATTGAATGGGAAAGTTGAGTACAATAAGATACATTCATTTCAAATTCACCTAATGTAATAAAAATATTTACTTAGATATTTCAAGTGCGCTTAATATGTGGATAAAAACATGTAAGAAAGGAATAGAAATCTCTCTTATGAGCCATTTTAATAATAACGCATGAAAAAATATTAAAGGCTAGCAAATAAAATAATTTTATTAAATCTTTGTGTTTTTATGAAAATATGAAAAATAAAGGAGTTAAGAAAAAAATAAGGAAATAGAAAACATGCTTTATCATTCTTAGAATGATATGTTGTTTGATAAGCCATTACGCTTCTTTAGGATTATTGCTTAGGATATCAAAGAAAACCGCATGCCAATTATCCCAACCTTTGAAGTACAAAGCTACAGTTGAAAGAAAAGCATTCTATGATGAACCATTAAAACGACTAGAGAGAGAAAGTGGAAAAAATATCTTTTTCCACTTTCTTATTTGTTATTGGATTCGACCACTTGCATGAGCAAGCATAGTATAAACTTTTCCGGTATCTGATATCAAGTACTTGCGAACTGAGTTGGAAGAGCCAGAACTGCGCGATATATCACGTAAGAGCTTTTCGAAATCTGTAACATATTGATTCACTGAACGTTTAAACCCAAAATCGCTCATATATTTTTTCTTAATCATTTCAAATATTTTTTGTCCATTTAAGGTATAAAGGCGTTCTGTTACGATGTTTTTTTGTCCACGTTGATAATGATCCCATAGCTCAACAATGGCATTGTGATTAATCGCTTGCACTATACCAGCAGCTAATGAATTAAGAGAGCAGTTTGCAGGAGATGGTTTTGTTTGCACTGATGTTAAAACAGCCTCACTAGGGGGAGCATCATAAAATGTTTCTTCACGTGAAGCTCTTTCTAAGAGATTTGATACCCATTTATTTGGTCTTTTTTTGCTTTGATCTTGTTGCAAAATAGGCTTAGGTGGCACAATCTTTTTAACAGACTCAGTGGAACTGTCACTTTTTTGATTAAACATTGATGATGTAGGAAATGCTGATATTAGCTGTTTTTGTGCGCTCTTTTGATCATTTTGTATAACACTGACTAAATCTTGTAACGCTGTAATCTGTTCATTCAAAGCTGTGCGAATTGTTTGCGTTGTTTCTTTTGTTTTTTCTGGAAGTTTTTTTACATTTTCATTGATATCATTATTAATCTTTGAAAGCTCTAAACGAACTTCATCAGCGGAGCGACGTATATCTTCTGCTGCTTCTGAAAAACGCGTTGATGCTTCACTAACAAGCTTATTAAGTGATTGTTGGAATGAATTTGTGGAGTTACGCGCATTCTTATCAGAGCGTTCAAGTGCTAAGTTGAAGATTTTTTCATAATGCCCAATCATTTGATTAATTTCATGAGACTTTGAAACAAGAGCATCGCTTAATACAGAAAGCGTATTATGTTTTTCTTCAAGTGTTGCACTAAGTGAATTTTCAGACTGTTCAAGAACATGAATAGTTTGGGAAAGTGTCTTTGCATGCTCACCAAAACTGCTCGTTATATGATTAATTTGTTCAAAGGTATTCTTTGAAAGTCCTTGTAGAATTTCAACATTAGTATTGAGCGCTTGATTTGAGGCTGACAAACGCTCTGCTACTTGGTCCGTGTTGCGGAAAAAATTATTCGTACTCTCATTAAACTGCCCATCAATATTTTGAACAGCCGATAATAAAACATTACTATTTTCGTGAAAATTGTAAATTGATTGATTCAACTGTGTTAAGATGGATGAGACATTATTAACAAGCTCTTCCTTCATAATCGTTATTGTTTGAAGTGTTTCAGAGTTAGCTTTGGTTAAGCTATTCACTAGAGATTCATTATGTGCATAAATTCTTTGTTCAGCATCTTGTGTGGAGAGAGAGAGTTGTTCACCGATATGCTGTGTTAAAGAATCAATTGATTCTGTCGTACTTTGCGCTGCTTGATTTAAGTGATTTGTTAGCTCTGTTATTTTTCCAACATGTTCTGAAATTTGTGTGGCTGTTTGATTTCTTGCATCTTCCAGACGGCTCGTTACATCAGAGAGCTGATGTCCTAAATTATTTTTAAGATTTTGCATAGAGTGATGAAGAACATCACAGCGTTCATTAAGAACTTGTTCTATTGCTGTTGTTGATGTGTGAATAGTTTCATTCAATAATGCTTGTGCATTATGACTGGCTGTTGTGAAAGCTTCGACAGTATGTGCTGTTTGTTCAGACAAAACGGACAGAACTTTTTCACTGGTATCATAAACTGTTTTTTTAACGTTTGATACAATGCGATTTCCTGATTCTGAAAGAATATTTTCTGCTTGTGCAGTAACATTTGTAACAGAAGAAAGAATTTGTTCACTTGTAGAAGAAAGAATGTCAGAGGCCTTTATAATCTGACTGTGCAGGTTATCTGTCACTGTATTAACAGAATCTTCTAAGGTGACACGCATATTGTCAACACTGTTTTCCAGCGCTTGTTGAATTATCTGACTTTGTTCATTATTAAGCATGAGAGATGTTTTTAAAGTGTCAGAACGTTCCTCAATAACAGATGTTTGTGCATCAATAGCTTCACATACTTGGCTAATTTTTTCAGATAATGTTTCTTCTAGCGTTGTTGTACGTTCAAAAATTTTGTGTGCACGAACTTCTAGATTTGTATCAAATGATTCCATACGCGTCTCAAGAGTTTCAAAGAAAACACCACTCGATTGAGAGAGAGTATTCTTTAAAGTTTCGGCCTGACTTTCAAGATTTTTGATATGATCTTGAACCGTTTCAGTAATATTTTTATTGTTGGCAACAATTGCGCTCTCAACTAAATCTATCTGTTGTTTCAATGCAACATCAACACGTATATCACTTTTTGCAATGAGATTATGGATTGTTTCCATGCGTTGCTCGAGTGTGCGTGCTTGATCGGCAAGAACTTCATTGAGAGAAAAACTATTAATCGCTAAAGAGTCACGTAGAGCATCAGCACGGATATCAATATTTCTCGCTTGTGCTTCTAAAGCATCTTGGGTTGTATTACAACTTTGTACAATGACATCTTGTAACTTTTCAGTGCATTGAATGATGTTCGTAATATGATTTTCAGCTTGTTTATCAACGACTTGAACATTATCAGCCAAAACTTTTTCAATATGAGAAGTATTTTGGGATAAAACATCAATTTGATTTCTTAATGTATCCGCAATTTTATTCTTCTCGTTATCGAGCATATCTGCCATAAGAGCTCGTTGATCAGAAAGTTGTACTTTAAAATCTTGTGAACGTTCTTGTATGATATCAACAATGGCATTGTCGACATATTGAATTTCTTCTCTCAGACTTTCTTTACTTTTATCAATTGCAGAAAGAATAGCTTCACGTCCATTTGTAAATACATGGGTAATGTCTGCTGTTTTTTCTTGGAGGTTCTCATTTATTTTCAAGACATGAGCTTCCAAGAAGTTACCAAGTTTTTCAGCGTTATCCTCTAAAGCCTGACTTTGTTCTATAAAGGAATCAATAATGGAATCACTATGTTTTTTAAGAGAATGATCAACAGTTGCTAAACGTTGTTCAAAGGCTCCAATCGCTTGCGAGGTTACGTTATCAAATTTAGAAGAGAGTTTATGTGCTTGGTCGTCGAGCTTTAAGATCTTCTCATCAAAATTCTGTATAGATTGATTATTACGATCAATAAGAGCTTTATCTAAGGCTTTAAACTTTTCATCGACAGCGTGCAAAGTTTGATCTGTTACTGTTTGTATATGTGTTGCAATTTTAGCAACATGCGCTTCCGCTTTTTCAGCTGTTTCATTAAAAGTTTTTTCTATTTGTTTTTCATTATGATCAAATTGTTTTGCAAAGCCATCAAAGTTTTTTCCTAATTCATGAAAAAATTCCGTGTTTTTTTGCTGAATTTGTGTTGTTGTTTTGTTAAATTTTTCAACAAGTTGATTTGTTACGCCATCACCGGCACAGGAAAGTTTTTCAACAAGGTCTTCACCTTGTTTTTGTAAAGTTTGAGAAAGGGTTTGTGCAAGCTTTTCAACATTGGTGACAATGTTAGAGGTAACCAACCCAAATTCATCACTCAGTTGTTCTTGGGTTCCTTTAATTGTTGATTGTACGCGATCTGCATGATTCAAAATGGCTATGCGTTCATTACTCAATTCTTTGATTAATGTGTGAATGCGTGATTCATTCTCAGCATAGGCTTGTTCTAGATTGTGAACTTCACCTTGTATGATTGCTTCAAGTTCAACAGCACGTCCGAGGGTACGCTCAATACCTTCGTTCATTGCCGCTACTTCTTCACGAATGGTTTGCCCTATAGCAATAGCTTGTTTTTCGGATAGATGTTGTGGTTCACTAAGGCGCTGTGCAGCATTGGTCATAAGAAGAGCAATATTATGCAAGTCGTTTGAGCGTTTTGTTAATTGAGCAACGCCCCAAGATATAAGGATAGGAATTGCTGTTCCGGCTGCTACAGCGAGGCCTGTTGGGGATGTAACAAAAGTGCTGATATTGGATAAGGAGCTGAGTCCGGTAGGTGCGAGTTTATGCGCAATAAAAGCTCCTCCCGTTGCCCATAAAGCACTAAGCGCTGTTGTATACCAGTAGACTCGAGAGGAAGAACGCTGCTTTAATGGTCCAAAATTTACAGGGGTTGTTATATCATCATTTGCAGGAAGAAGTTTTGTAGACAACAATGTATTATGAACAGTTCCACCTGAAATATCAGGTGAAGGTTTTGGAGCAAAAAGCTGTTCAACAACGGATTTATCAATAACAGCTTCATCATGAATATTAGAAACAAAAGTTGATGTACCGTTTTCAGCAAAAAATTCTTCTTCTGCCATTGCAATTTTTTGAATCAGATCATCGACATTAACAACATTTTCAGAATTATTGGATGATATCGTTTCAAATCCTGTGTTATCGAAATCAAAGTTCATAGCTTTTGTGAGGGCTTCTTCAACTTCAACTTCAAATGTTTGCAATTTTGTTCTGCGTGCCATACTCGCCTCGTACTCTTACAGCCGGAAAAGGGATACGTCCTCTTCCACATAATTTCTATATACTAGCTGTTAATTATTTAGAAAGGAATATGCTTAGGGAAAAATTTTAAAAACTTATCAAGATAAAGTTAACGCAGTTTCTTGTATCCTGTTTTAAAATATTATAAAATATAGTAAAAACAATTTATTATTTAAATCTAACTAAAACAAAAACACTGTTTACAACTTGTGTTTATAAAAAGCTTTATAAGCCGGCAATCTTTGAAATAAGGATAATTTAATAGCGGTTATATATACAGTAAGGTGCGAATGCCTCTCTTTAATATCGATAATCGTTAATAAATGTTGTTGTCCGCTTGCTTTTATTGATTCTAAACGAAGCAGATTCATCATCACATATAGTCTGTAATAGCTTAGGATGTATATTAGGATGTATAAAGTATGCCTTTGAATTGTAAGCTCATAAAAAAGTAAACGTGGAAAAATTTTTAATTTAATATAGATTTTCGTAAGTTGTACTTTATTATTGCCTTAAAGAGCTGTTTTTTCTCTGATTTCAGTTGTTTGTTTCTGAATTTTGAAGCTTCTACGTTGACAATTGGATATTTTTCAGTCGATATGCATGCACGAATATTTTATGCAATCTAGATAAAGGTGTAAGAATAATGGCAGAGCGATCACAACACCTGCAAGATGTGTTTTTAAATACGGTGCGTAAGCAAAAAATTTCCCTTACAATTTTTCTTGTCAATGGCGTTAAACTCACGGGTATTGTAACTTCATTTGATAATTTTTGTGTTCTTTTGCGCCGAGATGGACACGCGCAATTGGTTTATAAGCATGCTATTTCTACGATTATGCCTGGACAGCCTGTACAGATGTTTGAGGGTGAAAGTCCTGAGTAAGCACGTCATTTTAAGATAGACCTCTTATCCCATTTTAAAAGTACTTAGATTGCTATGATAAATGAAAATGAGAGATTAGGAGGGGTGTTTTCGCAGAATACAGAACAGGTGCGTGCACTTGTTTTGATACCGATTTTTCAAGAAAATAGAAGTGAAAGCTCTTTGAGAGAGTGTTCTATATCTTCTCGTGTTAAAGAATCATTGGGGTTAGCGCGTGCTATAAGGTTAGAAGTTGTTAATTATGAAACGATTAATATTGCAACGCCTCGCTCTGCGACACTCTTTGGAAAAGGTAAAGTAGATGCGTTAACCTGTTATATAGATGAATATTCTATTGAGCTTGCGATTGTAGATCACTTTTTAACGCCAGTACAGCAGCGTAATTTAGAAAAATTATGGAATTGCAAAGTTATCGATAGAACAGCTTTGATTCTTGAAATTTTTGGGGATCGTGCACGAACAAAAGAAGGAGTTTTGCAAGTAGAGTTAGCGCGTTTGTCCTATCAAAAAGGGAGACTTGTGCGGAGTTGGACGCACTTGGAAAGGCAACGGGGGGGGCGTGGCTTCCTAGGGGGACCTGGTGAAACGCAAATTGAAGCAGATAGGCGTCTTTTACAAGAAAAAATTATTCGTATTCGCCGCGAATTGCAAACGGTTATTAAAACACGTGCACTTCATAGAGCAAAAAGGAAAAAAACATCTTATCCTGTTGTAGCAATGGTAGGATATACGAATACAGGAAAGTCAACTCTCTTTAACCGTTTAAGCGGTGCAGATGTTTTAGCAAAAAATATGTTATTTGCAACGCTTGATCCGACTTTGCGCAAAGTTGTTCTTCCCCATGGAAAAACTGTTCTTTTGTCTGATACTGTAGGGTTTATTTCTAACTTGCCAACGAATTTGATTGCAGCTTTTAGAGCAACCCTTGAAGAAGTGGTTGAAGCGGATCTCATTCTTCATGTAAGAGATATGTCAGATCTTGATCATCGAGCACATGCCCAAGATGTTTTAGAAGTGCTTTCAAGTCTTGATATCGATATTGATGATATGGAGCACATCATAGAAGTTTGGAATAAGATTGATATGTTAGATGAGCAAGCATTGAATGTTTTACAAACAAGCGCAAAGACGCGATTAAATCCTGCTCTCATGGTATCAGCACTTAAGGGGGATGGACTCGATCAATTATTAAGAGCCATTGAAAAGCGAATTTTTGGAGACGTGCAAAGCATTGAATATCTTTTACAACCTCATGAAATGTCGCTTATTGATTGGTTTTATGAAAACTCTGCGGAAATAGTGCAAGAAGGGCATGATGATGGGTCTATTACCATTAGAGCGGTTGTTACTTCTGAAGCAAAAAAACAACTAGAGAGCCTCAAAAAAAATATGAATTAAGTTCTTTAAAGCTATTGTTGAACATTTTTGCTTAAATTTTATATTTTTATTATCTCAAAATAATATGACAGCAAGTTAAGAGGATAGTTACTACTTTCTCTTAATAAAACAATATGAAGAAGTATTTTGCTGGTTAAAATAAAGATGAGTCTTACATGTAATAAAAGACTATTCGTACGTACCGTATGGCGAAGCATTTTGATTGTTTTGCTATTACAAATGCTATGTGTATCTTTGATTTGGTTGTATTATTTTGTCCAGCCCCGTGGTTACCAAGCAACTTTAATATTTTCATTATCTGATTCTGTTGGAAAGCCATTACCAATTAAAAAGCAAGACAATGTTATCGCCTTTTTGTTTTCACAGCCTATAATTTCAAATGATTCTCCTTTTTCTTTAAGGGTTTCTTATAAGAAAAAAAATCAGGAAAATATCCGTTTATCGCGTCATGGTGAACTTATCAACCTTACTTTTGAAGCTGAGACACAGGAAGCAGCACAACGTGGGTTGGAAACTTGGTTTTCCGTATTTTCACAAGCAATCATAAAACAAAAACAATTCTTGTTAAATGATAAATCTGAAGACAAACAATATGATAACACTGCGATTATTAATATCGTGCAGGAATTTCGGTCCTCTGTTGATTCTTTTATTCAGCATAGTGTCAAACAAACAGAGCTTCATGATCTTTCGATGCAATTAATGCAAGCAACTTTAAAGCGTATTCATTTAACAAGTTTGAATTCAACGATTAACATGATACGTGAAAATGGACAGTCTTTACTGTCTTTATCGTTTATTGCAGATAATTCAGCAATTGTTTCTCTGGAATCTAAACGTGATCTCTTGGAAACGCAAAGAGCACATATGGCGGCGCAATTGGGGTGGACACATCCTCAAATTAAGGCAATGACTGCGGAGTTAGAAGCGGTTTCTCATCAATTAAACAATAAAATTTTACAGATCGTTTATCAAGTTCATTCAGATATAATTATTGCAACGGAGTTGGAAAAACAGCTCCAAAAAAGGGTGAGTTTTTTTGTAAAAGATCAATCCCAATCTTTGAATGAAATATTTAACGAGTTTGAAAATAAAATAAAAGCAGCGGTCGATGCACAAAATAAAGTGATGAGCAAATCTGCTCAAAGAGAAAAAGTTATTGGTTCATATTGGGGATTGAGTGATAACCCTCTTCTCTTACAAAATACAAAGATCAATGTGGTAATGCCAACAACATTAGCCCCCATTTCTTTTATGGCTCTTTATGGAAAAAATGTTCTTGTGGGTGCATTGGCCAGCTTCCTTACTCTTTTGCTAGGAATAATGTTATTTTATCCGTTCTTTAAAAGCAAAAAAGACCAACTTTCAGAAGAGGATGTGAGATTAAAAGAAAATGCTCTCAAGAAGAATGAGAGTCTTTTAGTCTCTCAAGAAATAAAAAATCTTGAAGCTTTTATTACGATAGAGGGATTATCTGATGTTTTGAAATGGCATGCTTCAACAGTTATTTCAATTATTGGACCAGAGGCTGCACGGACAGCGGCAAAGCTTTCACTTCATCTCACAAAAGAGAACAAAACAATTTTATTGATCGATATCTCTGGTCAACAAATAGAGAAAGTCATTGGCCCACATCGCGGACTGAGTGATGTTTTAACCGGCCATGCTCAGATGCATGATGTTATTTACCGCGATTACGATACGGGCGTTGATATTCTTCCTCAGGGATTAACAAGTGCTGTTTCTGCACAAGATTTTTCAAATAATATTTCTCATATATTACAAGAATTTAAAAAAGAATATGATTTTATCATTTTAGAGATGGCAAGCAAACCAAAATATGGTTTTGAACAATTTGCAGAGCTAACAGACTATTATATTTGTAATACTGTTCTTAATGAACAAGATTGGATGATGTGGATGGTAAGCAGCTTTCCAAAGACTGTTTATCGTGTTGTTGCATCATAAACTTCGTAAAAGAGAAAAGAAATATGTATCATATGCTATAGTGGTACGCTTGTTTTTTGCTGAAGTTATAGTACATACTAAAATTAAAGATTTAATGTTAATTTTAAAATGCATTTTAGTTGGAGAGAAGCGTGGGGCAATCAGAGATGGCAGTAAAGAGATTAAACGATAACTTTTTAACACCTGTGCAAAAGGAAAATAGAAAACATATACAGGTGTGGCTTTACTCTATTTTACTGCTTTGTTTGGCAATTGTCTTAGTGGGTGGCGCTACTCGTTTGACGGGATCAGGATTATCTATAACGGAATGGAAGCCAATACACGGTGTTATTCCACCGATTGGTGAGGATCAATGGCAAGAGGAATTTTTAAAATATCAACAAATAGCACAGTATAAGCTTCTTAATCGTGATATGACCTTAAGTGCTTTTAAGGTCATTTTTTGGTGGGAATGGGCGCATCGTGTTCTTGGGCGTCTTGTTGGTCTTGTTGCTTTATTAGGGCTCATTTGGTTTTGGGCAACTAAACGTATTGAAAAAAATATTTTACTCCAGCTTATCATTGTACCAGTCCTTATTGCCTTTCAGGGTTTTATTGGTTGGTGGATGGTCGCTTCAGGGATTGGGCAGAGTAATTTAACAAGTGTGAGCCAATATCGTTTGGCATTTCATCTTATAACGGCATGTTTTGTTATTGTTTTTGTTACTTATTTATCTCGAGGACTTGCAGAATACTCAGAAAAGCCAGCAAATCAAAAGGTGCAATATTTTGCGTCTTGGCTTGTTATTCTCGTTTTGATAGAGATTTATTTCGGAGCTTTGGTTGCAGGGCTTCATGCAGGAAAAGTCTATAATACATGGCCGCTTATGGATGGGCAGATTATTCCTGATGGATTGTTGCAGCATCGTCCTGTTTGGCTCAATTTATTCGAAAATTCCTTAATGGTTCAATTTATTCATCGGTTTTTTGCTTATTTTTTATTTATTGTCTCAGTTGTTCATGCTTTCTATGTACAAAAAAATGCTCCACATTCAACCCATTCTCGTCGTGCATTTCTTATCTGTGTTATGATTATTATCCAAGCAGTCTTGGGTATCTTAACACTGTTACATGAGGTTCCGATAAGTTTAGGGCTCATTCATCAAAGTATGGCACTAGCTGTGTTATGTTTTGCGGTTGCGCACTGGCGAGCAACGAAAGGGGCATATCGCGTTGTTGAATAAAAGTTTGTGGGTAGGGAGGTTTAGTCGCTTGAAAGCATTAAATCGAGGTTCTGGATAGCTGCAGCTGATGCGCCTTTTCCTAAATTATCGAATATGGCGCTGAGATTAAAAATGCCTTCGCGATCATTGCCAAATACGAACAGTTTCATACCATCTTTATTGGCTAAACACTCTGGATTAAGTCTTTCAAGTGAAACAGTTTCTTCTTGTGATGCAACTAAAATGGTATTTTGTCCATCGTAATGGTTTGCGAGAATTTCGCGCAAATCAGAACAGTTTGCTGATTTTGTGAATAAATGGCGATGCAGAGGAAGATTCACAATCATTCCTTGGGGAAAACGACCAACACTTGGTATAAAAACTGGGGTTTGATTGATTTGTCCATAGATTTTAATTTCTGGCACATGTTTGTGTGCAAGATTAAGACCATAAATAAAATAATTTTCCTTAATATTCTGTTGAGATTGATTTTCCATTTGTAAAATCAACTGTTTTCCACCACCGGTATAGCCGGAGATTGCATTAATCGAGATGGGATAATCGGCGTCTAGCAGTCCTGCTTCACGGAGTGGGCGAATCAAACTAATGGCACCAGTAGGATAGCATCCGGGATTGGTTACATAATGTGCTGCTTGAATGCGCTTTCTTTGTCCTGCTGTCATTTCAGGAAAACCGTAAACCCAGTCTGGTGTAACACGGTGTGCTGTCGAGCTATCAATAATCCTAATGTTTTTATTTTTTTTAAGCCAATGAACGGTTTCGCGTGCAGCATCATCTGGAAGACACAAAATAGCAATATCAGCTTGATTAAGATAGTCTTGTCGTAGATGAACATTATGGCGATCTTTATGAGAAAGAGAGAGTAGTTTTAAATCTGTACGCCTTTCTAAGCGTTTTTGTATTTGTAGTCCGGTTGTGCCATGTTCACCATCAATAAAAACTTTGGTTGCCATTCTTTTCTCTACTATATTCAGCTTTTCATATTATAAATTATTTTAAATCATTACCAACTTAAATAATAATTATTAAATTATTGAATTTATTTAGATTATAAATATTTTTTTGTAAAAGGTGTAAACAAATAAGAGCGTAAAAGAAGAAATTTAACCTCATTTTTCACCATTTTTATGAGAGACGTTTTTTGCTGTCTCTATGACAAGGAACAGGATAATTATTTGTATCATTATTTTTGAGTGTAAGTAGTTTAAAATGTTTGGTTTGCATGGTTTGCTGTGTTATCGTTTAATGACTTTATTTTTTAATGTTAGGAACGTATTTTATGACTCAGCAAAAAAATGACGCACAAGAGCGCTTTTTTAATGATAATTTACAAACTGTTGATGATGCAATCTTTGATGCAATTATGGAAGAATTTGAGCGTCAACAACATGAAATTGAATTGATTGCTTCAGAGAATATTGTTTCAAGAGCGGTCCTTGAAGCGCAGGGGTCTGTTTTAACCAATAAATATGCAGAAGGTTATCCAAGAAAGCGCTACTATGGCGGATGTCAATTTGTTGATGTCGTTGAAGATTTAGCCATTGAAAGGGCAAAACAGCTTTTTGGTGCTGCGTTTGCAAATGTACAGCCTAATTCTGGTAGCCAAATGAATCAAGCTGTCTTTTTAGCTTTACTTCAGCCTGGTGACACATTTATGGGGTTGGATTTAAATGCTGGTGGTCACCTTACGCATGGTTCACCTGTTAATATGTCAGGAAAATGGTTTAATGTTGTTTCCTATGGTGTACGTCAAGAAGATCAGATTATTGATATGGATGAGGTTGAGCGACTTGCAAAAGAACATAAGCCAAAACTTATTATAGCAGGGGGCTCATCTTATTCTCGATTCTGGAATTGGGAAAAATTCCGTGAAATTGCAGATGAAATCGGTGCTCATTTACTCGTTGATATGTCTCATATTGCTGGTCTTGTTGCTGGTGGCGTACATCCTTCACCTGTTCCACATGCGCATATTGTAACGACAACAACACATAAATCGCTTCGAGGTCCCCGAGGTGGTTTGATATTGACAAATGATGAGGCTTTATCCAAAAAAATTAATTCTGCTATTTTTCCTGGTCTTCAAGGGGGGCCTTTAATGCATGTGATTGCGGCAAAGGCTGTTGCATTTGGGGAGGCTTTGCATCCTTCTTTCAAGAATTATAGTGCCAAGGTGGTCACACATGCGAAAACTTTAGCAAAAACATTACAGAATAATGGTTTTAATATTGTTTCTGGCGGTACAGATAATCATTTATTGTTGGTTGATTTACGTTCCAAAAATCTAACAGGTAAACGTGCTGAATTGGCTTTAGGACGCGCTCATATTACCTGCAATAAAAATGGTATTCCTTTTGACCCTGAAACGCCATCTATAACATCGGGAATTCGTTTGGGCTCACCTGCTGCTACAACGCGTGGTTTTTTAGAAAAAGAATTTATTCAAGTTGGTCATTTGATTTCAGAAGTTCTTGATGGTCTTCGGAACGCAAAAAGTGATGAAGATAATCATGCTGTTGAAATGGCTGTTAAGAAAAAGGTGGAAGATATAACGAATCAATTTCCTCTTTACTCTTATCTCAGCGCTTGTTAAGGATATAAAAGAGATGCGCTGTCCTTATTGTCAATATGAGGATACACAGGTTAGAGACTCGCGTCCTGCAGAAGAGGGGGCAGTGATTCGACGCCGCCGTGTTTGTTCTGTTTGTGCTGGTCGCTTTACAACTTTTGAACGTGTTCAGTTGCGTGAGCTTTTAGTCGCTAAAAAAAGTGGACGATGTGAACCTTTCGATCGTGATAAGTTAATGCGATCAGTTGATGTGGCTGTACGTAAGCGCAATATTGATCCTGATCATATTGAACGAGCAATTTCTGGCATTGTACGCCAGCTTGAAAGTTTGGGAGAACCAGAGATTTCTTCAGAAAAAATTGGGCATCTTGTGATGGAAGCATTGAAAAGAATTGATGATATTGCTTATATTCGTTTTGCTTCTGTGTATCGAGATTTCCGTAATGCAAGCGATTTTCACGATGTTATAGATGAATTGTCAAAGGGTATCGCGGATACAGAATCTCGTTTTGATGAATAAAAAAGTGCAAGATGAACGGTTTATGGCTGCAGCTATTCGTTTAGCAGAACGTCATGTCGGTCTTACAGGTGAGAATCCTTCAGTTGGTACATTAATTGTGCGAAACGATAATGGTGGAGGGGCTTTTATTGTTGGCTATGGCGTAACAGCTATTCATGGGAGTCCTCATGCGGAAGTGCAAGCTTTACACATGGCAGGTTCTTTGGCTCAAGGAGCTACTGCTTATGTTACATTAGAACCTTGTGCGCATTATGGAAAAACTTCGCCGTGTGTGAATGCACTTATTGATTCAGGTGTTTCTCGAGTTGTTGTTGCGCTGACTGATTGTGACAAGCGTGTTGATGGTCATGGTATTGCTCTTTTGCGAGCGGCGGGTATTGAAGTGGTTGAGGGCATTTTAGCTGAAGAGGCTTTTGAATCCTTATGGACGCATTGGTGCATAAGAAAGATACAACGCTGTGCGGTCACTTTTAAAATGGCAATTTCTGCAGATAATGGTGTTGGAAAAAAAGAGAAGGGCAGCGTAAAAATTAGTGGAACACTTTCTCATGCCCATACGCATATTTTACGTGCTCAAAATAATGCTATCCTCGTTGGTATTGGAACTATACTCGCAGATGATCCACAACTCAATTGCCGCTTGCCAGGGATGGAAATGCGCTCACCAATTCGTATTATTTTGGATGCAGATTTATCTATCCCCCTTGATGCAAAAGTTGTCCAAACAGCAATAAAAATCCCTACATGGGTTATTTGTGATGTAGATCTTTCAAAGAAAAGCAAAAAAAATGCATTGGAGCAATATGGTGTGTCTGTTTATTCGGTCGAGATGAACAATGGTTGTGTAGAACCCTTTGCTCTTTTACAGATGCTTTATAAACATGGGATTAATAGTGTTTTATTGGAAGGGGGCGTCAAGACGGGGGAAAAATTTTTGAATGCTGGTTGTGTTGATTATTTGATATGTTTTCATACCCCCATTGTTTTAGGCAAAAATCGTATTGAAGCCCCTCATTTTGGAAATTATCTTTCGCAGTTTCATGAGATTGAGACAAGAATGTTTGGAAATGACCGTTTTTATAAGTGGAGACGTAAGACATTATGTTCACAGGAATTATAACGGATATTGGTTGTGTTGAAGATGTTCAACCTTTAAAGCAGGGGATGCGTTTAAAGATTTCCACACGCTATGCTATAGAAAGTTTAGCAATTGGCGCATCAATTGCTTGTTCGGGAATTTGTCTGACAATTGTAGAGCGAGGATTAAAGCAAGAAGATTCCAATTGGTTTGTTGTTGAAGCGTGGGAAGAAACATTACGTTTAACGAATCTTGCACAATGGATAAAAGGAACTTTTGTTAATTTGGAACGTTCGCTTCGATTGGGTGATGAAATGGGGGGACATTTGGTTTCTGGTCATATTGATGGTTTGGCTGAAATCATTGATCAAAAAAAGGAAGGGGATGCAATTCGCTTTTATTTAAAAGTTTCAAGACAATTTATGCCTTTTATTGTTAATAAGGGATCTATTGCACTTAATGGGACATCTTTGACTGTTAATGGTGTTGAGGATTGTGTTTTTGATGTTCTTATTATTCGCCATACACTCGAAATGACAACGTGGGGACAAGCTAAAATTGGAGATCGGGTAAATTTGGAAATTGATCAACTTGCTCGTTATGCTGCAAAACTTTTTACTTTAAAAAGAGAAGATGAATAAGCCAACACTCTATTGATCGTTTTCAGAATTTTATGCTTTATAACTTTGATTTTTTTGATTCGTTTTTTGTGGAATTTCATTATGATGAAAGAGATAGGTAAAAAGCCTCACGTATTGATTGTTGAGGCACGTTTTTATGAGGGGATTTCTGATGCGCTTTTGAGAGGTGCAGTGAATACTTTGCAAAAAGCTGAAGCAAGTTATGATGTTGTAACGGTTCCTGGAGCATTAGAAATACCAAGTGCAATAGCTTTTTCTAAACAAAACAAGATATCGTATGATGGTTATGTTGCTCTTGGTTGTGTTATTCGGGGTGAAACATATCACTTTGAAATTGTTGCTAATGGTTCTTGTCGTGCATTGATGGATTTAACTGTTCATCAACACTTGGCTATTGGAAATGGTATTTTGACTGTTGAAAACGAAGAACAAGCATGGGTGCGTGCAAAACTAGATGACAAAAATAAAGGTGGTTTTGCGGCTGAAGCTGCTTTATGTATGATCGCTCTAAAAAAGAGATTTGGAGATAATCGTTAAATATGGCTGATATAAAAAGCAGACATTTTCCGCGTTCAGCCAATAAACGTGGAGCAGCAAGACTTGCTGCAGTTCAAGCACTCTATCAAATGGATATCGTGGGTTCGGGGGTGATGGAAACTGCAGCTGAGTATGAGGCTTATCGTTTGGGAAAAGATATTGATGGAGACCAATATCTTGAAGCTGATTTTCAATGGTTTTTGGCTATTATAACGGGTGTTGTAAAAGATCAAAAGCAGCTTGATCCGCTGCTTCATCAACAGCTTTCTGCAGAGTGGTCTCTTTCACGTCTTGATTCTATCTTACGCGCAATTTTACGAGCAGGTTTATGGGAATTGATCAACCGTAAAGATGTCCCTATTGCAGTTGTTATGAATGAATATGTTGATATAGCAAAGGCGTTTTTTGAAGGTGAAGAGCCAAAACTTGTTAATGCAGTTCTCGACAGTATGGCAAAAAAAGTCCGACTCTAAGAGTTACAAATCCCCTCCATTATAGATCTGATATTATCAGACCTATAATATTGAAACGGTACGCAGACTATATGATTTAGTTATGGGGTGGCAAATTCGCAGGGCCTTTTATAATTTGAATTAAGAAAGGATGTTCTTTCGTTACAGTTGGCGTTGTTTGTGTAATAAAGTCAAACACTTGACCGTCTTGTAACCCGTAATTTGCAACTTTTGCAACCTGATTATTTTTATTGAAGTAAATAGCTAAAACTTTGCGATCAATAATCTTTGTTTTCATAAACTGCATCCCACGATAACGTGTCTGTGAGATGTAATAAAAAACTTCATTATCATATTTTGTTTTTAATGAAGGGGTCCCTAAAGTTAAAAGAACTTGCTCTTGACTTGAGCCAATAGAGATAGAACTTAGAGCATTTTTATCAAGAACATAGCCTTCTCTATAAATTTGGCTCGAACCTGAAGAATCAAGAAGACTACACCCAGCAAGCATTCCTATGCTTGCTATTGATAGACCAATCAATAATTTACGTTTGATTAAGGCTATTATGTGAGGCATTTGAAACAATGATATCTCCTTTTTATACTGAGATGTAGGACAAGAAGGCAACCTCAAGTTTTTTCTAATTTTAACTTAATCTACCGTAGCTTACACTGAGTTTCCCTGTTATAAAGCAAATTATGCCATATAGAATTTCTTTAGAAAAGAAAAAAATGCATAAATACTTGAGATAAATAAAAACATGGTGCTTTACGTGTTTTTATGTTTGGGAGTTGTCTATGAATGTTCAAAATGTTCCTCAAATGACATTTGCTTTGGCTTATCCAATATCTGTACGTTCTCTCCCTGCTAAAGGTATAAGGGTTCATTTTTGTGCAAACAAAAAAGAATGTACACATTTAGCCCAGAACCATGATTTAATTGAAGTAAAATCTTGTGAGGGAAAATTTCATATTTTCCCGTGGAAAAAACGCGGAGTGCGTATAAAAGGTCTGTTGCAAGCGCGTATACTACAGTTATGTGTTGTTACATTAGAACCATTAGAAAATATCCTTTGTGAAAATATTGAGGTTGTTTTTGTTCCTGAAGATTCAAATTTGATGAAGCCCAAAATATCAGAGGATACAGGGGAATTGTTTTTAGATGTAGAGGGGCTTGATACTCCTGAAGTGTTTTATGATGATAAAATTGATATTGGCGCAATCATGGAAGAGTTTTTTGAGTTGTCTATTAATCATTATCCACGTAAAGAAGGGATAAAGATGAATATGGTTGAAAATTTAGAAGAAGCAGAGCGAAAATTCTCTCCATTTTCTGTTTTGAAAAATTGGAAGTGATTGTAAAAAAATATAAAAAATATCTATTGTATGCTAAACGGTATTTTCTGCGGAGCGATTTTCGCAGGATATTCTGTGTGAGTATTCAGGAGCCAAAAATCATAATATGTATTTAAAGATGTAAATGAAAAGATGTGGGATATGCAAGCGTGATTAGAATTTCTGTGGATGTCATGGGCGGTGATTACGGTCCAGAAGCAGCTATTGCAGGAGCAGCAATTGTACAAAAATATTTATCAAATATTTATTTTCTATTTTATGGGGTAGAGGAGACTGTTTGTCCGGTTTTAAAAAAATATCCCTGTTTGGATTCTGTATCGCGCTTTTGCCCGACAGAAAGTTATACACGCATGGATGAAAAGCCAAGCCAAGCACTTCGTAACGGACGTGGTAAATCATCAATGTGGTACGCCATTGAAGCGGTAAAAAATGGTGAAGCTGATGCTTGCATTTCTGCTGGTAATACGGGTGCACTTATGGCCATGTCTTATTTTTGTTTGAAAATGCTTGCAGAGGCTGAACGTCCTGGTATTGCGGGTATCTGGCCAACACTGCGCAGTGAGAGTATTGTTTTAGATATTGGAGCAACAATTGGTGCCTCTGCTAGTCAGTTGGTTGATTTGGCGGTTATGGGAGCAGGTATGTTTCGCGCTTTATATCACACTGAAAGACCAAGTGTTGGGCTTTTAAATGTGGGGGTGGAAGAGGTTAAAGGACTTTATGAAATAAAAAAAGCAGGAATGATATTGCGTGAAGTGCAATTAGAAGGATTGGAATATAAAGGATTTGTTGAGGGCAATGACATTGGAAAAGGAACAGTCGATGTTGTTGTAACAGAGGGGTTTTCTGGTAATATTGCTTTAAAAACCGCAGAAGGAACCGCGCGACAGATAGGAGAGATTTTAAACTCTGCAATGCGCAGTTCTTTTTTAACATCTCTTGGTTATTTTTTATCGCGGGGTGCTTTTCGTATACTGAAACATAAAATGGATCCTGATAGGGTGAATGGAGGAGTGCTTTTAGGTTTGAATGGTGTTGTTATAAAAAGTCATGGCAGTGCTAATGCTAATGGCTTTGCTTCTGCTATCCGCGTTGGTTATGAGATGGTTAATAACGGACTTTTACAAAAAATAACGGCTGATTTACGGCGATTTCATGAAAATAAAGAAACACTTTTTGACCAAGAAGATGAAGCAGTGATGAATGGAGAGTCCTTATGATAAGCTCTTATAATAGAAATAAAAAATTTGAAGAAAAGGTAAGAGCTGAATGATTCGGTCAATTATACGGGGTGTAGGAAGTGCTTTGCCGAAAAGAAGTTTATCAAATGATGAGATTGCAAAGTTTGTTGAAACGTCAGATTCATGGATTGTTCAGCGTACAGGAATACGCCAACGTTATATTGCCAGTGAAAATGAAACAACTGTTTCTTTAGGAGTTGAGGCTGCGCAAGCAGCACTTACAAATGCTGGTTTAACAATAAAAGACATCGATTGTATTATTTTAGCAACGTCCACCCCGAATCGTACTTTTCCTGCTTCTGCTGTTGAAATTCAGCATGCTTTGGGAATGAGTCATGGATTTGCTTTTGATATTCAAGCTGTTTGCTCTGGTTTTATTTTTGCTTTAACAACAGGAGATTCTTATTTACGGTGTGGGGGAGCTAAAAGAATTTTAGTTATTGGATCCGATACATTTTCTCGAATTTTAGATTGGGAAGATCGTACGACATGTGTTTTGTTTGGTGATGGTGCTGGTGCTGTTATTTTGGAAGCACAAGAAACTGAGGGGGATATTGCTTTTGAGCGTGGTATATTGTCTGCGAAATTGCGCTCTAATGGTGCTTATATAGATAAGCTATATGTTGATGGTGGACCTTCAACAACACAAACGACAGGCTATTTGCGTATGGAAGGACGAGAAGTCTTTAAATATGCTGTTGGTATGATAACGGATGTGGTTGATGATTGTTTTGCAGCTGCAGGTATGGATTCTTCACAACTAGATTGGTTTGTACCTCATCAGGCTAATAAGCGCATTATTGAAGCATCTGCTAAAAAGCTGGGAATTTCACTAGATAAAGTTGTGATTACCGTTGATCAACATGGTAATACGTCTGCTGCATCAGTTCCGTTGGCTTTAACAACAGCTGTTTGCGATGGAAAAATAAAAGAAGGAGATCTTATCATGTTAGAAGCCATGGGAGGTGGATTTACATGGGGAGCAATTCTTATTCGTTGGTAAATTATGGCTACTTGACCATATTTTAAGAAAACGTATAAGTCATTTTGTAATTTTTAATATTTTAATAGGTGGTTATAATGACAAGTAAGACAGTAACGCGTGCAGATTTAGCGAGCGTAGTTTGTAAAAGAGTGGGCTTGTCACATACTGAATCAGCAGCTTTAGTCGAATTGGTTTTGGATGAGATTTGCAACTCACTTGTAAGAGGTGAAGCGGTTAAATTATCTTCTTTTGCAACTTTTCAGGTTCGCAGTAAAAATGAACGTGTTGGACGCAATCCAAAAACAGGTGTTGAAGCACCTATTCCGCCGCGACGTGTTGTGACGTTTAAGGCTGCCAATGTTCTTAAACAGAGAATTTTAGATTCGCATCGTGCAAAACAGAAAAAATGATATCTCATAAATAAATGCCATGGTATGTTTGGTATTTGTTAAAGAAATGTATAAAATAAAAGTCTTTGTTTTTTAGAAAAAGACTGGTGAGTAAGGTGTCAATGATGGTCTTATTTTTGACTAATTTTGTTGAGAAATTGAAACAGAATGAGTCATTGTAAAGTAATTTATTTTGTTTTAAATAAGGTGTTACAAAATGGATAAAAGCTCTGATGCTTTTCGCACAATTAGCGAAGTAGCGGAGTTATTGGAGCTTCCGCAGCATGTCTTAAGATTTTGGGAAACACGTTTTAGGCAGATTAAGCCAATGAAACGTGGGGGAGGAAGGCGCTATTATCGTCCGGTCGATGTTGATTTGCTCAATGGTATTAAGCAGTTACTATATGATCAGGGTTATACGATAAAAGGTGTGCAACGCCTTTTGAAAGAAAATGGTGTTGCTTTTGTGACTGCATTGGGTAATGGTGATCTTGATGCTATGAATGTGGTCATAGAGAAGAAACATGCAGGACAAACTTCTGAAAATGCAAGCAATAAGCCTAAAAAATCTTCTTTTGGGCTTTTGAGCTTCATGAGGAATGAGGGAGAAACATCTGTCGGTTCTGTGAATCTTTACAAAGACAAAACTGATAAAGCATTGTTACAAGAAATTTTGTTTGAACTCATTGAATGTAAGCGTGTTCTTGATAGAGCACGATAATAATAATATTTTTTATTTTATATGTGTTTCGTAGATATTTAGACGTTTTATGGATGTGCTCAGAGTTTAATACGTTCAACGAGAGGTCATGTATCGTATGTGTATATTTAACGAGTTTTTTATAAGAGTTTTTAATTTGGTAAAATATGAAGAGGAAAAAGAATAAACGCTGAGTTTTGCCATTTTTCTTTGATTTAGCTTTATAAAAATTAAGGCAATATCTCATCAGTGTAGATTGCGGGATGTAGAATGCCGTTGGCTTACCGATTCATGTGCTTGTTTTAAAGAGATGTTTCTTAAGCTTATTTTGCCATGATTCCTCGTGAATGATATAATGGTAAACTCTGCTGAATGTCGCTATTTTTACATTTATGAAGGAGCAAGTCGGCATCATCATTATAGTTATAGTCTGTCCTCAATGATTGCAACGATCCTTAGCACTTTAGGCGGTTCATTGTAGGCATTTTAAAAGTCCTTTCTCAATAATTTTTATCCACACATTTATTCCGCTTGTTTGGTGCAAGCAAATGATTTTGATAGATTTAACATAAACATATTTAAAATAAGAGAATCCTATGATATTCAAAGTCTTATTTAATATGAATAACGATATATTATGATTATAAATCAATATCTTGTCTTTTTTATAAGGGCTTATCTTATGAATAAGACATATCATTGTTCAGGTAATTTTACATATTTTTTATTAATAAATATAATCTTGTTTCCAGTTTTCTTGCTTGATATTGCTATCATTATTGTAATGATCTATCCATGATAATAGCAGAATCTTTTCATTATAAAGGTAAAAGATTAATGTTATTATTAATATTCAATTGGCTATGATTTTTTCATTTAAACAAGCTCATAGCTTACATTCAATTTTTTCACCAATCTACCTTGTAGAGAAAGAGCCGTTATTCTTTCTGATGATAGGTCATTGTGCATGAAACAAAAACACACTACAATATCAAATTATTTCATTTTGTACAAAAACTGAAGATTTATAGTAAAAAATTAACGTATTACAATTTTCTGTGATATTACGCATTTATTACGCGTTGCAAATCTGGAGGTGTTGCCTCATTTGAGAGTTGTTTAATTACATCTTCTACAGATAAAAGGGTTTGATTTGTACTTCCTAAGCGGCGCATATTTACGCTATTTGTTTCAGCTTCACGTTTGCCACATACCAAAATTACGGGGACTTTTTGTAAAGAATGTTCTCGTATTTTATAGTTAATTTTTTCATTGCGGAGATCTATTGTTGCGGAAAGCCCAGTAGCTTTAAGTTTTGCTGTTATTTTTTGGGCATATTCATTTGCTTCGGATGTAATTGTTGCAACAACAATTTGTTCAGGAGCAAGCCAAAGTGGCATATGTCCAGCAAAGTTTTCGATTAATATACCAAGGAAACGCTCCATTGATCCAAAAATAGCACGGTGGATCATAACAGGTTGACGTTTTTCTGAATCTTTATCAATATAGAATGCGCCAAAACGTTCAGGGAGATTAAAGTCTATTTGTGTTGTTCCACATTGCCATTCACGACCGATAGCATCCTTTAATGTATATTCAAATTTTGGACCATAAAATGCTCCTTCACCTGGAAGGATGCTTGTTTTGATTTGTCCTGCAAATTTTGTTTCAATCGTTTTAAGGACAGATTCCATGATACTTTCTGCGTGATCCCATAATGCATCAGATCCAACTCGTTTTTCTGGACGTGTTGAAAGCTTAAGACTGATTTCTTTAAAACCAAAATCAGCATAAGTTGATAAAATAAGATCATTAATACTGAGACATTCATCGGCTAATTGTTCATCAGTACAAAAAATATGCGCATCATCTTGTGTAAAACCACGCACACGCATAAGACCATGTAAAGAGCCTGAAGGCTCATAACGATGAACAAGTCCAAATTCAGCAAGTCTAATAGGCAAATCACGATAAGATTTTAAACCATGTTTAAAAATTTGCACATGACCAGGGCAATTCATTGGTTTAAGAGCATAAACATTCCTATGATCTGAATTTTCTACTGCTGGAATTGCTTTGAACATGTTCTCCTTATACCAGCCCCAATGGCCAGATATTTCCCAAAGTGACCTATCGAGAACTTGTGGCGCATTAACTTCAGCATATTGATGATCATCAAGGCGCCTACGCATATAGTTGATCAAATTTTGGAACATTTTCCAGCCTTTTTTGTGCCAAAAAATCATTCCTGGCCCTTCTTCTTGAAAGTGAAATAAGTCCATTTCACGTCCCAAACGGCGATGATCACGTTTTTCAGCTTCTTCTAGCATATGGAGATAGGCTTTTAAGTCATTTTCATTTGCAAATGCTGTTCCATAAATTCTCGTGAGCATTGGATTATTGGCATCGCCACGCCAATAAGCGCCTGCAACTTTCATTAATTTGAAAGCATTCCCAATTTGCCCTGTAGATTGCATGTGCGGTCCGCGACAAAGATCAAACCACTCTCCTTGATAATAAACTTTTAAATCTTGATTTTCAGGAATGCTATCAATAAGTTCAACTTTATAAAATTCCTTTTTCTCAGAAAAAACTCTTCTCGCTTTTTCACGAGACCAAATTTCTTTTCTAAAAGGTTTATTGCGTTGGATAATTTCACGCATTTTCTTTTCAATGACAGTGAGATCATCTAATGTGAAAGGTTGTTGGCGTGCAAAATCATAATAGAATCCATTTTCAATGACAGGACCTATTGTTACTTGCGTTTCAGGAAAGAGCTCTTGCACTGCTTCAGCAAGGACATGGGCGCAATCATGCCTTATGAGCTCAAGAGCGCGTGAGTCTTCTCGGGTAATAATCTCTACTTGACCAGATTGTCCCAATGGATCCGATAAGTCTCGCGTGATGCCATCAAGACTATAGGCGACTGCTTTTTTTGTAAGTGATTTAGAAATAGATTCTGCTAATTCCAAGCCTGTCATTTCGGGGGGGTAATTATGTTTTGAGCCGTCAGGAAAAGAAAGAGAAATAGAGCAAGACATAAAAACACCCTTTAAGTCCAATTCCGCCAACGATTGCGGATGGTTTCGTGACTAAGTAAAAACTTATAGACTAATCTTTCTATCAGTACATATAAAAAAAGAAAAGGATTATTTATTGTGTTTGTCAGAAATTTTCCAGTAACGCCAAGGTTTATAAAAACAGCAAGAATTTCCAAGTGATGGAGGGACTGGATCAAAGCCATCTGTTCCAAAGGGCCCACAACGCATGATACGAAAGAGTCCCATCCATGCACCAGCCCAAAGCCCATGGCGTGCAATCGCTTCATATGTATATTCTGAACAAGTCGGGGCATGGCGACATTGATTGCCTATAAGACTCGAAAGTGTTATTTGATAGAAACGTATTAAGAAAATACCCAATAATCGTCCGGGTGTCTTTTGCCAAGTGCCTGTGTAATTCCGAGTCAACTTTTTTTGTCTAGATTGTGATTTGAACATTTATTTTTCTTCAATTTTTTGAATGCAGTCTATCGTTGCATCAAAGGGTAGTAGTGTTGCTGCATGGCGCACTTTATAGTCTTTAATGGGCTGTAAGCAAGAAAAATCCTCAAATGGAGCTTGAGGAGAAGGACCATTTTGCGTTAGCATTTGGTAGATAACTTCACGCAATATTTTAAGATCTTGAGTTGTTTGTCCGATGATATGAGATGCTAAAAGTGAAGCTGAAGCTTGCCCTAGCACACATGCATGTATTTCGTGAGCAAAATCGGTAATGATACCATTTTCCACTTTTAAATCTACAGTGATTGTCGAACCACAAAGGTGTGCATGTTTTCTTGATGTTGCATCAGGATTATTAAGACGCCCAATTTTGCCTATATGTGCAGCATATTTAAGTATTTTATCATTATAGATAGTATCAATCATGCGCTATTGCCTGAAATTTTGAGAGTCGTGATTGTTTAAACTTTTAATTCGCTTATATAGAGATTATACAAAATGAGATAGGTATGGAGCAAATGCTTTGTATAGAATAAGCTTGGAGTTTTTGAATGCGTAATGTTGTTAAAGAGGACACAAATTTATCTGAAGAAAAGCGTCCGAGTATTGAAGAGGTGGAAGAGGCGATTCGTACATTACTCTTATGGATAGGGGAAAATCCAAATAGAGAAGGGCTTTTAGATACTCCAAAACGTATAGCCAAGGCATATCGCGAGCTTTTTAATGGTTATAGTCAATCGGTTAAAGAAACCTTAGGTACAGTTTTTGAAGAGGTTTCAGGATACAATGAAGCCGTAATCGTAAAGAATATATCTTTTTATTCACACTGTGAGCATCACATGATCCCAATTATTGGGAAAGCACATATAGCATATCTTCCTAATACAAAAATTGTTGGTCTTTCAAAAATTGTACGTGTTGTAGATATTTTTTCTCGTCGTTTACAAACTCAAGAAGCTATGACAGCGCAAGTGGCTCACGCGTTAAAAACGTATCTGAAGCCTCATGGTATAGCAGTATTGATTGAGGCTGAGCACATGTGTATGGCTATGAGAGGAATCCAAAAACAGGGCTCTACAACAATTACAAAAAACTTTCATGGTTATTATGAAAAAGATCAAGCGGCACAAGAACATTTTATGATGATGGTTCAAAGGTCATAGTAAAGCCCATATTTCTCGTAATCCCTATTAAGTTATAAAACATCCGGATAAAATAAATTATGAGAAAAAGAAAATTGGCTTGTACCTTTCTTTATGATTTGTTAAAGGCTAAAAACTAAGGTTTTTTCTTTCCACGTGCGGTCGTGGCGGAATTGGTAGACGCGCAGCGTTGAGGTCGCTGTGGGGCAACCCGTGGAAGTTCGAGTCTTCTCGACCGCACCAGTTAGCAGTGAGTTTCTCCATAATGAGATGAAGTTATGTTAGAGAGAGGGGATTTATAGGCATTATAGAAAAATCTTTTTTGTATGTTATTTGTTGGTGTGTTGCCAATAATGTTTCGTTTTTTATTACTTTATCTATGCATTTGAAATGTTATATTTTTATAAGGTGGGGTTAAGTTGCAGTGAGAAGTATAATGATTCTGAGATATTTAACACTTCTTATTTGTATTTCTTTATTATCAGCGTGTAGTGATTCACGTGCTGTACTTTGGCATGGGGTACATGCAACACCTTCTATGACTGCTGTAGAAAGGGAAGTTGAAGGGAAACCAGTTTCTCCAAAAGCCATCGTTCCAGTGTATGTTGCAACAAGTCGTATGATGCAAAATAATTACGCTCAACCTTATGGTGCAGAGCGATCAAATAAAGTTCATTATAATCGCGTTGACGTAGGAATTCCTCAGCAACATGTAAAGGGAGTTGTTGAAATAAATGCCTATAAACCTACGCATGATAAGTATTTTGCAGCAGTAGCATTGCAAAAATACGATAATAAAGAACAGTTTAAACAGCAATTAAATGCTGCTTTAGCAAAAAAGCCAAAAGGAAAAAGAGAAATTTTTCTTTTTATCCATGGGTATAATAATAATTTTGCAGATGGTACATTTCGTACAGCACAGTTTACACACGATTATTCTTTAAATGTTGTCGCTGTGCATTATTCTTGGCCTTCGGCCGGATCAGTTCCTCTTTATATTTATGATCGTGACAGTGCTAATTTTGCCCGTGACGGATTGATAGAGCTTTTAACACTTATTAGTGAAACCAATGCTGATCAAATTTCGGTTATTGCACATTCTATGGGCAATTTTGTTATAATGGAAGCATTTAGAACGTTAGCGTTACAGGGAAAATATAGGCCTATTCGTCGTATTACAAGTTTATTAATGGCTGCACCAGATATTGATGTTGATGTATTTGAGCGCCAACTTAATGATATAAAAAAACTCCCGCAGCCAACCGCTATTTTAGTATCCAGAGCGGATAAAGCTCTTGCCGTTTCAGGACGTCTTACGGGTGGACATCATCGTGTGGGCGATGGCTCAGATATCGAAATGTTGCGTAAAAATGGAATAGCTGTTCTTGATTTTTCTCATGTGGATGGGGGAGCACACAATGTCTTTGCATCTTCGCCAACGTTGATGGCTCTTTCTCGAGAAGGTTCTTTGGCTTCCACAATTATGCAAGGTACAGAATTGTCACCTAGTCAAGCCCTTCTTGCTGATGGTAGTAGTGTGTTGGAAAAAACAACACATCTTATCCTTTATACACCTGTACGTTTTCTCTCTCCACGGATTCCACGTTGATCGTGAAAAGAGAGAAAGGGCTCCATCGAATAATGTATTGGAGGTAATATTTTTTAGCACTTTCTTTAGAATGGTCTTGTAAAATGAAAAATAAATAGCGGGATGAATGTAAAAAACAGTCATTAGGTGAGTTTGTGATGATTGCACGGGAACGCTATGTTAATACGCCTACAGTTGTTGATTATTTATCTCATTCCGCAATTAAGTTATTAGACATTCATGCTATGCTTGTGAAGGTGAGAAAAGGTGATATGGGGGAAAAACCAAATTTATTGCGTCAAATTGATTCTACAAAAAAACAGTTAGATGAAATAAGCCATGCTCTTATTTTAGAATATCGTAAACGCCAAGAAAATGAGCGTTTTTTAAAACAAATTCTGCTATCTATTTCTGATCAACTTTTTGCACTTAATAATGGTTTTAAGGAAACAGGACGTCTTTTTTTTCAAGAAGTTAGAATACTTCAATCTCAGATGCAATGTTTATATGAGGGAAAGGAGAGGCTGCATTTGTTGAATAGCCAAGAATCTTTTTGTTCTCCGTCAAAGATTGATGAAGTCATTAAACAGTTACAAAAAGCACGAGAAAAGCTTATTCTTGAAAGTCCACATCTCTTTGAAAAAAGCACAAAAGCTAAACAATAAAAGTTCTTTAGTTGAGCAGATAGATAATTTGAATTTTACAGCAAAAACGCTGTTAGATAGAAGGCTACAACCTTTTTAAAGAAAAGAATTTGCTTTAATAAATGAAACACATGCCTTATGTCTTTGCTAAAGTTAAGGCTGATGAATTAGGTGGCTTTATTGAAAAAAATGTTTGTGGAAAGAATTTTACAAAAAACTTTCTGATTCTTTTAATAATAGCCCGCCGGATAATTTTACCAATGTTATGAAGTTGTTAGTATATTCATTAGAAACTTAAACTTTAATATTTTCCTTGGTAGAAATTAGCTGAATTTAAAGTATTAAAAAGAAGTTTGATAAAAATAACATATTTTGTAAATTCACGCTCACCTCTACCTTCTCTTGAATTTAAAAACACTCGGAAAATGAAAAGCTACACGTAATTAAAAAACATATGGTGCCCCCAGAGAGCGAATCAGGCCTTAGCAACAAGAATCAAGTTATGTAAATATGTGCAAGAGCATATTGATGTCTATAATTTTTTATGTTCCAATAAAAAAATTAAGAATTAAAGAAAAAATCTCAAATCAAAAAATTAAGGTGGTCTAAAAGGTGGACCCAAAAAGGTGGACGAGCAATGTGTGAAAAGGTGGACGAGAAGGGAAATTAAGTGAGGGGGATTCATAGATTATCAGCATTGCTTGTCAAGTCTGCTTCTCAAGGTAAATACTGTGATGGAGCAGGGCTATGGTTGAATGTTCGAAAAGACAATACGCGCTCTTGGTTCTTTCGTTATACATACCATAACAAACGCCGTGAAATGGGGCTTGGTCCAGTCGCACAACTTTCTCTGAAAGAAGCGCGCGAACTTGCCAAGCATTATAGTGCTATTCTCAGAGAAGGCAATGACCCTATTGTCTTTCGAGAACAAACCGTTTTAAAACAGCAAAGCAACATATTCAGTGAGATTGCAATTGCGGCTTTTGAAAGTAAAAAAGCAGAGTTAAAAAATGAAGGCAAAAATGGGCGTTGGTTTTCTCCGCTGGAATTGCACGTTATTCCACACATAGGCAGCCTCTCTATAGAAAAATTAACGGCTAATATCATTCGCAATGTTCTTGCGCCCCTTTGGCATGAAAAAGCAGATACAGCACGAAAAGCGTTAAACCGTATTAACATTTGCTTGAAATATGCGGCGGCTCTTGGTTTGGAAGTTGATCTACAAGCTTGTATGAAAGCACGCGCCCTTTTGGGAAAGCCCCGTACTACACCAACAAATATTCCTGCTATGCCATGGCAAGAAGTTCCGGCATTTTATCAGAATTTAGATGATAAGATTCTTTCAAATTTAGCACTGAAGTTGCTTATTTTGACGGGGGTACGGTCATATCCATTGCGCTATTTGCGTCTTGAACAAATAGATAAAGATATATGGACGATACCCAAAGAAAATATGAAGGGTATTGTAGGGAAAGTTTCAGATTTTCGCGTGCCATTGAGTAATGAAGCTTTAAAAGTGATTGAAAAATCTCTTCCCTTTGAAAAAAATGGTTTTCTCTTTTCTGGTCTTACCGGCAAACCAATTTCTGATGCAAGCATGGCAAAATATATGACAATTTGTGGTTTGACTTATCGTCCCCATGGTTTTCGTTCCAGCTTACGGGATTGGATAGCAGAGACAACGTCAACACCCTTTGAGATTGCCGAAACTGTTCTTGCACATTCAGTTGGGAGTTCAGTGACAAAAGCTTATATGCGGACAGATTTTTTAGAACAACGCCATGCTCTCTTGGAACAGTGGGCTGCATTTATAACAGGAGATACTTGACAGGATTATAACAATGTGTCTATTGTCGAAGCAGGTGCCTAGAAAACACCTTAGACACATAGCGGATAGATTGCCGATACAATCTTTTCTCAGCACATTAAAGGCTTTGACTCATTGTATGTTACACACATATAATGGCTTTGCCGGGTGTGGTTATGCTATACAATACCCTTTTGGGGAAGGCATAACGACGGGCTATGTGCCGTGTTTTCTAGCACCCGGCGCTCTTCTAGAGTGTCAATAGAAGACATTTAAACACATAGGAGTTCATTATGAACACGCTTATAGAAATTAAAGAAAAAATCGTTGATCAGGAAACTGTTCAAACGGTAAACGCTCGTGATTTGCATGCGTTTTTGGAAATAGGGAAAGATTTTTCTACCTGGATTAAAGATCGCATTCATCAGTATAAATTTGAAGAGGGTAGTGATTTTATAAAAACACAAGATTTGCGGTCCCCAAAATTGGGGAGCGCAAAATCTAGAGCTATTACAGCAATAGATTATCACCTTACCTTAGACATGGCTAAAGAACTTTCAATGGTTGAACGCAATGAGAAAGGTAGACAGGCCCGTCGTTACTTTATCGAGTGTGAAAAAAAGTTAAAAAGCCAATCTGTTGATTATGATAATGATACACGCTTTGATTTGCCAAGTTACTGGGAGGGTATGAGTGCTGGTGAAAAAGCTTTGTATCTTTTAGGTCCAATCCATGTTCGTCTTATTGACGCTTTTAGAGTGGATGAAGAGAATAGAAAATATAAAGCTCTCATTAAAGAAGCTAAGCGGGTTTTAGCAAGATCTGTTACGAAAGCTGCTTAAGTAAACGACATGACTCATCTCCCCGTTTCAAAAGCGGGGAGAGGATAAGGCTTTCAGCTTTTGAAAACCACTGTTTGAGATGTGTAAAACGATATTATCTCTCGCATCTGTGAGGCGCGCGAAATTGACAATTCATTTGCTAAACAGTTTCGCACATCTCAGAATGTATTTAGAGTCGGATATTTGGTTTTTGTGTAAAAACACTTACCAATGCGTCCATAATACGTGAAAAATCAAGCGCTAATAAGATTATAATGAGTACAATCCATTTCGTATAACGAGACATCACTTTTACACTTTTGTAGGTCATGATGATTTCTTGAAGTATTTCTTTTTCTCCTTCTGTAAGTTCTATATCGTCTTGTGTTCTTT
Source organism: Bartonella sp. AC535YNZD (assembly GCF_042196625.1). Taxonomy (NCBI): domain Bacteria; kingdom Pseudomonadati; phylum Pseudomonadota; class Alphaproteobacteria; order Hyphomicrobiales; family Bartonellaceae; genus Bartonella; species Bartonella sp. AC535YNZD. Next base: position 38,578 of record NZ_JBHIQP010000008.1, on the reverse strand, counting down.
TTCTAGCCATGTTTCCACCCACACACACGTTCACCCTGCTTGTTATGCTTTAAGATCTCTCTTGCTAAATTGGAACTGATGACGTTAACATCTTGCCTCTCTAAATAAATTGGCAACCAACCAACACAAGAGACATACTTATTTGTCCCGCAACCAACGAGAGAGAGCAGTACGCACATCAGTATCATTTTTCTGATTAACTTCATTTTCCACCTCCAGCCGTGTTGTTGCTGCCTTTAAGGTTTTTTCTGTTTGCTTTTGCCGTTCTGCCTTTTTTCCAAGGGTAAAAGCTTTTGCCAAAGCCATAAAAAAAGCGGCTAAAGCCGCGCCTGTTAACAGCAGATTTCTTTTCATCCATAAGATCATAGGCGGTGTTCCTGAAAACGTTTAGCAACAAAGAAAATGCCAGCACATGCGGCTAAAACCATGATAGTGGCGAGCGCCCATTGCACTGGACCATTGCCTGCTAATAAGCCTCCAAGCCCTGAAAAAGAACCAATAATCGGTGCAAGAGCTTCGGCTTTGAAAACCCCCGTTGGTGCTTGCGTTTCTACTGTTTGATAATTGGAGGAAACAAAAGCCCCTTTCGCCCATAAGCCTGTTTCTGCTGCACGCCGGTGTGCGAGACCTTCAAGACGCTTACCGCCTGCTTTGGTCCATTTCTGTAGCTCGGCAGGGACAGCTTCATATTCACCTTGATTGAGCTTTTTTAACAGTGTCGAGTTACAAAAGGCTCCTGTTCCTACATTATAGCAAAAGGACACTAACGCCGCGAATTGTTCATCTGTTAATGAAACTGTAACAGCGCGTTCAACAGCATTTTCAAATTGTCTTAAGTCTTGGCAAAGAAGTTCTTCTGCTTGCTTTTCAGTGATTGTCATGCCTTCGTAAATAAAAGGTTTTCCAGCACTGTTTGTATGTCCATAACCTATTGTCCACACCCCAATGGCATCTTTATAGGCGTTTAAACGCAAACCTTCCCATTGTTTGATAAGTGCAAGTCCTTCTGATGATATTTTTCGCATATGCTTCTCCATAAAAAAAGCTCCGCAAAAAGCAGAGCTGGATTAAAAAAATTGACATCTTTCTCATTCGGAAAGATAGCTTGGTTAAGCTTCATGTCGCTTTTTCATTGGAACAAAAGAATGTATTTGACATTGTAATAATTGTATCTTATAAGTTACAAATGTTTACAGTATACAAAACAGAGCATTTTATAAAATGGCTAGATTCTTTAAAAGATGAGATTGCGCAAGCGCATATTGTTAAACGGATAGCAAGAATAGAAACGGGATTTCTTGGAAATGTAAAATTTTTCCGTGGAATTGGAGAGTTAAAAATACATCATGGTCCTGGCTATAGAATCTATTTTGTAAAACAAGGTAAACAAATCATTTTGTTATTAAATGCGGGTGATAAATCTACACAACAAAAAGATATCGAAAAAGCTCTTCAATTAGTAAAGGAAATGAAACATGGAAATTACTAAATTTGACACAAGTGAATATTTCAAGACACCTGAGACACAAAGGATTCTTTTAGAAGATGCTCTTGAAAGCAAAGATAGTAAGTATCTTGCCCATGCTCTTGGTATAATAGCGAAAAACCAAGGAATGAGTAAAATCGCCCAAAATACAGGGCTATCAAGAGAGTCTCTTTATCGTTCTTTAAGCGATAAAGGTGATCCACGCCTTTCTACTTTTCTTAGTGTTTTGAGTGCTTTAGATTTGCAAATGAGTTTAACACCTATTCAAAAGAATTGTAAGGAGCAGAAAGCTTTAGAAGAAGCATCTTAACCACCTCCCCACCTTTGAAGTGGGAAAGGGGCATATATTTTACTTAAGCAACTTTTCTAATAGGGTTCTCTAAATTTGGTTCGTAAGCTTTCAACAAAGAATCCATGCTATGTGGCAGTTCGGAAGCTCCAAAATCTGTTAGAACTGTTAAGATTTTAAGCATACTTGGAACCTCATTCTGAAGTTTTAAAATCAAAACCTTTTCTATTACACTCATAGTGTCAACCAGAGCAGTACAATCTTTGTCGCTCACATTTTCATCATTAGAAAATTGAGATAATGCTATCCATAAATCGCATAAGAAGTTGGTATCTATCTTCATTGCACACCTCCATGGATTTGTTCTCTTAAACATGCCAATCCTCTAGATGTGATTTTCGTTGAAGGAAGCACCTTTTCTGTACCATCCGGTCTTTGAATGGTAATAGCAGGGCAGTCCATAAAGCCTTTCTTGATTTTATCCTGATAAGGTAACAGAGGTGCTCCTGGAGCTCGTCGATAGACCCAATCATGTTTACGCAAGTAATCAGTTAAATCCTTTGGTCGCACCTCCAACATTTTCGCTGCTTCAATAAGACCAAACAAACCATCAGAACGCTTTAGACCTTCCAAAGCTTCAGCTTTTGGAGCTAATTCTGCAATAACATGATCTTTCTGCTCAATTTGACTTTGTAAGTGATTCAAAACACCAAGTAATGCTTCGGGTTTGGAATAGTCAACTTGTGGTGTTGTTATTTGTCTTTCCAATTCTTGCCAACGGTCAATGATTTTAGCACGTAAAGCAGTACTGTAACCAGATACGAGAATTAAACATTCACGCTTAGGTAAGTTATAACAAGGGCGGCTTTCACCTTTTGCATCAACGTAAGTACCGATAAAATCAACCAATCCAAATTTGGAGCCGTTAAGTTCTTCAAGCATTTTCTTGATATCACGCATAATATGTGCGTGCTGCTTTTTACACAAATCAGCAATTTCACGACTAGACATAGTCCGAGTGGTAGCACTATTAGCAGTGCTTTCTTTAGTTTCTATGAGATTGTTCATAAAGAACTCCTTGCTACTTAGAGGTTTCTTATTGACACTCTACAAGAGTGTCGGGTGTTAAGAAACACGGTAGCAAGTCCGCCGTTATGCTTTTCCCAAAAGGGTATTTTATAGCGTAACTACACCCGACAAAGTCATTATATGCGTGTAACATACAATGAGTCAAAGCTTTTTAATGTGCGGAAAACTGATTATTTCGACAATCAATCCGCTTGCTATCAAGGTGTTTCTTAGGCACCTGATTCGATTATTCATATTGTCGCAATATTGTCAAGTGGCAATGTAATGTTTTTATAAAAGTAATCAGCTAAATCCTTTGGTCGTACCTCTAACATCTTTGCTGCTTCGATAAGACCAAACAGACCATCAGAACGTTTTAGACCCTCAAGTGCCTCTGCTTTTGGTGCTAATTCTGCAATAACATGATCTTTCTGCTCAATTTGACTTTGTAAGTGATTCAAAACACCAAGTAATGCTTCGGGTTTGGAATAGTCAACTTGTGGTGTTGTTATTTGTCTTTCCAATTCTTGCCAACGGTCAATGATTTTAGCACGTAAAGCAGTACTGTAACCAGATACGAGAATTAAACATTCACGCTTAGGTAAGTTATAACAAGGGCGGCTTTCACCTTTTGCATCAACGTAAGTGCCGATAAAATCAACCGGCTCAAATTTGAGCTCGTTAAATATTTGCTTGATATCGCGCATAACATTCTTATGCTGCTTACTACACACCTCCGCAATTTCAATGCTAGACATAGTTTGAATGGTAGCTCCACTAGAGGTACCTTCTTTAATTTCTATAAGAGTGTTCATGTGAACTCCTATGCAGTTAGACGTTTGTTAATGACACTCCATAAAGAGTGCCGGGCGCTAACAAACACGGTGCATAGTCCGTCGTTACGCTTTCCTCGTGAGAGTATTGTATAGCGCAACTACACCCGACAAAGTCATTATATGCCACACGCATACAATGAGTCAAAGTCTTTAATGTGCGGAGAAGAGATTGTGTCGGCAATCCATCCGCTATGCATTTAAGGTGTTTGTTAGGCACCTGATTCGATTATTCATATTGTCGCCACAATGTCAAGCTGCTTTCGAGATTTTCTTACATTTTTTCTAATTTGACTTATCTGTCTTCCTCGTCCATATGGATAACGCCTTCGCCTTCGTTGCATGCGTTTGGTGGAGCGTTTGGATCAAGGGTATCGTCCTTGTCTGGTGTAGTGTTTGCAACGTTTCCAGCTGTGTCTTCTTGGGCTTCATCAAAAAGTTCGCACTCTATTTTTGTGGTGTAACCACCCGTTTTATCAAGTTTGTGTTTAACGCTTTTGATGCGCCATTCTGCTGGAATATAGGGGCGGAAAGGGGGCTCCTGAACAAGCTTTGCTTCCGCTTGTACAAAGGGATCACCACCAATATCACATGAGAAAGAAGATTTCCCACGCGATGATTTATTGCGATAAGCCGCAATGGCTGCAACAGCTTCTGATTGATTGTGGTAGGTATATTTGAGTTCATGAAACGGTGCTTTACCAACTTTGACTTCCTTTTTTTCACCAGTGCGAATATCATGATAGCTTGCGATAACACCGCCTTTTTTCTCTTCTTCTTGTTCTTGTTCTTCAGATGTTTCGGCTGCTGTCTCTACTTTAGACAAATTGGGGGCGTCATTTTCATCCATATGGATAACATCTTCGCCTTCTTCAACTTCTTCTGGTTCTCGTGCATCAGCGGCGGCTTTTTGATCATCTCCTGCCTCTGTTGCTAAGCCGTTTGCTGCTCCTGCTTCATCACGCGCACTGTATTTAAAATCCCAAGAGGTACAGAGTTTTTCATGGATAATAACAACGGGGAGTGTTTCACCAGTGATGGCTTTGCCTTCCCCCCGTCTAGCCAAAACAAGCTTGCCATCAACGGGTTTTGCTACCGCATCATAGTCTTCTGCAAGGCGCGTGGCAAAAGCCATATCGCTTTCAGAAGTTTGATCAATGTGACGCACAACAATTTTAGCAAGAGCAGGGTCAACTTTTGGTGTATAGCCATTGCGCTCTGCTATCTCTTGAACAATACTGCCAAGGGTTTGTTGGTGATAGGATTGGCTTTTGGGTGTTCTATAAGACGTATTCATAGAGGCGGCGCGTCCGGTCACGCTTAGGCTTTGAGGCGGGCTGCTTACAGAGATTTCATCAATCAGATAGGCTCCCATATCGCGGTTTTTGCCGCCTTCATAGCCAAGTGTGACAGAAATGATTGTTCCGATGAGAGGAATATCGAGAAAGCCGTTATCACTGTCACGGGCGCGGTCATCAAGCTCTATGGTAATGCGGTCACTTTTGTCTTCTGCTTCATCGGTAATTTCAATCGACAAAACATAGTCCATCAGCGTTCTTGTGATGTCCTCTCCATTTGCCATCACTGTGCAAAAAGGTTTCATGACTGGCTACCCCAAATTCTAATCACCGGTGTGGCTTTAGGATAGGGGAGGGTTGGCAAAACGATTGTGATGCCTGCTTTTAAAATGGGTCCATAGTCTGCAAGACCAAAATTCGCTGCATAAACGCGTTCAACAGCAAGGGCTTGTTGACCCTTGGCATAGTATCTCCAGCAAATGGCATCAACCATATCACCTTCTTTTGTTACGTAAAGATCACTCATAGCTCTTCACCATATTCTCTCAACTTTATCGTAAATTCTTGTTTTTTGGGGGACCCGTTATAGTGAAAAATGCTTTGTTTTTCCTCTACAGAAAGGATAACAAACTTGCCTAAAATTTTCCCCTGACCGGTTACAAGGATATGAGGACCATTATGCGCCATTTGTCGCAAATACTCGATTTGTCCGTGACCGCCTTTAAAATCTGGATAGATCACACCGGTTAAAGAAAATTCCGCATTTGCCACAGCAGGCAATTGAAGCGCTGCTTTGCGCCCCAATCGCCCTTGCTCGACCCATGGAATGCCATAAGACATGTCAAGGGTTTGATAAGCAGCTGTTTCAATGGAAAAGATAAAACCACCCAAAGCTAACATCATGGCGCTTAATCCGAAAGGCTAGAGGCTATAGCCAAGCGTTGCTGCTTGGCATAGCGTTCAAGGGCTTGATTGACTGCGTCTCTGATTTCGTCCTTGAGACCATTGGGGACAGAAATATTTAAATTTGAAATCATCACGCGGGCATCTACTTCTACCGGCTTATGAACGGTAATGGGCTTGGGAGCTTTGAAGGCGCCCACTTTTGCATTTGTAGCCTGCATTTGTCCTGTTTCGACTACGCTTGTATTAAAGCCACTTTTGCGTTTTTCAGGGGGGGTATTTGTAACCACTGCTGTATCCAGCATTCTTTTTGCCCGTGTATTAGTTTCTTCGGTAAAGGTTTTAATGGTCTTCGTTGAAGTTTTGTCTATTGAGACATTAAACCCTAACTTTTCTTTCATCCAATTAGGCATCCAACTGGTTAATTTACTCATCATGCCGCTAAGCCATTCAGACAGAGCATTCCATTTGCTTTTGATGCCGTCCCAAAGCCCATTAATAAGATTGGAGCCTACTTCCATTAAATCGACACCAAACAGCCATTCAATGAGTTCATTGATTTTTTTCGAAATCCAAGAGAGTGGTGAAAAGTTTTTAAAGAACGTCAAGAGGTTATTGAAAACATTACTACATAAGCTGTAAAAAGAATCCCATAACTTGCTTATAAAGCTTATGACTGTATCCCAATGTTTGTAGAGCAGATATCCGGCAGCAACAAGAGCTGCAATACCAGCCATTATCCAGCCTATGGGGGTTGTCATGATGGCAATACCAAGCGATATAAAAGCAGAACCAACGGCGGTTATTGCTGGAATAAGTGACGCTACAAGAACTGCCCCAACCGCGGCTAAAGATGCTGCTACCCAACCATTGAGTTTGTCCCAATATTGATAGAGGACAAAGAGCGCTGCAATGCCACCCATTAACCAGCCTATGGGGGTCGTCATAATTGTGATACCAAGGCTAACAAACGCTGTTCCCACGGCTGCTAATGCGGCAATGAGTGGACCAAAAATGAAGGAACCAAGAGCTACAAGCCCCACCTTAAAGAGGGTTATTTCACCAATCAATGGCTCTAGCCATTGGAACCAGCCTTTAATCCTCTCTGTGAGATCACTGATGCTTTTTCTTAAATCAGAGGTAGGATTAAGCAAATCATTAAGGACTTTTTTTAAGGTCTTTGCCCAACTCGCAACGGTTGTTTGAATGAGATCACGGTTTTCATCAATCAACTTTGAAAAACCGTCGATCATATCATTGATGACGGGCATAAAACGGGCGCCAATAAAGCTCGCGATACCGCCTATTTTTTTCTTAAAAGCACCAAGCTTATCACTCAAATCTGCTGCATAGCGTGCAACATCGGCGCCTATGAGCCATTTTCCTTTCCGGGCCTTTGCAAACAGTTCTTTGATAGGCGCCATGCCTTGTGCAAGCATGGTCGCCATTTCTTTACCATCACCCCCAAACAGCAGAGCGGCAATATGCTGTCTTTGTGCTTGGCTTTTCATCTTACTCATCTTGTCGGTAATTTCTTCTAACAAGACAGAAGTGGATTTGAGTTTTCCAGAAGTGTTTTTGACAGAAATGCCAAGCGCTTCAAAACCCATCATGCCTCTTTTTTGTCCAGCATAGGCTTGTGCCGAACGCCTATTTAAAACCGCTAAGGATTGTTGAAAAAGTTCGGCAGAAGTGCCTGAATTATCGGCTGCATCACCCCATAATTGAAGTGCCGTAACACTCATATTTAAATGGTGTGATGCGTGATAAAGACTATCTCCCAGATGCATGGTTTTCATGGTGAGGGCGGTCACACTTGCCACAAGACCACCCCCGGCAAGCCCTAAGACACCGGTAAAGACTGAAGCACGACTTGCCGCCACTCCAAGAGCACTTTGAACGCCATGAAGGCTTTTTGTCATGTTTTTGACAGCAGCAGAAAAGCGCGGAATACCCAAACTATGTGAGAGTGTTTTTGACAATGTATCGAATTGTTTTTGAACACGTTTGAGAGGTGCCGTGAGTTTATCTTCAAGAGACAATTTTACCTTTGCATCAGCAACTTTTTCACTCATTTTGTCTTACACCTTTCTGCTGCTTGGTTTCGCCAGAATATGAGTTCTTGTGGTTCCATTTCCATCATGTCTGAAAGGGACCAATGGAACACAATGGTAATATCGGCTATGAGTTTTGCGGCGGTTTCCCAGTCGAGGTATCCCGCCGTTTGATAAAAGACTCCAAGATCTCTCCAATATTTGTCAAATCATTGATGTCGAGTTCGCTGATAACCTCATGCGGCCATTCAGAAAGGCGTGCGATCATAGTGATTGTTTGCTCTATACCTTCTTTTTTGTCGATTGCTTGCAAATCTTTTGTTTTGGGGCGCCGTAAGGTAATTGTGGTGTGCTCTTTTCCTTCAAATGTGAGAGGTTCAAGCAATTGATATGTAACATTTTTTTGTAGTGTCATTTTTATAATCCTAAATTGTTTCTATGGTCTGCGAGTTGATTGACACCATTGAATTTTCTCACCAAGTTGAGGACGTCTATCTCAACGATTTCAACGTCCTTCTGGACATATTTGAAATACTGCAATGTGAATGTAGCCGTAGAAGTTGCTTTTCCTCCCGGTTGCCATTCTGCCATTTCAAAGCCTTTGCAAAGCCCTCTCATGGTAATGACAACACCTTCTGCGGGGGTGCCTTGAGCTTGCATTGAACTGCGCAATGAGATGTTGACATCGGTGCGCCCTAACAGTGCCATCAACTCTGGAGAGCAATCAGAAATGGTCATGCTAAGCGTGAGGGTTTCAAGACCAAGGTCAACTTCAATGGAGCTATCCATGCCACCGCCGCGATAACTTTCAACAACCAAACTCAAATTCGGTAGGGTGACACTTTCACATTTTGCCTGATAGGGAATACCATCGACAAAAATATTAAAATATTTCAAGACTCTGGGTAAAACAGGTACGGTCATTAAAAGATCTCCTCTAAGTAATCATTCACAATGCGTGAACGGAACGTGATATGTTCTGCAGGTGTTGTGGGGGTGAATTCGACATTGAAATAGACTTTGCCGCTCTCAATGGCGCTTGCTGTATTAAGCTCTAGATCAGGCGTACAGCGCCCACCAAGAATGGCGCCTTGTGCTTTTAAATCACGCAAATAGGCATTGACGCTTTCACTGACATCATTCATGTAGGTTTTTTTGATATTGCGGTCGACAGCCCATAGATGTCCGCGCAAAATAGCATCATTGATCATATCTGCGGTGCGCACCACCGATAAGAAAGCAAATTTTGTATCGCTTGAGAGTGTGCGATTGCCCCAGAGGCGATAGCCGTTTTCACGGATAATTGTTGTGATATTTTGTTCATTGAGAAGGTTGGCACGGCTCGATCTGTCCCCAATGGAAAAATCAATAGGGCGTGCAGTTCCCACAATGCCATTGATCACTTTATTGGAAGGAGAATGCCAAAAACCGTTGTCAAAATCTGTTTTGGCAATGACACCAGCAACCGCTGCACTTGCCGGCTGTTCTATGATTTTTCCATCACGATTTACCTTTACAAACGGGTCAATGAGAATGGCGCGTTTTGAATCAAAATCCTTTGCTGTGCTAAGAGCTGCTTCATCTGTTGTGTTGGGTGCATCAAGCACCACAATGGCGCGCAAACGCTCTGCAATGCCAATCAGTTCTGCTGCTACAGGATTAGAGGTTGCACTGATTTCGGCTTTGGCTGTCGCTCCAGTGCCATCTCCTTCAATCGTCACATTTGGGGCGCTGTGATAATCAAAGCCACCGTTCTTAATGACAACAGAAGTTACTTTTCCATCTTTCAGGATTGCTTCTGCTTCTGCACCGCCGGCAATTTTAACTGTTGCTTGAGTGTAACCACTTCCTTGGTTCGTCACATCAATCTTGCTAAGACTGATAGGGCGTTTGTGTGTAAAGCCTGAAGCGATGAGAATGCGTGGTGTTTGTCCCACAATGGATTGTGCTCCAATCAAAGCATGGACGCCTTCATAAGCACCATTTGCGTTCACACCCCCTAGAATATTAGTGAGTGTTGCATTTTCGTTGTCACCTTCTTGCACGCGTACGACAACAACAATGGCACCCACTTGCTTGAAAATAAGATCAAGGGCATTGGGTAAAGTGCCGCGTCGTTTACCTGTTGTATCCAGTTTTGCGGTTTGTGAAAGAGAGCCGGCTACCAAAACTGGTGTGTTGAGGGGGAATGCTCGTTCATCGGCATCGGGTGCTGTGCCAACAATTCCGATAACGGCAGACTGAACCGCGCGAAGGGGGCGGGTGCCGTCGTCAACTTCAACGACTTCAACACCGTGTAAAAAACCTGTTGCCATACTTTATGCTCCTTTGAAATATTGGCTAATGAAATGAATGGAAAAAATGAGAGGCGAAAGCCGTTCTTGCGAGCGACTTGACAAAATGTTTAAAACCGTTAGATTCATACAAAGGTGCCTAACAAACACCTTAAAACAACAAGCGGATTGGTTGCCGAAATAACTAATCTTCCGCAGACTAAAGACTTTGACTCATTATATGCGCGTAGCGTATAATAGTGTTGTCGGGTGTGGTTATGCTATACAATACCCTTTTAGGGGAAGGCATAACGACGGGCTTGTTGCCGTGTTTGTTAGCACCCGGCATTCTTCATTGAGTGTCATTAACAAACATTAATCAACAAGGAGTTCACCATGAACAATTTAGTGACAATCAACAATGCTGGTATTGCTGTCACAACCTCTTTAAAAATTGCCGGTGGTGTGGGGAATAGCCACGCTACAGTTATAAAGCTGGTACGTCAAAACATTGAAGACTTTGAAGAATTTGGAAGGGTTGGATTTGAAATCTCACCCTTTGGGACAAAAGGCGGAAGACAAAAGAGAGAAGTTGCTATCCTTAATGAACCGCAAGCAACTCTACTCATGACCTATATGCGCAACAATGATATGGTGCGTGCATTTAAAAAAGCCCTTGTTAAAGCTTTTTATGATTTAAAAAACAAGTTAATGGATAATGACCGCGATACACGGTTTGATTTTCCAAGTAACTGGGATGAAATGGGAGCGACTGAAAAGGCTGTTTATATTTATGGACCGCTTCACATGCATCTTGTTAGAGCCTTTACGTTAGTAGAAGAGAGCAAACATTATAAAACGCTTGTTGAAGAAGCCAAGCAAGTTTTAGGAAAAACTATTGTAAAAGCTGCTTAAGTAAAAAACATGACTCATCTCCTCGCCTTGAGGCGGGGAGGTAGTTAATGCCGTAAAATATCTTTACATAATACATATTGTACGTATAATACGTATTATACATTAAAGATAGGATGTGCATATGAAAAAATATAGTTTTACAGATGTAAACCGCGGGGCAGGCGATATTTTAGATGAGGCTATGTCTACACCTGTCGCTTTGACAAAACGAGGGCGTGAAAAAATCATTATGCTTCCTGTTGATTTATATCATGAATTAATAAAATCCCGTTCTAGTGTACAATCTTTTGTTTACGCAGATGCACCGCAAAATATATTAGACGATTTAGATCGTGGTTTAGATGACATTTTGAATAGTGATGAACATGTTTAAAGCAGGGGATGTTGTTCAATATTATTATTTATGGCACGAACAAGCGCAAAAAGGTGAACATTTGGGACGTAAAGCGCGTCCTTCTTGTGTTATGGTTAAAACTGAAAGCCATTTCTTTTTGTTTCCTATCACTTCTCAAGAACCTATTAATTTGCAATTTAGCTTAAAAGTACCTGAGATAGAATGTAAACGTGTGGGGTTGCAAAAGCAATCTTGGGTACGTGTTGATGAATTTAATGTTGTTTCTTGCGAATCTTTGTTTGACTTTGAAGATTTAAAACCTCAAGGGCGTTTTAGTCTTTCTTTCATGCGTAAAATTGCACTTAAAATTAAAGAAGTTAAAACAATAAAACCACTTGGAAAAGTTTCTAGAGACTGAGTTATACAATTAAGCAGTATGGAGTGTCGGAACTTTGCTAACATCTGTTTCACGCTCTGCATGCCAAGCATCATAATTGGCTTGAAGCTGTAGCCAGAGGGCTGGTCCATTTCCTAACAATTTACCAATGCGAGCTGCTGTTACGGCTGTAACTGGACGTTCTCCTTTAAGGATTCCGTGCAAGTGCTGGCGTGATATTTGAAGAATCCTAGCAATTTCGGTTTTGCTTGCATTTAAATGTTCTAAGGATTCAGCTAAAACTTCTCCTGGATGAGTAGGGCAGCGATTATGATTACGTGTGGTCATAGATAGTTTCCTTTACAATTAATTTTAAAGACTATTACAATTTAGATAGTATGTTATCAATGTTGTGTTATTTAAAGGAATTTAAGAAATGAATATCAAACCAATTCGTACAGAGAGAGAGATTATCAAGAAGCTTTAGAGATTGTGTCTACGATGTTTGACAATCAACCTAAAGAGAATACTCCAGAATTTGATCAAATGGAGGTTCTTGTATTGTTGATTGAAGCGTATGAAGCAGAGCACTATCCTGTTTCTCCTCCTCATCCTATTGAGGCTATTAAATTTAGAATGGAACAAATGAACTTAAGTGCTAAAGATCTTGTTCCTGCGATTGGTCATTTAAATCGCGTTTATGAAATCTTGAGTGGTAAAAGAAAATTAACACTGCGCATGATTAAAAACTTGCACCAACAGTTCAATATTCCACTAGAAAGCCTAATAGCCTAGACTTGATTATCTTTCTCTTGTGGTTCTTTTATGAGCTCTACGGGTGCGTCTATTTCTGCCATTTCAGTAGATGAGAGCTGTTTTGTGTTTTCATCAACAACGGGAGGAGAAAACACTCCGTCCTTATAAGTCCAGCCAATTTGTGCTTCACTTGAGGGGATCGCTTCACCATCAAAGGCGTGAACATAATCTTCTGAGGCTACAATAATATTTGTTACCACACCATTTTCAACAACTGCATATTCCATGAAAAACTCCTATATAAAAAATCTAAACAATACAGCGCCATTCCCGCCATCACCGCCGTCGCTACCAATTTGTCCTGGGAAATAGCCACCACCCCCACCAGATTTATTGTTGTAACTTCTTCCTCCTTTCCCTCCTTTTCCACTGAAACCTCCCTGTGCGGTGCCATCACCACTAGCACCGCCACCGCCGCCAAAAATAGAGTCGCCACCATTTCCACCAGCCCCTGATTTTTCTCCATAGCTACCACCGCCGCCGCCATTAAAAGTAGCATCACTTCCATTTGAACTGCTGCTATTGGATGAATAATAACCTCCATAACCACCACGTGAATCTCCTTGAACGCCACCAGAAGAGCCCGTGCTATTATGTCCGTTAACAGCGCCACCACCGCCACCACCTGCTGTTATAAAGTCTAAAGCACATGTAAAACCACCAGAACCAGCAGTATCCTTGGGTTGACCGGTATAAAAACCTTTACCACCGCGACCAATGACAACTCTTCTTGGACTTCCGGTTATTGAATTTTTGAGATGTGAGCCTTTTATTTTCATGTGTACGCAACCGCCTCCACCACCGCCGCCGCCTTTATAATTACCGCCACCACCTCCACCACCCCATGCCCATACTTCAATATTAGTGTTATCGGTAACACCATCAGGTATGGGGGCTGGACCACTTTCTGTCATCAAAATTTCGAGTGGTTTTTTGTTTAATAAAGCTATCAATTTATCTATTTCACTTTTCGTATAAACAGCTTCTCCATCGACTTTAAGCGGTCCTTTCAACGTGCTTCCCGTTGCGCTTAAACTTGTCACCACTTTGTTATTGTGTATGAGGCTAAGCGACGAACTGCCTATGAGTTCCACATCACCACTCATGGTGACTTTGCTGGTAAACTTATTATAACCTTGCCATTCATTGGCTTGTTGTAGGCGCCCATAACTGGTCAGACCTTCGTTAAGCTTGGCTCTAAATTCATCTAAACCCACAATATCATCAATTCTATGCTGGTGTGCTCCTAATAGTGAGACAGCACTACCAAAGGTGAAGTTGTTATTGCTTGATTTGTAGAGAACATAATTGTTAGCCGCATCCTGTGCACCTTCAATATCGCGTAAATCGGCAAAAGTGAAAGTTTTGTCTGCTGCCATTTTGCCTTTGAGAGCCGCTTCAAGGTCTGTGACTTCGCTTATGCTATGCATATGCTTTGTAGACGCTTTGCTCTCTAGCTTTTCCTCAACATCCGCTAGTGCCTGATCAATCTTGGTGAGGTTTTCCCGCAAGATTGGGAATTCAGAACTGATAAAACGCCCTTCTTGTGGCAATTCCATTTGTAGCTTTTTTGTCTTGGTCATGTCTGTTTTTCCCTCATAATATGCCAGCGCCAAAATCACTCACCATGGACCGCGCAGCAGGTCCACCGGTAAGCGTGAGTTTGAGGCGCGCTTGTTTGGCTGTTTTGTCACTGCTCACAAATTTTCGTTCTGTCCAAAGTGGTTCAGCGAGTTGTTCTGTTTCGTCAAGTTTCAAAGGGGTGAAGCCACCATCATCTAGTTGCATCTCCAGTGAAAAGGTTGCACCACCCGGTAAAAAGGTTTTGATATAGCTGGTCAACCTTGCCTTTTCGCCAAAGGCAAAAGCACGCGTGACATAGGTCGCTTCCTTATGGATTTTTCCCGCAATCAACTGAATAGGGGCAAATAACACCGGTGAGAGTTTCTCGGTGCCTTTAAGAATAGCGCGAAGCTTGACCTTTTCACTGATATATTCAGTAAGACTGAGCAATTGAAAGGGAAGAAGTTGATAAATTGTGCCATTGTTTCGTTCAATTTCAAAGATGACAGAACACTCACTTGAAGGCAACTCAATGGCTGCGCGTATTTGCAAATCAGAGCAGTCTACAAGGTCAAAGGTGCCTAAATCGACAATCTTTTCTGTTTGTGTGTAGCGTGCAGCGAGCACTCGAAAGGCTAAAGCCTCATCTTGATGGGCGCTCCAACTTTGTGCGTTAACAGAAGAAAAGCGTGGACCGGTCACGTAAGGGTGACTTGAGACAAATCTTTGGTGTTCTGCATCAAAATCTCCAAGCTTTGCTAGTGAGATGGCATGATCAGCATCATCGGTTTTAATGATAAAAGCAGTGAGACGATCATTAGGGACTAACAAGGGGACATCATAGCGTGCCCCAGCCCAACCTAGCTTTGCGCCCTTCATAGAATAAAAGCTTTGTGCTTGAATATCGGCGGTAGGATAGCCGTTTTCGGTTGTCACCAAATCAATCACCAGATCATGGTTCTGATTGCCGATTTTACAAAGATGAAAGTCAATTCCAGTGATTTGCCGTGTTTCATCGGGGGTAAAGACTTGCGCTTGTGGGTCAAATTGCGTCCATATCTTCACTGTTGTGGTGCGCCGCATCACTTTCACATCAATCAGACCTTGTCCGGTAAAAAGTCCCGTTGCAATGGTGCCCCCTTTCCCCTGTGCCACGACATTTTTTGTACCAGCGGTAATATTTTGTGGAATCGTGAAAGTGCCCTCAAGGACGCCTTGTCTATCGGCAACAAGGCGGCTCGCTGGCAAAATATCCACACCATCAAAGGTAAGACTTTCCAAGATTTCGCTACTGCCAAAACCTTCAATTTTAAAGTGAAGGGTAATTTGTCTTAAAAAGTCGATTTGTTCTTGGTGTGTGTTGATGAAATTATCGCTTACTTCTGTTCTACGTATGGTACTGCCGCGATGTTTTCCCATAATGATTTGATTGGTCACGCTTGAGAGCCAATCGGTGCGTTGTTCATGCCAAAAGTCTGTTGCGGGTTCAAGGGTTACTGTACCAGGCAAGGGTGCAAAATTTTGATAAGGATTGATCTTTTCGCAAGCCGTTGTCAACTCTTGCGCAATGATCACTTCATTTGTCCAGTCAAGGGTGACAGGCGCTTTTAAAGGAGCAGTATAGAATGTTGGGTCAATGGCAAGCTGCAAAATGCCGTTGCCTACAGCTCCCGTTTGTTGAAAGCCTTCATCTCTGTAACTATCATCAAGAAAGGGATCAGCGAACATGCCTTTTTTGGCAACGGGCTCTTTAGAGTCTACATTGCTTTTAATGCGCTCTAACTGCATCAACCGGTCAAGGGAAAGCACCCGTTGAAAATAGCGCCACATCTCATCATAGGGGGCAACACGGGTGCCATCATTGACCACAAGGGGGGTACTAAGCCAATTGTTGGTAATGGTTGCGAGCGACAACACCTCATCAGGGACACTAGGTGCCATGGGTTGGTCTGAAGAAATCCCTTTGATATAGACGACATTTCCCCCTGTGTTGAGACCAATACGGTCAATGCGGGGGAGTTTGTAAGTGTAACTGACAATGATATCACCACCCTCCGCACCCCCTGATACTGTAATTTCCTGCGCTGTTACCTTATCAGCCGTGATTTTTGCACGATAGCGATAAGTCACCTTATAGCTGCTCCCTGCTAAAGGTTCGTCTCCCACCGGTGCCCAATCAATGGTGTCTCCGGTTTTTTTAAAATCCGTTCCTTCTTTAAATTCTTTAGTTCCTTGAACAATTTTGATAAACGCGGTGATGCTTTTATCCGGCACGCCATCACGCCCTGCGGCAACGGCACCGCGGGTGACGGTAACGGTTTTTTCTTTTGTCAACAAAAGAGACTGAATATCAGCAAGAGGAAAATAATAGGGTTTAAAGGTAAAGCTTGTTTTCCCTTTTGGGGGCGAAAAAATATGCGTTTCGCTAGGAACAACGCTTGTCGAAAAATCTTCCATCTCTTCATGGCGCAAGGCGGCAAGGCGTTTGCGTTTAAAGCCATTGATATTGGCTTCTCCCTCTTGAATACTAAACACTTGGCAACCGTTATTTGCTCCCAATGCACTTACACGGCATCCCCCCACGATATAATGCCCATGGGCGCGGTCGTACGTCGCAATGGCTTGCATGGCCGGTTCAAGGAGTGAGGGCGATTTTTGATCAATCAAAACGCCATCTTGTAAGATATAGACCGGAAAGAAAGCCCCTTCCTGCTCATCATCTTTGAGAGCCCAGACAAGTTTTGCGACTTCGCGTGCCGCTCCGGGCTCTCCTTCTGCCAAACTGCCGGCAACTTGCCCCAACAGCTCTGGATCATCCTCATATGTCACCCATTTCTTTTGTAGCTTTACACCAATTTCCACACGCCCAATCATGGAAATATTCTCCAAGACAGCATTTGAGACAGGAAAGATATCGCCTGCGATATAAATTTTGCCCTCTGTTAACGTGACAGTCCTTGTCTCTTTATTCACAAAAGCATCAGCGCGTTCAACACGGTCTCCTTCTTTAGCCACAAGGCGCCCCAAACGGTCATGACGCCCTCTGATGATGGTTTGAACCTCATTGAGTTCACCCGCTTGAAGAAAAGGGCGCTGTCCATAAAACACCACGCTTTGTTGTTCGTCTTTGCCTACCGATCTGTCAATTGCAAAGGGTAAACCACTTTCATGCTTCATGTTAAAACCTCAATAAAATTTTGAATTGTTCGCGAACATCAGCACGCAAAGGAATGTTGACCGGTGTTTTAAGAATTTCTACACCATCACGCAGTTCATGAGCTTCAAGCCAAAGCTTGCCAGGAGGGGTTTGTTGTGCAAGAGAGCCATGAACGAGAAGGGAAACAGAGGTGGCTTGTTTGTCCGCAACATCATGAAAGTCTGTGCGAGCTGCCAGAAACAACAGAGTGCCGGTTGGGGAAGGGTTAAATTTGTTGCCACAATGGTTATAAACACCCTCTAAAACCTGCTCTACAGGCGCTACAGCATAGCATCGGCGATACCCAATCAGAGTGTTGTTTGCGTCTCTTAAAGCCAAATAAAGGGGACGATTTTGGAACCATTCTGCCATGAGTATGTCGCGTTCATGTTTTTTGACCGAACACCACGGAAAATTTGCCAAATCCCAAGGGTAATCAATTTGGTTCCAGCTTAACTCCTCGTCAAAGTCATCTATCCAATTGCCAATAAGCTTGCCTTCTTCTTTTGTGAAGGTATGATTGATTTCTGTTGTGCGTTCAAAGGAAAACAAAGTTCCCCCAGCTGTAAGACAGATGCCACTCTCGAAGTCCAGCATGCACTCATCAAGGTGTGACATATTGCATTCAACAGCTCCAACATCATAACCATAAACACCACGACGAAAATCAGAGCGCAAACTTTTGGAAAGTCTCACGATTGCTTCAATGGCTTCAAGCTGTGTTCGTTCAGGCAAGTGATCAAAATCAAGTTGAAAGGAATTCCACCATGCACGCCCAGACCATGCGGGCTTAAAACGCGCGGAAAGCTCTAACCATCTCAACCCCATCTCTATTGCCGCAAGGGAGCCGCGAATATTTTGCCATGCAAGTCCTTGGTCAATCAAATCATAGAGGTTTGGAACATAAGGTGTGAGTTCACCAAGTCCATATTCTTCAATCAACCATGGCAAAAAGCGGGGAGGGCGTGTGATCAGTTTTGCACGTGAAATCCCCAAAACAGCTCCATCAACATCTTGATGAAAGTTGCAAGCATCGGCAAGGCGTTTTTCAAATTCTGTTGCATGTGAGGGGAGGAGCGAGCCAACCATTAGCGCGCCCGCCCTTTAAAGTTTAAGGTGATTTTGCCAATCGATAAGATTTCTTCGTCACAAACTGCTCTGTCCTTTGTGGGTGTAATGGCAATCACTTTCTGGACACCAGGGATCATCAGTTTTGAAACCCACCACGAGAGGCTTAATTCACGACCAATGGCTTGTTCTTGTCTCCATGCTGCTCTTAAATTTGCCTCCATTGTCGTGAGAATTTTCAAAGATGTTTCCGGTAACAGCCAAACATCTGCTTCTAAATCCAGCACTTTTTTGACAGCAGCATGCACAATAATCGTATCATTGGTCATGATGATATTTTTTCTGTGAAGAGCTTGTGAAACTGTTTGTAAGAGATCTTCAGAGGCTGTTCCTTCTTCATTATTACCAAAAAGAGCAACATAGATGGTTGGGTCTTTGCCTTTACGATAGATAATGGCATCTTTCACTCGACTATCGGCTGTTAAGGCGATAAGCTTGTAATAGGGTTCTGTTCCACTTCCGTTTCCTCCACGGGCATGAAGCTGTATGCGTTCACGATATCTCTCGTCACTTTCTCCTTCCATGCGGGCAATACCATGCCAGGTTCCCAAGGCATCAAGAGATTCACCGATTGCAAAATCAAGAATGTTGTTGCGTGCTGCCTCATTAATACGCTGTCTTAAAAGCAATTCTCGATAGCTAAAAGCCTCTATAACTTTTACGGCTGGATCACTTTCCAAAAATGTATATTCGGGTAAAAGTTTTTTTAAATGAGCAAGAGCCGCAGCGCGGATTTCCTCGAAAGAAAGTTCTGTAATAATTTCCGGTTTTGCAAGCGCTTTACTCATTTTATCAGTAATCCTTCCATGGTAATGGGCTTGCCCGATGGCAAATAAATGCCTTCAAAGGATAAAGAAACGTGTCCATTCTCACCCCTTTTAAAATCGATTTTTTTCACTTTAAAACGTGGTTCCCATTTGTCTAAAGCCTCAGCAACGGCGGCATAAAGGGCAACGGCAAAAGCATTATTCACTGGCGCATCAATGAGTTCTGCAACGCGTGAACCATAATCACGTCGCATCACCCGTGTGCCAATGCGTGTTGATAAGATATCAATAATCGATTGCCGCAAATGCTCTATGCCAACCAAGGACTTTCCCGTTGTACGGTCCATTCCACTGTTCAATTGGGACCTCCTGTCATCGAGCCACCAGAATAAACACCTCCATGAACATGGGTTGCTCCTACATTGGTGCCGTTATGCTTTAAGCTACTTGAATGAAGAGAAACACTATCTTGCGAATGGAGTGAAATGTTCCCGTCTGCTTTTACAGAAATGTTGCCCTTTGCCTTTAAACTAAAGTCACGTTCTGAAGTGATTTTTATGCCCTCCGGTGCGCTGAGCTCTAACTTACCAGCATCTCCTTTGAGTGATACGCCATCAGAGATTGTTAGGATAAATTTTCCACCCGATTTTATATTAAGGGCATAGGTGTTTTGTTCATCATCATATTCAAGGCTGGTTCCATCAGGGTATATCGTTCGGTGAATGCTGCCCTTATCGGCTGCTTGATTAGCATCTGTATGAATGGAACCCACAATCATCCCTTGCGATAAATCCCCTGATGATGAAACAACAATCACTTGCTCTCCAACATCGCGCCCTTCATAAGAGCGTGTTTTACCGGCGCGGGCTTGTGTGTCTGGAATCCAGTCACTGATAAGACCTCCAGTTTTTACTCGATAGCGTGCGTTTTTATGGTCGACATGGCTAATTTTCCCCACCACAACCATATTGGCTACGCGTCTCTTTAAATCGGTGATCTCCTTATCGCGCCGCTCTAACATAGTCACCTTCAATTTTATGGTATTTGTCTTCGTTTCCCACACCTGTTTCTGGTTTAAAACCGACAAGGGGTTTAACAACTCTTGCGGTTGCATTTCCTTCATCAGGGCAGGGGATATTGGTTATGTGCGTCACGTCAAAGGTTAAAATTGCACCGTGGAGTGCTAAAGCGCCATTATCACCAAAGGCAAAAGCAATATTTTGCAGGCGGCATGTCTCAACGGTGTTGTTAAGATTGGGGTTGGCATGGAAAATCTCTTCAACTTCCCATGCTAATTGGTCAACAAAGCGTGCACCCTCTTCACATGTTGCATAGCATTCAACATCTACTGTTAAAACACGCCGCCTTAAGCCAAAATCATGTCCATCTTCGATGATTTCACTTTGCGTTGAGATATTAATAGCTGGCATTGCTTCAATAAATAAATTGAAATCGCGCATATTGAAAACATTATCACCAGCTACTGTTTTTGCTGCCTTTATCAACGCAACAAATGTTTCTCTTATCGTCTCACGGGGATGTATCAATGTTTCTGTCATTCAATATTTATCCTTTTCTTAAAACTGGTATCATGTTATGATACATAAAAGAACGAATAGAGGTGATTTGGTGATTGAATCTTTTGCGGATAAGCGGTGTAAAGATCTTTTAGAAGGCAAGACGCCCAAAGGTTTTCCTGCAACATTGGTACGCATAGCACAAAGAAAATTGTTTATGCTCGATAAAGCAGTTGATCTTAAAGATTTACGCAGTCCTCCAGGAAATCATTTAGAAGCATTGAAAGGAGAGCGTAAAGGTCAATATTCTATTCGTATTAATAACCAGTTTCGTCTTTGTTTTGAATGGCGTACTAATGGCGTCTATGAAGTTGAAATTGTAGATTATCATTGATCTATAGGAGGTTGAGATGAAAAATTATATTGCAATACATCCAGGAGAAATTTTACGGGAGGAATATTTAAAAGAATATGCTTTGTCTGCTTATGCTCTTGCAAAAGCATTGAATGTTCCACGCACGAGGATAGAACGTATTGTTGCGGAAAATAGTCCAATAACTCCTGATACGGCTCTCAGACTGGCTTCTTTTTTTGATACGACAGCTGAGTTCTGGCTTAATATGCAAGCTGCTTATGATGTTCATATTTTACAAGCAGAAAAAGCAGATGAATTTGCCAAAATTAATAAATTTGAATGTACAATTTAACCACCTCCCCACCTTTGAAGTGGGGAAGGAAATGTTTCACCTTAAGCAACCTTTCTAATGGGGTTCTCGAAATTTGGTTCATAAGCGCGTAACAAAGAATCCATGCTATGCGGTAACTCTGAATCTCCAAAATCTGTAAGAATTGCTAAAATCTTTGTAATATTGGATAGTTCATCCTGAAGTTTTGAAATCAAAGCTTTTTCTATTACACTCATAGTGTCAACCAGAGCAGTACAATCTTTGTCGCTCACATTTTCATCATTAGAAAATTGAGATAATGCTATCCATAAATCGCATAAGAAGTTGGTATCTATCTTCATTGCACACCTCCATGGATTTGTTCTCTTAAACATGCCAATCCTCTAGATGTGATTTTCGTTGAAGGAAGCACCTTTTCTGTACCATCCGGTCTTTGAATGGTAATAGCAGGGCAGTCCATAAAGCCTTTCTTGATTTTATCCTGATAAGGTAACAGAGGAGCCCCTGGAGCCCGTCGATACACCCAATCATGTTTACGTAAGTAATCCGTTAAATCTTTTGGTCGCACCTCCAACATCTTCGCGGCTTCAATTAAACCAAACAAACCATCAGAGCGTTTTAAACCTTCCAAAGCTTTTGCTTTTGGCGCTAATTCAGAAATGGTGTTATCCTTTTGCTCGATTTGGCTTTGTAGATGTGTCAAAAAGCCTATCATTGCTTGAGGACTTGAGTAGTCTATCTGTGGAACAGCTACCTGCTTTTCCAACTCTTGCCAACGGTCAATAATCTTTGCTCGTAATGTAGTGCTGTAACCAGAAACAAGAATTAAACATTCACGCTTAGGAAGGTTATAACAAGGGAGAGTGCGACCTGTTGAATCTTTGTATAACCCTGTAAATTCACTCAATCCAAATTTGGATTCAGTACTTTCAGAGTATAATTCTCCTAACATTTTTCGAATATCACGCATAATATGCGTGTGTTATTTACCGCACAATTCAGCAATCTCACGACTAGACATAGTCTGAGTGCTAACACTATTAGCAGTGCTTTCTCTAATTTCTATAAGATTGTTCATTATGAACTCCTATTGGTTAGATGTTTGTTAATGACGCTCTAAATAGAGTGCCGGGTGCTAACAAACACGGCCAATAGTCCGTCGTCACACTTTCCCCGTTAGGGTATTGTATAGTGTAACCACACCCGACAACATTATTATATGCACGTAGCATACAATGAGTCAAAGTCTTTAATGTGCGGAGAAAAGACTGTATCGGCAATCTATCCGCTATTGGTTCAAGGTGTTCGTTAGGCACCTGATTCGATTATTCATATTGTTACAACATTGTCAAGTTGTAATGTGATATTTTTATAAAAATAATCAAAACTGCTTGTTAGACAAAGATGCCTTATTATTTCTGTTCTCGCAAGATAAGCTTATACATACCGGATTCAGAGGCTTGGACATCTGTGATCACGAATTGCTCTTGAGAAGAGGGGTCTTTGTTGTTTTCAGGAGAGATGATCACAATACTATCTTGAGGTTTTGGTGGGACTCCCCTGATATCATTAATACAAAGATCAAGTTCCTTTCTTGCAATTGTGGTAGAGATTCTGCCACCGGCGTCCGATTCCGAATGTTTAATGGTGTAAATCGCTGTAATTTGAAATGATTGTTGATTATCCTTTCGCGTGTAGATGACGGGTTGCCCAAAAGTGTTGCGCACGTCTTGAATCATTTTATTAAGCAACCCATGCCATCGCATGTTATTTTCCTCCACTGACCGCTTTAAAGAGCATTTCAGGACGCGTGCAAATATAAAGCGGATAGCTATAGACCTCCGGTTTTACCCATGCATTACGGTCGTGGTCGACGATAAGCATCGTGTAGAGGGGTTTTCCAACCGTGTTGGCAAAATCCAAGCTTTCTCCAGGAGAAAAGGTTTTTTGAAACACTCCCGGTGCATTGGCAGGCAAGAATTGACATTCATCAGGCTTAATGCCTATGGCGCGCTTTGTTCCAGCCTTCGCACTCACATTATAGTTATGAATACTCCGGTAATTAATGAAAGTCACACCCGCAAAGTCAAAGCTACCAAAGCTCCCCGAACCAATTGCGCTTGGTGTTGCAACTCCTCCAGCACTATTCAAAGTTTGTGCAAGAGCTGTGTTGAGATAAGTCTCACGAATTGTTTTATGGTTTTTCAATTTGGAGAAAAACTCATTTCCACAAAGCCCAATAATGCGTGAACGATCAGTGAATGCTCCCTTTGAAGCTTCAATCATTTTCATAATGACTTGATCAACATGATCAGCAACATTGGTTGTTTCATTATTTAATTTAAAGTCAATCGGCTTTGGTGGTGCGATTTCCCATTCCTTGTACCAATCAACAATCACTGAACCATCGGCATCAAGAACCACCCCTTGAACAGCGCCAAGTTGCATGTTTTCCCATGTCAATTCGATTTCAGAAATCAGTTTCTTTTGTTTTCTGGCAATATATTTCATTGCCGTCTCGAGTTGATCTTCTGTCCCAAATTCACGCCGGTTTTGGATTTCCTCTGATTTCACCGTGTCACTTTTGGCAATCCGTGTTGTTTTGAAAAACCGAAGATTACGCCCATCTCTATCACCTTCTGCCAAAGGTGCGCCACGTTCACTGGTTTGAATCAAGGACAATGTATTGTCACGTCTTTCAATACCAACCACTGTGGTGCTTGTTTCCACTTCCTCAAAAAGATCAAGAGAACTAATAAGTCCCGGTTGAAACTCATAGTTTTCAATCGCTTTCATCATTGTGGTGGCAGAGAAAGCGTCGTGTTTAAAAAAGTTCATATCCATGTGCGCATTCTCCTATCGCAATAAAATATTGTTATGATCTTCGAGAGACTGAATGGCAGCACTTTTTTGTTCATCTGTAATGGCATCTGGCCATAGCAATTCAGAAGCTTTTACAGTGCATAAGCGTGCTGTAATCACGGCACGTTGATCGGCTTGAGAGGCATCAACAGTGGCAAAAGAAATTCCAGCAGGGATTTGGCTGCCATCTGATGCTGCTGGATTAAGGGGGGCATATTTTTCTGATGCTGTAATTTTCCCCATGACAGTTCCTGCTTCAATGAAGGCTCCTGATGCAAAAACCACTTCTTCGTTTGACATATCCGTATCGTAGGGTCCAAGATAAGCGCCATTGCGTACGTCTTCATAAATAATATTATTCATTTTATTGCCCTCCAAGCTGTTTCCCATTTTGTATGAATTTTTGCCTTGCTCGTTCCATCACTGTGAGGGGTATAAGGCGAGACTTTTAAAGACGCGCTTTGAGAGCTAGCAGCCGTCAATACACACTGGCGTGCTTTCTCAACACTCATACCGTTTTGAATAGCTTTTGCTGCGTCAAAAGAAACGCCTAAGTGCTTTGCTTGCCTTTCAAGGGTTGTTAGTGCCTTGCCACGTTTTCTTTCCTTTTCAAGAGCAGCTTTTATGCTTTCTTGTTTATTTTCGTCCTCATCTTCGTCTTCGTCCTCTTCCTCGTCATTGATGATGTCGACGATCTTTTCGTCATCCTCTTCTTGGGCGCGGTATTGTGTGCGTGCCATGTGTTTTTTCCTTCTTTTGTTGATGTTGGGTTTTGTGATATGGAATCCGTTAAGGCTTCCAAAGCTTGCGCAAGGGTGCCCTGCGCATCTGCTAATCCAAGCTCTAAAGCTTGGGTGCCTATAAAAGTTTCTGCTTTTGTGTCACGAATTGCGTCCGCACTCAGAGGTCTGTTTTTTGCAACCCAATCGACAAACATTTCGTAGAGCAGGGCGCAATCGGCTTGCATTTTTATTTGTGCTGTATCGCTCAAGGGTTCGTGAGGATTGCCATGGGTTTTGTGATCACCTTCAAAAACGAAGGTCCATTTAAGCCCGTGTTGCTCATCTGCACGAGATTGGTCAAGATGGGCGCAAACAACCCCAATCGAGCCTACAACACCGGTGCGTGCAACCCATATTTGAGAAGCCGCACAAGCAATGGCATAAGCTGCAGAACAAGCAAATTCATTGGCATGCGCCCAAATGGGTTTGTTATATTGTTTTGAAAGGGTTTGAAACTCTTCAACCAAATCAAAGATGCCACCGGCTTCTCCACCACCACTGTCAATATCAAGTAAGACGGCATGAACATCAGGCTGTGCCATGGCTTCACGAAAAGAAGCCCTTAACCCTTCATAAGACGTCAATCCCGTTAAAGCTCCAAGCCATGCACCGCGGCGTACAAGCGTGCCATGAACCGGTATTATAGCAACATTGTTTTGCACCACATAGGTTTCTGGTGGTCTTAAAGCTTCTGTACTCCCTTGCGAATAAGCTTCAATGGGAAACTTTTCACTTGCAAAAAGCCGTGGAGCAAGAGCATTGAGAATAATATCAAGCTTTGTGGAGGCAAGCATGTGTGGAACTCCAAAAAGCCGTGATGCCAAAAACGGCATGTCGAGATTATTCACCATTTGTCTGCGCCTTACTGTCTTGGTTGTTTTCATAAGTCTCAGAAGTCTCTGAATCTTCATCACCAATCGCTTGATTTTCACCAGAAGGCGCTGCCATATCCGTGTCAAAAGATAAGCCGCGTGCACGAGCGTCTGTGTGCTCTTCTTGCAGTTCGGCATGAATGCTGTCGATATCAAAGCCGCGCTCGGCAAGCGCCATGCGTCGTGTTTTCAAGCCAGCACGAATTTCTTCTTTTTCTGCCGTGATATCCTTGTTTGGATCAATCATTTCAAGCGGGGGCGCAAAGCTTTCACATTGAAGCCATGGCAAGGAATTTTCTTCCCATCCGGGTAAGTGAACGCGTCCAGAAAGTACTGCCATTTCAACAAAACGTTCCCAAACAATGCGGTTAAACTGAAAGGCAATGATATGTTCACGCCATTGTTTGACATGCCGTCTAAACTGAATGATAGAGGTTCGCACATTGGAAAAATTACCGCGCGTAACGTCTCCAGTCACAACGGCATAAGGCATATTGAGAGCCGAGCAAATTTTTGAAATATTGCGAAATTGGAAAGCCTCATAAGAACCTCCAACCTCAACAGGGTTAGAGAATGTAACCTCTTTATTCTCTCCTAAATAAAGAGATGCACCGGGTGCAATGGCAGGTGCTTCGTATTCTTCTTCAACGTCGTTTTTATCACGATTATCGGATAATTTTGCGACGTTTGGGGAATTGTCCTTGACAAACGCCGCGAAAAGAGCCGCCATCCTTTTTCGATCAAGTTCTGCATCATCATAGGATTCGAGTTGAAAGATCTTTGTCATACAGCGCGTTATTTTGGGAGAACCGCGCAATTGTCCGGCAATCCGGCGTTCTTTGATATGAATGACCATTTCAGTAGGCACACGTATGCGCTCTTGGCTCTTAAAGGCTCTGTTTGCAGGACAATCATCATAGGGATGATGTTCCCAGAAATGATAAGCAACGCGCTTACCACTGGCATCGAATTCAATTCCCATACGAATGTAATTGCCTTCAATTTCAGCAGGTCCATTATAGGTGAGATCCAGCATTTCAGTAGGATAAACTTGTAATTGAAGCGGCACACCAGAGCGCCCATAAAGGTCAACATAATGCAATCTTACAAAGCATTCGCCGGTTAAAAAGACCTCTCGTGCAATGGTTGCTTGCAGCCCATAAAAGCTGGCATCTTCGTCGTAGTCTGCTTCATCAGCCCATTGCCACCATAAGTCTAAAAGCTTTTTCTTTTCTTCTTGAAAACCTTCAATGCGAGGATAAGGTTTAATCCCATCACTGACAGCCGCAGAGACCCATTCTTCAGTCGCAGAACCGTAAAGAGCTTCATTGTCATAAAGCCATCTTGAACGGGCAACAATGGTATCACCGCATTCTTCAATCGCTTTATTGATATGTTTTTTTGCGGGATCAAAACCACCCATGCGACGGCTTTTGCTTGCCGCTTCAAAAGGCGGATTGTGTTGACGAGAAATTGTAAAAAAGCCTGTGAGTTTATTGAAAAAACCAGCCATTAATAGCCTCGTGATATATTAAAATAGAAAACGCGTGAACGCTTGCGCCCTTCAAGGTTGGCTATTTGTATGTTCAGCATCTCAAGCGCTCTGCGAAGTTCCTCAACAGAACGGTTGCTTACTTGCTTATCGCCATGGCGCACCGATTGTGCACCCGAATAAAGAGCTTCTTCAATTTGTTCACGCCGCCTTTTTAAACTTTCCAGTCTGTCAATTTTGCTGTTAATTGGTTCTAAAGTTTCACCCACAAATTACCTCCAATCCCCTCGCATATAAGGATTTATCACTGTTCTGAATGGCTTCTTTTGAGGCTGTGCTGCCTGCGATTTTCTTGGAGAAGGAGAGGGCACATTGTCTGATGTTGGCTG
The DNA here is from genome assembly GCF_042196625.1 of Bartonella sp. AC535YNZD. Classification (NCBI taxonomy): domain Bacteria; kingdom Pseudomonadati; phylum Pseudomonadota; class Alphaproteobacteria; order Hyphomicrobiales; family Bartonellaceae; genus Bartonella; species Bartonella sp. AC535YNZD. The sequence goes on along the minus strand of NZ_JBHIQP010000008.1, from coordinate 10,679 downwards.
CTCTAAAGCGCCTTCAACTTTAAGTTTTTCCAAACGCTCTTCTAAGATATCGACTTCTCGATTAAGGTTTATTCCTGCCGAAATCAGACCTTGTAAAGCAGCATAAGCATAGACCCTACAGTCCAAGGCTTCGTTTCTTGCCTTTTCACTTTTTTGCCATTCAATACGCTTGAAGCCTTTAAAATATTTGATGACTTTTCTTTCAGCGGTTAGCTGGTCAAAATATTCCAGGTCAAGGCTTTTGTGAAAGTGTGTTGCACCAGCCCCCGTTGCTTCAGGACCCGATTTTTTAAATCGTGCTGTAATGATATCTTTTGCGGCATCAACCCCAACAATATAAAGATTAATCTGTCCTTTATTGTTTCTGCTTGGTCGGCGTGGCCATACCGCACGCCATCCCGCCTGTCCTTTAATACCCCAGATGCGCCGCCCCTCACGCGGGCGTACATAATTATAAACTGCCTGTGTATGTCCACCACCGGTATCAATGCAAGCCGCTGTTATCCTAATCCCTTCTTTATAGCCTGGATGTGGCCAGCGTTTTGCAAGATATTCATCCAATTGGTCCCACACTTCAAAAGAAGAGGGATCACCAAGGATCACTTGATAATCAATATGCCAACTTTCTTCACTACGCCCCCATCCCACCACTTCAAGCTCTAAACGATCATTTTGCACATCAATGCCTGCTGTCAACACGACGGCTTGTTCTGGTGCAAGGGGATACTCTTCGCGTTTTGCATAAAGGCTGTCTGGATCAACAACTTCGCCTGTTCTATCCTCCCATGGCTCTCCAAGTACTGTATTAATAAAAACTTGCAAAAGAGCAGGGTCTTCTTTGGCTCTTAAAAATTCGCGCGCACAATCGCCCCAAGTCAGCCATGGGGAATAAAGCGCTGAAATATGGTAAGAACGCAGACGAGGCTTACTTGACTCCTGTGTTGCGATCCAGCAAGCACCGTTTTCTTCTGCCATTAAGGTGGACTTACGATGTTCGGCATGTTCATGACCACAATGCGCACAAACAAAAACAGCTTTTTCGGGGGCGCCTTTTTGCCACTTGATTTGTGACCAAAAAATCGGTTGTAGCGTACCACACGCATCACAAGGAACATTGTAATATCTCTGGTCACCAAGCATAAAATCCTTGGCGATACGGCTTGTGTCACGGTGTGTCGGCGTGGACAATTTAAAAATTTTACGTTGAATAAAAGCAGAAGTTCGTTTTTCAGCAATTGTTACAGGATCGCCTTCATTATCGACATTCAATGGGTAAGCATCGACTTCATCCAAAACCAAATAGCGAATAGGAGAAGAACGCAATCCAGCAGCACTATTTGCTCCTGTAATCATCAATGTCCCCCCATAAAATTCCTTTGAAAACATTGTATTTCCACTGTCTCTTGCACGAGCAGGAGCAATGCGTTCACTTAAAGCAGGGCTAGCTGAAATCATCGGATCAAGACGAGACTTTGACAGTTTCTTAGCGGTCTCAACGGTCGGCATCACATAAAGGGCAGGTCCTGGACTATGATGAATGGCATAACCACAAAAGTTCAACGCTGCTTCCGACATTCCAATCTGAGCCCCCTTCATCACAACCGTTGTTTCAGTCGGATCATAAACAGAAAGATTATCCATGATCTCTCGTAAATAGGGGGTACGTATAGTCCTCCATAACCCAGGCTCAGCACTCGTAACTGTGCTCAAATAACGATTTTTATCAGCCCACTGGGAAACAGTATAAGGCGGGTCAGGACGGCGTCCTTCATTCGCATAGCAAAAAAAGAGCCCAGCATCAGAGGACGAGGGCGAAGCATCACTTATCATGTTCTGGATTCTCTTCTAAAATGTTGGGATCGTGAAAAGAAACAGGGACGACATTTTCTACTAAAGCTTTGCGCATATGATGATCGATAGCTCCAATAAGGCTCGCAGCATCACATCCCACTTGCGCCGCAATTTCAGTACCAAAGCGATAGGCAAAATTGAGCATTGTATCTCGATGCGCTCTTCCAAAGTTCCATGCTTCTTTTCTCACTTCTTCACGATCAACAGTTGTTTCACGCAATCGTTCAAGTGCAATCTTTTCTTTTGCTAGCGCAACTTGCATTCGCTCCAGTTTAATCTTGTATTCATTGGCACCCTCTGTAGAGACTTGTTTGATCTTTGTTCGCGGTTGGCCATCCGGTGCTAAAAATGGAGCAGGGCGTTTTGTTGGATTCTCATTCCAGATAGCTGTTGCAAGCGCTTCATTAACAGAACCATCTTCAAAAAGAGCCTTATCAAACTTCCCTGTCTTAAGACGAGAAACCACTGCATTAGGAGAAACACGCATCTTTTTGGCAAACGCACGAAGCGATAAACCTTTACGCGTTTTCTTATTCATAGTTGCTCCATTTTGAATGGTTTATACGAATTATTGTACACTTTAATTATTGACAAGGTTTTATTTTTCGTGTACATAAAATATATGAAGATAGTGTGGGATGAACCAAAAAGAGCTTTAAACATTGTTAAACATAAGCTTGACTTTGCTGATGTTATTTACTTTGACTGGGAACATGCTTTTATTGATGCAACCCATTCAAACCGCATGAAGGCTATTGGACATTTTGCGGATGGCACAACAGTTATTGTTTTTGCAAAGCTTGGCAATGAAGCAATATCCATTATCAGCTTTCGTCGAGCTAATAAAAAAGAAAGAGAGGTTTTCAATGACTATCAAAAAAACCTTTGAAGCAGGATGTGATTACGCAAAAGAAGATTGGGACGCTGTGGATTCTCCACCATTGACAGATGAAGAACTTGCACGCTTAAAGCCAGCTAAAGACGTTTTACCAGCCTCCTTTTTTAAGTATGTAACAGAAGAGCGCCGTAAACGTGGGCGTCCCCCCGTTGAATCTCCTAAACAAGCGGTTACTCTCCGCCTCGACCCAAACGTTATTGCCTCTTTTAAAAAACAAGGAAAAGATTGGCGCACACGTATGGGTGAAGTTTTAAAAAAAGCAAGCGGTTGTTAAGATAACCCTCTCCCTATTTTTGAGAACGGGGAGGGGACTTCTGTTTTTGAACTTAAGCAACCTTTTTAATAGGGTTATCGAAATTTGGTTCATAAGTGCGCAACAAAGAATCCATACTATGCGGTAATTCTGAGGCTCCAAAATCTGTAAGAATTGCCAAAATCTTTGTAATATTAGGCACGTCATTTTGAAGTTTTAAAACTAGAACCTTTTCTATTGCATTCATAGTTTGAACTAGAGCACTACAATCTTTGTCGCTCACATTTTCATCATTAGAAAATTGAGATAATGCTATCCATAAATCGCATAAGAAGTTGGTATCTATCTTCATTGTACACCTCCATGAATTTGCTCTCTTAAGCATGCTAATCCTCTGGAGGTAATTTTTGTTGAAGGGAGTACCTTTTCTGTACCATCTGGTCTTTGAATGGTGATAGCAGGGCAATCCATGAAACCTTTCTTGATTTTATCCTGATAAGGTAACAGAGGCGCCCCTGGAGCACGACGATAGACCCAATCATGTTTACGCAAGTAGTCAGTTAAGTCCTTTGGTCGTACTTCAAGCATCTTTGCTGCTTCTATCAAACCGAACAAACCATCAGAACGCTTTAAACCTTCCAAAGCTTTTGCTTTTGGAGTCAATTCGGCAATGACATGATCTTTCTGCTCAATTTGACTTTGTAAGTGATTCAAGACACCCAGTAATGCTTCGGGTTTGGAATAATCAACTTGTGGTGTTGCTACTTGTTTCAAAAGCCGTTCACATTTGATAAAGTATTGACGTGCTTCATGTCCTTTATCATTACGTTCGATCATGGAAAGGTGTTTAGCCATATCTAAGGTGATATGGTATTCTTTAGAAGGACGCCCACCTGAACTTTCGCTCAAAAAAGAGCAAAAGTCATACCCTTCTTTAAATTTACAGTCTTGAATACGTCTGATAATCCAGTCTTTAAAGCTGGTTTTTACTTCTAAAAACGCATGCAAGTCACGTGCATTTACCGTTTGAACAGTTTCTTGATCAATCGTTTGTTCCAATATTGGAATAAGAGTGTTCATGAGAACTCCTTGTAGTTAGAGGTTTTCAATTGACACTCAGTAAAGAGTGCCGGGCGCTGAAAACACGGCTACAAGTCCGTCGTTACACTTTTCCCGTGAGGGTATTGTATAGTGTAACCACACCCGACAAGGTCATTATATGCATGTAGCACATAATGAGTCAAAGTCTTTAAATGCCCAGAAGATTGATTATTTCGGCAATCAATCCGCTTGTAGTTTCTAAGGTGTTTTCAGGCACCTGATTCGATTATTCATATTGTTGCTATATTGTCAAGTGGTAAAAACTTTTTTCTAAAAAATAATCCACTATTGTACAAGGTGTATATTAGTGCACATTAAATTCGTTATTTATCAATGTGTTATATGTACAATGTACAGTCGATTTGAAAATTCTGTCGCTAGCGATAGTTCGCGCTGGCCTGCCCCGCAACGAAGCCAACCCGCTGGGAAGTACCTTTTGCATTGATTTTATTTACTTTTTTATGGAAAAAGAGAGGCATAATTGGCAATTTTCTTTAAATTAACATCCTCTCCACTCTGAAAGTGGAGAAGATGAGATCATATTTTAAACTTAAGCAGCTTTCGTAACAGACCTTGCTAAAACCTGCTTAGCTTCTTTAATGAGAGCTTTATATTTTCTATTCTCTTCATCTACTCTGAAAGCATCAACAAGACGCACATGGATAGGACCTAAAAGATACAAAGCTTTTTCACCAGCATTCATACCCTCCCAGTAACTTGGCAAATCAAAGCGTGTATCATTATCATAATCACCAGATTGACTTTTTAACTTTTTTTCGCACTCAATAAAGTAACGACGAGCCTGTCTACCTTTCTCATTGCGTTCAACCATGGAAAGTTCTTTGGCCATGTCTAGTGTGATATGATATTCTTTACTTATAACATTTTTACGTTTCTCATTTTTGAGAAACGTAAAACCATAATCTTGATTTTCCAAAAATCCATATTCTTTAATACGGCGTACAATCCAATCTGCAAATTTAGAGTTAACTTCTAAGAACATATATAATTCACGTGCGTTAACAGTTTGCACAGTTTCTTGTCCAACAGCTTGTTCTGATATTTTAATTAGAGTGTTCATCTTATTAGTCCTTTGTTTTATAAGTTAAAGTATCCAGGGCTAAAACAACCGAACTAATACAGTCCTTCGTATCTTTAGGTTATCCTTGGACATACACACGAAGACCCTGGACAAAATTTCTTATGATGGGCAACAGATCTTTCGGGATACTGTTGAACCGATTAGTTACGAGGTGTTTTAAGCCTGCCAATCAGACTATAGCTGTTCACAGAAACTGTCAATTATTTTTTGAAAAATCCTAAAAGTATTGACAACCAACAAAGGATGCCGGGTGCTAGAAAACACGGTAGATAGTCCGTCGTTATGCTTTTCCCAAAAGGGTATTGTATAGCATAACTACACCCGACGAGATCATTATATGCGACGAGCATAGAATGAGTCAAAGCCTTCAATGTGCGGAGAAGAGATCGTTCCGGCAATCTATCCGCTATCTATCAAGGTGTTTTCTAGGCACCTGATTTAACGATATATGTTTTTTGTGAATCTTGTCAAGCAATAAGATTTCTGTGTGTAACATATAGATAAAGCGTGAGAACATGATCTATCCTTTCTTATTAGCGGCGTATTCTTGACGTTTAAGTTGTCTCTGTATGTTTTTGATTAGTCTTTCATTGGCTTCTTTTACAATAGCACTTGCAATCTCTGGCTTGGACATCACTTTAGCAATTGAAGGTCCTTCTTGTTTTGCAATGGGGAATTGATCTCCGTCATCTCTTTGAAACACATTCCCTCCCATTTTCAAATCAACGCGCTTTGGAAAACTCCCACCCTTAATAAAACCATGAGGCAAGATTTCTTTCTTTCCAAATAGTGTGTAAGCCACGCCGTGTTTTGTTTCTTTTGCTTTAAAAAATTTAAGAGGTATTGGTGTTCCAGAACCAATGATATCTGTCTCAAGAAACTTTGCTGTCGCCTTTTCTTTAATATAAACACCTTTTCTTATACCCTTTATTTGGGCTGATGAGATGTCAGCAACTTGCTTTTCAGTAAAGCGTTCAACTTGTTTTGCTGCAGTGTTTAGAGCATTACGCAAAGCCCAATTAAGGCGAGGGGCTTGAAGGCTTGTGAAGGTATCTTTTGCCTGTTGAAGATACCATTTTTGGTGGATGATTAACTTCAACTTTTAAGCCTTTTTTGGGGTAGGTGTTGATGGCTTGGAAGTTTTAGGTGTTTTGGGTTGTTCGAGTGGAATTTCCTCAGCTGCTGATTCAGTTGATGTTTGTACGGCTTCTTGTTCTATCTGCTTAATTTGTTCAACTACCTTGTCAGGTTTTATTTTTGTTTTAACATCAACAAAAGGTTTAGCAGCATTTGCACGCTTGAGACGTGCGTAGACTTGATTGGAAATCTCCACAAATGGATTATTGGGAGTTGAAGTTTCAAAACGAACAGTGCTTTTATTATCGCCAACAACACACATTGGCTTGGTGATGATTGCTTTCATCATTGCTCCTTTTGAGTCATAATTAATGACATAATTAGTCAAATATTGATTTTTATTTTGTGAAAAATTAATTAGCCAGAATTAGCAAGAAAACAGGGCTTTCTAGCCACGCTTCAAGTTAACATTTTGCTGAATTTTTGGAGATATTTTTGAATTTTAGACGCAATACAACTACTGCCATGCTGTCATTAAATACGATTTTTTACACTATGTCAACAAAAAAATCATGATCTTGTATTTTTTTTATTTTTTTACCTAAATATGGTGTTTTAAAAGATGTTCTTTATTTTCCTTCAATACAACATTTATGTTGTATTGAAACATTTTAGATGTTATATTATTATAATGAATAGTCAAGAATTGAAAAGATATCTTACAAAGCATGGTTGCAGTTTTACCTCAGGGAAGGGAGGGCATTTGCTTGTAAAGCGTGGTTCTAAAAAGTCCGTTTTACCTATGCATGGTACGCGAAAAGAATTAGGAACAGGATTAGTCCAGAAGATTCTTAAAGATCTTGACCTAAAATAAGCCTGAATATGGAGGTGTAAATGAAATATGCAATCAAATTTATCAAAGATGACAATGATACTCTTCTAGTCGTCTCTAAAGACTTTCAGGAATTTATTACCTATGGTAACGATGAAAAAGAAGCTTTGGAACAGGCTAAAAATGCACTTTTAACAGTCATTATGGGGCGTTTCCAAGATCGTGAATTTATTCCCTTTGGACATCGTGATATTGCCTATCCTTTTGTTGAAGTATCTTCATTGGTGACTTTAAAAATTGCAATACATAACGCTATGATTGAAAAAAACTTACGCAAAGCTGATCTCGTACGTCTTTTAAAACTTCATCCAATACAAATTGACCGATTGTTGGATTTAAACCACGCAACCAAATTAGATGCCTTAGAATCTACTCTCATTGCTCTTGGAAAAGAGATCTCTATTAATATTCAAAATGCTGCTTGAATTTAGCGGTTTTGTGTAAAATGCTTATGAAGCGCATTAAGAACGACACACAGTGAATTAACAAGATATGGTAACGATTGCTCTTCTACAACAATGTATTGTAGTGCGGCATAAAGATTATGCTGTCTATAAAGGCATTGTGCTTCTTTTAGCACCTCTTTCATTGCTTCATAGTAATGAGTAGTTTTTTCAATCCATTGTTTTTTTGCCTCTTCATTTAAAGATGGAGTAAAGTCATCATAAATTGCATTTGGTAAGGCTTTTGCACAGAGGTAATTATTTCTCACTTCAAGATATTTTTGTGCAGCATCATACTGATCTTGATTAATCACACCTTGCAGATAAAGCCGTCCGATATAGGTAGCGGAAAGCGGATTTTTAGCATCTTCTATGGTCAAACCAAATCGCTTGGCACGCATTTCAATTGCCAATTTATCAATCGGTTCACGCGGTATTTTTGCTCGCGAGATACGACCATTGGGTTCTCTGAGACATCCATTAATACGAGGACGTCCACGTTTTGCATGTTTTTTTCTTTTAGCCATATTTTTTCAATCAGAATGGCATGCTATCGTTAAGAGATGTGCCATGATCAGTAGCACCTGAAGCGATAGCATAATTTTGAGAAGTAATGGGTGAAGGGAATGCCGATTGCTCTTTTTTGGCATCAAGCAAATACAACTCGCCTTTGAATTGTGGTAAGACAATCTCTGTTGTGTAACGGTCATGACCATTTTTATCTTGCCATTTACGTGTTTGTAATTTGCCTTCTATGTAAACCTTTGAACCTTTACTGAGATACTGAAGAGCAATTTTTGCTAAATGTGGATTAAAAACCACAATGGAGTGCCATTCTGTCTTCTCTATTTTTTGATTGGTCTTTTTATCTGTATAGGTTTCAGAAGTTGCTATACTAAAATTGACTATTTCAGCTCCAGAATTCATTGTTTTGCTTTCGGGATTAGCACCAAGGCGCCCGATTAACGTCACTTTATTTAGCATATTTGTAGCCCCATTAGATTAGCAATTTATACATAAAAAATCTTAGCATAATTTGCATATTTATGCAATTATTTCAGTTTATTAATAACAGTTTTTTAAGTATTACATTATAATATTATTTGACAAATTATTCATCAAAAAAACATGTCACACAAATGGCACCGCTTTCTTATTACTGCTTTTAACTTTTTAATAAATATCCTTTCATTTAAGAGTCTGTATCAAACTTTTTTGTTCGATTTATTGTTGACCATCGAACCTTTTTGTGCGATATTCATTTTATGCAGAAAGGGGAGGCTAAATGAAACGAGAAGCACTGCTTAGAGAATTACGTAAAGAAGCCAGAAAAAGAGGCATTCATTACAGTGAAGCTCCTGATGCAGGTAAAGGGTCACATTATTTGGTAACTTTTGGAGACAAGACAACCGTTATAAAATCTGGTGAATTGACCCCACTTTACGTGAAAATAATAAAAAAGCAGTTGGGGGTATGAGTTACTCTCTCAACGGCTTTAATTTTTCGTTTCAAAAGCATTTCGATCATGGCGAGGAGACCTAAATATGGAATACACGTATCAAGCAAAACTGGAATCTGATCCAGATGGTGGTTTTATTGTAACCTTTCCAGATGTACCAGAAGCAATAACAGCTGGAGAAAATAGAGCAGAGGCATTAGAGAATGCTGTTGAAGCTTTAGGGTTAGCATTACGGAGCTATCCTATGCGTGGTTTGCCTTTACCAATGCGACAACAGTATAAAGGTCTTGTAGAGGTTACGGTAGATGCATGGAATGCTCTTAAACTTGCAGTGGTAGAAGCCTTTAATGAAGCGAATATCACAAAAACAGAATTGGCACATCGTTTGGGTAAAAAAGAAACAGAAGCAAGACGCATTCTTGATCCCAATTATCCAACGAAGCTTCAAACATTAGAGCAAGCACTGAGTGTTCTTGGCAAGCAAGTTGTTATCACAATCAAAGATGCGGCTTAACTTCCTCCCCACCTTTAAAGATGGGGAGTTATGTTTTTAAATCTAAGCAGCTTTTACAACAGATTTTGCTAAGACCTGTTTTGCTTCTTCAATGAGTGTTTTATACTGTTTGCTTTCTTCTACCAATGTAAAGGCTTTAACAAGATGCATGTGGAGAGGTCCATAAATGTAAACAGCCTTTTTAGTTGGAGACATTTTATCCCAATCTTTTGGGAAATCAAAGCGTGTATCACGGTCATAATCAACAGATTGGCTTTTTAGTTTCTTCTCACACTCAATAAAGTAACGACGTGCTTGACGTCCTTTCTCATTGCGTTCAACCATTGAGAGCTCTTTTGCCATGTCTAGAGTGAGATGATATTCTATTGCTGTAACAGCTCTAGATTTTGCGCTTCCCAATTTTGGGAACCGCAAATCTTGTGTTTTTATGAAGTCTTTACCTTCTTCAAATGTATATTGATTAATACGATCCGTAATCCAAGTAGCGAAACGTTTTCCTATTTCCATGAATGCGTGTAACTCACGCGCATTGACCGTTTGCACAATTTCTTGATCAATAATTTTTTCTGATATTTTAATAAGAGTGTTCATAATATTGGTTCCTTTGTTTTAAAAGTTTAAGTATCCAGGGCTAAAACAACCGAACCAATTCAGTCCTTCACATCTTTAGGTTACCCTTGGACATACATGTGAAGACCCTGGACAAAATTTCTTATGATGGGCAACAGATCTTTCGGGATACTATTGAACCGATTGGTTACAGGTGTTTTAAGCCTGCTTCGTAACCTAATGGCTTTTAAAAATTTGTCAAGTTGTTCCTGATATGAGTTAGCATCTAATCATTGTTTTTTCAGAAGCTTCTGATAGTTTTTTGATCTCTCTGTTGATCTCGTCTATAAGAGGCTCGTAATCGAGAACGCTTTTTGGCAATTTTCCCCCATAAACCCATGCTTTTACTTGCGCTTTGGTACTAAAATCTGCCTTCTCTGGTACGGTGTAGTACTGACCACCGTCAAACTTTTCACACTCTCTTGTGCCGTCTTCATATTCATAGAGGTTGTAAAAATACTCCTCTGCTCCATCTCCCCA
>NZ_JBHIQP010000007.1:0-116470 GCF_042196625.1 Bartonella sp. AC535YNZD | reverse complement strand
ACGACCCGCTTCAAAAGCAAGAATACGAAAAGGTTCAGACTTATTTGGAATGGGCTAAGGAGCATGATGAAGATGGAACGGATATTGGGATTGATCTGGTCGCTACAATCCGTGATGATATCTGTGATGATAATCAGTCACTAAAAGACGCTGCTTAAATAACGCGTGGGCGCGGCGGGGGCACCCTCCTTTAAACATCTCATTTAAAAATTTAAATCTCTTTATAAAGGAATTGTGCTCATGCAAAAGAAGTTTGCACTCACAAATGAAACGCGTGTATTTGGTAAACATATTCTCTACCGTATTAAAGCATTAAAAGATTTTGCTGATATCAAAGAAGGTACCTTAGGCGGCTTTATTGAAAAGGAAGATAACCTCTCTCATGAGGGCAATTGCTGGGTCTATGATGAGGCTTGTGTCTATGGTCATGTAAGAGTGTATGAAAATGCAAAAATACGCCATTTTTCTCAGGTCTGTGGTCATGTCTATGGCAATGCCGAGGTCTATGGCTCTGTTTATGGAAATGCCAAGGTCTGGGGTAAAGCCTATGGCAATGCAAAATTAAACAGTCAAAGTAAAGTAAGTGTCGTTCCCAAAAAATGTGAAGTTTATGAAAACGATAATATTATCAAGATTACAGATACAGATAAATAAATGACAGGCATGGACGGCGCCTTCTTTATGGTTATAAACGCATATAAAATGCATTGCTATAAACATATCATAAAAGAGAGAGTAAAATAAAAGAAATCCGTGCCAAATGATATGACGCGGCTTTCAAAATGAATCATCCATATGGAGTAATGAGTGCATATATACAAAACGTATCATATTGCAAGCGCTCTATGAGAGATATGAAAACTTATCAAAAGAAACGTAAATGTGCGTATGATCTTTAATCACTCATTTGAATGAGAGAGCCTATAAACGCTTGTTATGGCTATCAAACGTATCAAACAAATCAAAACGCTCGGTAGCTTTATCAAAACCCGCTTTTTACATTTACGAGCGTTGGTTTTCAAAACAATCTCTCATAAGACAATAAACAACCGATTTTATCAAACGCAAGGCTTTAAAAACTGTTATAAACATCAGTTTCAAACATTTAAACATGCATTTAGAAAAGCTTTCATAAGCGTATTTTCATTTTGCACTCAAATGTAACTTCTTTGCAAATTAATCGCTCTATATTTGGCTAGCAAAATTAAGTAAAATCCCATGCCTTATGATGTTAAAATATTTTTGAATTTTGCTTGCTTATCTTTGCCTCAATAGCAGCCCCCAATTTTGGGGTGAGTAAATCACTAAGTTCATATTTTGCTCTGTGCTTTTAAACGGTAACTTTTAAAACGTTTTTTAGTACCATATCTAAGTAGATAGTATTCTACTGCTATGGCATTGTTCGTTTCCATTTTTTTGTGGAAACGAATACAGTTTCGTTTTTAAAAATTAGTATAGCTGTTGTGATGATACTATATTTATGCTTCTTACTTATCGTTTCTAAATTTTTAGAAAGCTTTTTTAAAAGCGATCTTTTCTTTAAATCCTTTTATGCAATCTTTAAAATGTTCGGTGTTATGATGATGCTGTTATAACAGCTCTCTATTTTATGCTTCTCAATTTTGAGAACTGTAATTTTATGTTTTTATCATGTGATTAACAATCCAATCATTAAAACAAGATATGATCTTTAAACGTGTGTTATCGATAATTCCAAACAATTAAATTTTAAAACAATGTGATTTGTGCTGTGATAAAAACGTGTCATAAAATTTATAAACTGTTATGAATGATATCTGCTTTTCATTTGAATGACACATGCGTTATAACATTTACATGATGATTTGCTTTTTATGGTCTATTCATACATGGCAACCTTATATAAAAAATAGTCAAATGAATCATGCATAAAAGTGTGGATTCTTAAGGGGATTCATATAAAATAATTACACTCAAACTATTGACTTTATTGTATTTTTTATTATTATATCTTATATGCTTGATAAGAGATGACCTTCGATCTCACCAACATTCGCACATAGCGTATGAAATCCACTAATCTTTTTAGAATTATCCTCTGTATAGCCATCAGGAGCCGTCAGATTTTGCGAAAGGTCAAAGGATAGCTCATTCGTCTGATCTTTTAGGAAGAGATATATATAATAAAATCCTTTCCTGCTTCAAGATCTTCGTCAAAAGTCATCCTTCCATGCCCTGGAATGCGGTAAAAGAGGTACCCCCACATTCTCACCACCATGATAAAAGCGAAAACATGCCCCTTCATTGATCACAAGACCTTTTCTATTTTTCGGATCGGCTTCCAGAATTCTGTCAGGTTGATGAAAACGCACATCCTCTAAAAAATTAGTGGAAAGAGAACCTACATTACCTTGAAGTTCAGAAAGACTGTCACTGTTCCTCTGAGCCTTCTCTTGAACTTCTGTCAATGCACTCTTCGCTTCTTCCGCTAACACTTTTGCCTCAGAGGCGGCTGTATTCGCAGAATTTGTCGTTGCTGTCACCGTGTCTAATGAACTCCTGACCTCTCCAAGCCCTTGCTTCGTCGTATCAGCTTTTTCTTTTGCTTGCTCCGCAACACTCTTCGCTTCTTCCGCTGTTGTCTTCGCAGTCTCAGCTACTTCCTTGGCTTCTACAACCAAAGGTTCTACCTTATCCGCCTTAACCTGCGCTACTTCACAAATGATCAGATCAAATTCTGATAAACCGTATTTCTTTTAAGCATCCGAAATCACTTGGATTGATTGGTAAGTAGCAAACACCACAGTCATTGCATTTACTAATACTTTATTTTCTTTTTTCAAAGCTTTTAAGCATCAGTTGGTAGCTGATAGAGCGAGATCTGAGACATCGAGTTCGGCAGCAGCATCTTTGTTTTACGACACTTGCCAACTTATGTATCAGAATACACCACAAAGGAATGAAACGGTACTTCTGTATAGCGTGTCCATTCTCTTATTGTTTGTGACATCAAAGCCAGAAAAGGCACGAAAAACAAAACACGCTCTCCAGTTTCGGCTATTTGTTGTGCTATCTTAAAGCTGGTAAAAATCTTCTCCGTTCCACATACCATAATAAGTTTGCCACGGTCTGCTTCTTTTAAACCCTCATAGACTTTCTCATACTTTTGGATTTGTTGAAAAGTTATCCCTAATTGGTGCCCTAATTGCTTTTACGACATTCCCAGCATTTTTCTTTAAAAGCGAATTTTTTGCCTATAGAAATGCCGTTAAAATGTAGCTTTTTCTTTTCACTCTTAAGCTCCCCCCGCTGGGTGCGAGCACCCTCGCATTAGTATTCCGAGAGCCTGAAAGTATTGAACACGAAACAGATCTTTTCTTTTAGTGCTCATAGCACCTAGATATAGAAAAATATCCCATAATTCCGAGACACCAACAGAGTAGGCCATTTTTATGATCAAACTTTAGGGCTTTCAGACTCTACTGATCGCTGCGTAGATGAGTAAAATCACTCTTTAAGTAATAAAGTAATTTCAGGAAATTGGCAATCAAAATTAAAGTAATCTCAAAGACTATAAGATTGGGCACTCTTCAAAAGAGGATAATGCGAAGGGCTGTCATCGTGGTTAGTCATCACCCCACACAATGCTTCTTTTCCAGAAAACGCAAAACGCGATATAAGAAAAAATGTTGTTTGCAAAATTTTCTCTTGCCTATACAAAGAGAAAATAAAAAATTTGGAGGGCTCCCATGATAAATGACATCTACTGTGTTGGATACAATTATGTTGAACATGTTCATGAACTAGGCAATATTGTTGAAGATGAACCCGTTATCTTTAGCAAGCCAAAAAGTTCACTCGTTTTAGGCAATGAAATTTATCTTCCTAACTTTTCTAAAGAAATCCATTTTGAAACTGAAATTGTGCTCAGAATCTCAAAGGACACTTTCATGGTCACAGAGAAAGAAGCAGAAGAATGCTATGATGCCATAGCAATAGGTCTTGATATTACCGCAAGAGACTTGCAAACAAAACTGAAAGAAAAAAAGCTTCCTTGGCTTTTATCTAAAGGATTTAAAGGAGCGGCATACGTCTCTGACTTCATAAACAAAGAAAAAATAAACAACCCAATAACCTTTACAATGAAGTTAAATGGCGAAACGAGGCAAGTTGGCAATACGAAAAATATGATCTTTAGCTTTGAGAAAATAATATCATTTTTAAGTCACTACATTCAGCTAAGGCGTGGTGATATCATATACACAGGCACTCCACAGGGCGTAGGAAAACTCTCTAAATTTGACAGAATAGAATTATATCTTGAAGCTCAATTAATCTCAGAGCTAAAAGTAGAATGAGTCATCAAATACTAACCTTTTTCATTGTTTCATTTTTTTTAGTCATCTCACCGGGACCAAACATGGCCCTTATCATCGATAATGCAACGAGATTGGGGAAAAAGAACGCATTTATGAACGTTTTAGGGTTATGTACAGCAACATATGCGCATGGAGCATTTTCCATATTAGGGGTATCAGCACTCATTCTCAACAACAAAACGCTCTTTCTTTTAGTAAAACTCATGGGAAGCTGCTATTTATTATATATGGGCTTTAAATCGATTAAATCTGGAATACACAGCTTAAATTCAAAAGAAAAAATATCAACGAATGAAAAAAGCATTGTCGGTACAACAAAGCTTTTTACCAGCTATATGGATGGTTTTTTGACACAAATACTAAATCCCAAAGTATCAATATTTTACATAGCAGCCTTTCCAAAATTCTTAGCTTCTGGCGGTAGCATTAAAAAAGGCTTTGAACTTGTAACGATACATTCCTTCAACATCTTTACATGGTTTACTTTAATGACCATTTTTATATCATTCGCAAGCGCCACTTTAAAAAAGAAAAAAATAAAAGGATACATTAATATTGCGACAGGAACAGTTTTATCTCTATTTTCTTTTTTCATTTTCTTTGGATAATGTTATTTCGATAACAAATTTTAAAGTTAATAGAGCAATCTTTTCCTGATTCTGTCTCTCACTATGAATAGCTAAATCTCTAACAGAGCTTATACAATCCCCAGTTCTTTTTTTCTTTGTATAACTGAATTACGTTGCATTTCTTTATCATACTCTCAAGGACGCTTGTGTAAACAATGTGAGTCTCTCGTAACATTTTATAAAATGTTACCAATGTCTAAACAAAATCCTTATTCATCACTTTAAAAGAAAGAACTATGATATTGTTCTTTTCCTTTGTGAAACAAAAGTAATTCCTTCTCACTTATGATAGCATCATAAAAATAAAAAAATGATTTTAGAAATCATTTAAATTTTCCATTAAAAATTGTTCTTAAACTAAGATGAGAACTCTCGAGTGCTATTTGCAGTAAAAATTAAAACTCTCACCATTATGAATAATAATAAATAATGTACTGATTACAAATAATAAGTTTCAAAAAATTATAAAAACTCCTGACAACTTTCTGAAATAATTTTAAAAGCTCCACGTCTTTTAATGAACAATTTATTTGTTATTAATAACAATAAAAAGTTCCCTATTCAGATATCCGTTACGTTATTTAAGAGGAAAACATTCTCTTTTTTCAAAACCATATTCCTAAAACATATTCTTGTCTTTATCCACACAAAATCATAAAAAACGTTTTTTTCCTTTACACCTCATTTATATCATGCTTCGATACAGAATAATGCATTTTTAGTGTAATTTAATCTCAAAATAATTAAAGGGAACCCCCAAAAAATGAGCTATAAACAAAATTTAAAAGATGGTCCTCAGATGAAACTACAACGTGGCCTAGATAACCGTCACGTACAACTTATAGCCCTCGGTGGAGCTATTGGAACAGGACTCTTCATGGGATCAGGAAAAACAATTAGTGTAGCAGGCCCTTCCATCGTACTCGTTTATGCTATTATTGGATGTGCCCTATACTTTGTCATGCGTGCTATGGGAGAATTATTGCTTTCTAATTCACAGTACCGGTCCCTTATTGATTTTTCAACCGATATGCTAGGACCGGGAATCGCTTTCTTTGTAGGCTGGAGCTATTGGTTGAGCTGGGTTGTAACTGGAGCTGCAGATATTATTGCCATCATCACTTATATGCACTTTTGGTGGCCAACGCTTAATCCATGGATTGCCGTTTTTTCTTGCATTGGTTTCTTTTTAATTTTTAATCTCTTTGCCGTAAAACTATTCGGTGAACTTGAATTTTGGTTTGGTCTTATCAAAGTCGTAGCAATTTTAGCATTAATTGTTGTTGGTTTTTATATGATCGCTACGAGCTTTACTTCTCCCAATGGTACTGTTGCTTCTCTCAATCACGTATGGAACGATGGAAATATCTTTCCGCGAGGAATGACAGGTTTTTTTGCGGGATTTCAAATTGCCATTTTTTCTTTTGTTGGTATAGAAATTGCAGGAACAACTGCAGCTGAAGTCAAAAATCCTAAAAAAGTTCTACCAAAAGCAATTAATGCAATACCAGTACGTATTGTACTCTTTTACATCTTCTCTCTCATCGTGATTATGTCAGTCACACCTTGGGATCAAATTGTTCCAGATAAAAGCCCCTTTGTTTCGATGTTTTGGCTTGCTGGTATTCCGATAGCTGCTGGTTTGGTAAACTTTGTCGTTCTCACCTCGGCTGCTTCTTCGGCAAATAGTGGTATTTTTTCTACTAGCCGTATGATATATGGGCTTGCAACACAAAAAGGTGCTCCTCCAATTTTAGGTAAGCTTTCCAAATATCATGTTCCAGCCAATGCTCTATTCTTTTCCTGCTTATGTATTTTAATAGGGTATACAATTGCCTCACTCTCTCCAAGCCTCATAAGTGCTTTCACAATTGTGACGAGCATCTCAGCTATTGCATTTTTATTCGTATGGTCTGTAATTTTGGTTAGCTATATTGTATATCGTCGCAATCACCCTCATTTGCATGCTGAATCCGTCTACAAAATGCCAGGAGGAATTATCGTGTGCGGGATAATTTTAGTTTTCTTTGCTTTCATGCTCTATTTGTTAACGTTAGAAGAAGACACCCTAACAGCTTTAAAATACGGTATATTCTGGTTTATTTGCTTAGGCATAACCTATTTTACATTTGTAAAGAAAAAAATAACTCAAGGTAACAAATAAAGTCTATACATAAAACATCTCAAAAAAGGGTAATTTTAGTTACCCTTTTTCTACTTAACCTCCTCCCCAAACATCAAAAAACGACGATTCCTACCAGCGCCGGTTTGTGAACAATCCAGCTTATTAAGAGGGAATGCTGCTGATCATTTATATGGTTCACCTACATAAGGCTCTATGGGCTAGCCCTGCCCTGAATACTCACCACACATTATAAAAATACTTAATGCGTAAAAATGTTATATGCTTTATATCACTACTCTACACAACAGTATTTTACTGCACAATAAGATAAGAAACGAGCTATTCTGTAAAAAATTCTCTATAAACTTCACTGACATTGTTTACTAATAAAACATGAGATTTATCTAAAACTTTTTCCCCTCCAAAAGTTTATATTCAATTTTTTATCAAAATTAAAAATATAGCTTTAAACAGAATATATCTTAATAGCTATCTGCAATAAAAAAAGATTCTATGAAAATATTTTTCTATTTGTAATAAATTTTAAATATAAATAATTAAAGGTAAATTTTTAAATATATTTTTTAATATTTTAAATAATAGTCTAACTATTTAAACTTATTTTATTTATATATAAAGTTTTATATTTAATAAATTTGCAATTTTATTTATATTTAATATATTTAGAAATCTAAATTAATAAATAAATTTTAAATATAAAAGTTATTTATACAATAATTTACTATAAATAAATATATATAAATATAAATAATTATATAAATATAAATAATAATTATATGTAATATAATTTATATTATATATAAATTATATTACATATGTATAAAATATAAAAAATCAAAAAAATGTAATAAAATTTATCTTTTGTTTCTTATATATAAAATAATTATTCCATTAATTAATAATGTTTTTGCTTTATTCTCATATAGTCATAGAAAAAAATTCCTTTACTCCCTAGCTATATCATGTTTCGATAGAAGGGATTACCTTTTTTAGGGTAATTTTATCTTAAAATAACTAAAGGGAACCTCCCAAAAATGAATAAACAAAATTTAGAAAAAAAACCTAAGAAGAAATTGCAACGTGGACTACATAACCGACACATACAACTTATAGCCCTTGGTGGAGCGATTGGAACAGGTCTCTTCATGGGATCAGGAAAAACAATCAGTGTAGCAGGGCCTTCGATTCTACTCGTTTATGCAATTATTGGTTGTGCTCTATACTTTGTCATGCGTGCTATGGGAGAGTTATTGCTTTCTAATACACAATACCGATCTTTTATTGATTTCTCAACCGATCTTCTAGGGCCATGTGCCGGATTCTTTATCGGCTGGACATATTGGTTGTGTTGGATTGTCACTGGAACTGCTGAAATTATTGCTATTGTCACTTATACACACTTTTGGTGGCCTGAACTCAATCCGTGGATTCCTGTTATAATTGGTCTTATGTCCTTTTTAATTCTTAACCTCGTCGCAGTAAAACTATTTGGCGAACTTGAGTTTTGGTTTGGTTTTATCAAAATCGTAGCAATTCTAGTCCTAATCGTTGTAGGATTTTATATGATCTTTACCGGTTTTGTCTCTCCAAACGGTACGGTTGCTTCTCTTAGCCATATATGGAACGGTGGGAATATTTTTCCGCGAGGAATTACAGGCTTTTTTGCTGGATTTCAAATTGTTATTTTTGCTTTTGTTGGCATTGAACTCGCTGGAACAGCTGCTGCTGAAGTAAAAGAGCCTCAAAAAGCTTTACCACAGGCTGTTAATTCAATACCAATCCGCATTGTATTCTTTTATATATTCTCTCTTCTTGTGATTATGTCTGTGACGCCGTGGGATCAAATCAGTCCAGAAAAAAGCCCATTTGTAACAATGTATGCACTTATTGGTATTCCAACTGCTGCAGGTTTGATGAACTTTGTTGTCCTCACAGCAGCCGCATCTTCAGCAAATAGTGGAATTTTTTCTACCAGCCGTATGATATATGGGCTAGCAACACAAAAAGGTGCTCCTAAGTTTTTAGGAAAACTTTCTCGTAACCACGTTCCAGCCAATGCATTATTCTTTTCATGTTTATGCATCTTATTTGGTTATGCCGTTGTATCGTTATCTCAAACACTCATAGCTGCTTTTACAATTGTTACGACAATTGCCGCAACTTTGTTTATATTTGTATGGTCTATCATTTTGATCAGCTATATCGTCTATCGTCGCAATCGTCCTCTCCAACATACTGTCTCTCCTTATAAAATGCCAGGAGGTGTTGTTATGTGTTGGGCGCTTCTTATTTTCTTTGCATTCATTATTTATTTATTGTCATTAGAAGCTGACACTGCCATAGCTTTAAAATATACTCCAGCGTGGTTTATATTTTTAGGGATTGTATACTTTCTTTTTGGAAGAAAGAATTATGCAAAAAATTAAAAAATAAAGCTTATGTTGCCAAAAACATATAAAAAAGGGTAACTAAAGTTACCCTTTTTTTTGATATTTATCTATAAAATTATAAAAGCTATTGATCAAATATCTCTGTAGAAGCTTCAATTACGCTCTTTATCAACCAAAGCGTTAGATTTTATCCAAGGCATCATAGAACGAAGTTTTTTACCAACTTCTTCAATAGGATGATTATCATTTAAACGCCGCATACTTTTAAAATGAGCAGCACCAGCCTTATATTCTTGAATCCAATTCGATGTAAATTTACCCGTTTGAATATCTTTCAATATACGTTTCATTTCTGCTCTGGTTTTATCCGTAATCACACGTGGACCAGAGATATATTCACCCCATTCAGCTGTATTAGAGATCGAATAATTCATATTTGCAATGCCCCCTTCATACATGAGATCAACAATCAGTTTCACTTCATGTAAACACTCAAAATAAGCCATTTCTGGTGCATAACCTGCTTCCGTTAATGTTTCATAACCAGCTCGAATCAATTCAACAAGACCTCCACAGAGAACCGCTTGTTCACCAAAAAGATCAGTTTCGCACTCTTCTTTAAAAGTTGTTTCAATCACCCCAGCACGTCCACCACCAAGACCACATGCATAAGATAATGCTACATTATGAGCATGCCCTGAAGCATCTTGCGCCACCGCTATTAAGCAAGGAACACCACAACCCCGTTGGTATTCATGACGAACTGTATGCCCTGGACCTTTAGGAGCAATCATCACAATATCAACGTTTTTTTTAGGTTCAATCAAGCCAAAATGAATGCTCAAACCATGCGCAAAAGCAATCGCTGCCCCATCGTGTAAATGATCATGAATATGCTCCTTATAAATATCAGCTTGCAATTCATCTGGCGTTGCCATCATGATGAGATCTGCCCATTTTGCTGCTTCAGCAACACTCACCACTTTAAAACCATCAGCCATGGCTTTTTTAACTGTTTCCGACCCTGGACGCAAAGCTATTTGCACATTTTGGACACCGGAATCTTTCAAATTTAAAGCATGCGCACGCCCTTGAGAACCATAACCAACAATGGCTACTTTTTTCCCTTTAATGAGATTAACATCCGCATCACGATCATAATAAACACGCATAAAAAAATTCCTTCTTTCTCTATTTAAACTGGATTTCAGATTACTTTTATTCAATAAGAAACATTATCTACAGTGCATCACACACTTATAAAGACAAAAAACACCGCTTATAAGAACACAGCAATTGAATAATTTTAAAGTTTACATATTGCATAGAAAAAACTGTAGTCCCCAAACATTCCTAAAACATATACGGATCCCCAAATAAACTTCAACTGCTATTCTACAAAAACAATAATTACACAAAATAAGATTTCTAAAGAAAATTTAGCTAATATTCTACTCTTTTATCGTGCAACAAAACGCTATATTCTAAAAATTAAGATACAACACACAATTTTTAACATGAACCAAATCAATATAGATAGCAAGAAAAATTACAAAATAACAAGTATTGTTTTAGTACAACCTTCAAAAGCATACACAGCAATATCTTTAGAATAATAGAGAAGACGCTTTTACTTGTTACATTCTTTAATAACCACGCCTCTCACGCAAAACAGAATGCCATTGTGTTATTCATTCATGCGCTTATTAAAAAATTCTTAATGCGCTCGAACTCTTTTCAATAGTCCTCTATAATAATCTAAGATTTATCGTACACGCCCCCCTTTACTTTATAAAGTTACAAGTTGATATCATCATTCTATTTTCTCGCTCCCAATATTGCAATAGCTCATATTACATTGAGCCTATTCATAAAAAGCATTTTGTGACTTTAAATCTGTTCGATGAAATCATCCCCCTTGCGCATCACAAGCAGAATTGCATGTGAATATGTCTTATGAACCATCGCATGGCAAAAGCTGCCGCAACATTAAACGAGCCCAAAAATGAAGACGATAACTTATATCTTTATGACGTAAAATGGTGATGCATAAGAGGTTTTACGTTACACTTTTCACAAGTAACACTGTGAAATAAGCTCAAACATATTAAAAGATATCTCTCAAACACCTTATGACGCTCAATAAATTTTGTGCACTGATCCATTTAAATTTCTTCGCCAATCCCTTATAAGAAAAATACTCTAAAAAACTATATTCCTTCGAAAAAATTATAGTAAGTAGATTTGGTAAAATTTCCTCATAATGGATGGTATATAAAAAGCATTTCATACCCTAAAAAACACAAAAAATAGAAAGCTACTAATAAACAGAGGAAAATAGAATATTTTATAATGTACGCTAATAGTGCTATTTATCTCAACATATATAAAATTGTTTTTTTAGATAAATTGATAAAGCTTTATAAAAATTTTTTCCCAATTTTATAGAGAAACAAAGATTACGATAATAACCGGATAAAACGCTGAACAGTATCATGCATTCCATACTCTAATGCATCAGCAATAAGCCCATGGCCAATAGAAACCTCATCAAGCCAAGGAATACTTTTGACCAGAGCAGGAAGGTTCATAAGTGTCAGATCATGCCCAGCATTCATACCTAACTGCAACTCTTTAGCTCTTCTTGCTGCTAAAACAAGTTTATTGAGCTCTTGATCTTGTTTTGTTTTATCCTGAAATTCACCACCATAAGGTCCCGTGTAAAATTCCACACGATCAGCACCCATTGCTTTAGCAATATCAAGACCATCGACAGCAGGATTAGCAAAAAGGGATACACGAATCTTTCTTTTTTTTAAATTCTGAATAATAGGTGCTAAAAATTCTGCATCATGAGCAAAATTCCACCCATGATCAGACGTTGACTGATCTGGATCATCAGGAACAAGGGTAATCTGGTCCGCATAATTTTCAGCGATATCCAAAAATTGATCACTTGGATAACCTTCAATATTAAACTCAGCCGTAGGAAAATTGTTCTTTATTAAACAGTATATATCTGACAAATCCGCAAAACGAATATGCCTTTCATCAGGGCGTGGATGAACCGTCAAACCTGCTGCTCCAGCAGCAAGCGCTATATGCCCAATATTTGTTATACTTGGCCACGGAAGATTACGTCGATTACGCAAAACAGCAACAGCATTAAGATTAACCGAAAGTTTTACCGCCATGCCCATTTCCATTTTTTTATAGTGTGTAACAAGATAGAAAAAAGGCATTTTCTATCTGAAACTGGGATGATACACACATTTTCTCTATCGAACAATCGTTAAATGCTCTGCTGCGCGGGTAATTCCCGTATAAAGCCAGCGTGCATACATATCACGAAATGCAAAACTTTCATCAAACAAAACGACGTTATTCCATTGAGAACCTTGCGCCTTATGAACCGTTAATGCATACCCATAATCAAAATCATCATATCGCTTTTTTAATTGCCATGAAATTTCTTGATCAGGGTTTTCAAACGCTGCTTTTAAAAGTTTAATCTTTGCTACCCCACGCTCACTTTCTTCTGGTTTCACAAGAAGATTAATACTTGGTTTAACGGTCTCCTTCTGTGAAGTCATCACCTTCCATAAAGAGCCATTCAACAAACCTTTAATGGGATCATTTCGCAAACACACCAGCTTATCTCCCGCTTGCGGATAATCTGCTGTAAATCCCTTTAACACACGCAAACGCTGATTATAAAGGTGGCGTGTACGATTAACCCCTACCAAGACCTGATCAGCATCCAAAACCAATTGTTGATTGACCTCTTTACGTGTAACAACGCGCGCTTCTCCATAGTCACCATAAGCAATATCGCGTCCTTCGCGCACGTCCATAGCAAGACGTATAATCGGATTATCTCGCGCTTGCCGATGAATTTCTGAAAGAAGAAAATCTGGTTCTCCATTAGAAAAAAAGCCTCCACCAGATATAGGAGGCAATTGACCTGGATCACCAAGAACAAGAATTGGCGTTCGAAAACTCATTAAATCACGCGCCAATTTTTCATCGACCATCGAGCACTCATCAACAATAATGAGTTTAGCTTGTGCAGCAGCACTTCTTCGATTTAACGTAAATGTTGGAGCAATAGACTTTTTTCCTGTTATTTCATCGGAAACTTCCTCTTCTCCACGTGGACAATAAATTAGCGAATGAATAGTACAAGCATTGCTTGCACCTTTAGAACGTAAAACCTGCGCCGCCTTCCCTGTAAAAGCAGCAAACTGAACAGAACCATCAACTGTTTCTGCAAAATAGCGCGCAAGCGTCGTCTTACCCGTTCCCGCATAGCCAAAAAGGCGAAAAAGAGGAGAACGCCCTTCCTTCAACCACGCGGCAACAGCCTTCAATGCATTATCCTGTTCCCGTGAAAACTGCATAGCTTACCAACATAAGATTTGCATAAAAAAAGCAGTATTTTGAAAAAAACCGACTATCAAAAAAAACTTTTTTATTAAGAATTGCTGATACACGCCCATCTAACAACTTTCGTAGCACAATTATCAATTATTTACCCATTACTTTTTCAAGATAGTGTAACAATCTAAATTTTATCTATACATCGATCTTCTTGGTAATACCTTATACTTATCGAATAAAATATCATTTTTTACAACAGTAACACCAACAATGGAATATGCATATCTTAAAGTTAAAATAACACCTAGTATACGCTTTTTATAACCAAAATTTAGAATGAGAAAAAGAGTATTGCCTTTGCAAAACCCTAGCTAGAAAAATGTCCTTAACAGGATAAAAATAATATAATTTTATGAATACTATTTTACACAAAAAATCAGCTTTCTTGCACATAAAAATAAAGTATATCTACTATTCTGAAATAATAATTAAATATATTAAAAACATTTTGGCAGAAATAAAAATAGCTCTCAACAAAACTACTTAATCCTATGATGATACACCTCTAAAGTTCCTATCTCCCTCTTATCATGATTTTAATAAATTTACTCTTCATGCTACAAATAAATTATATCTCAACGAATAAAGAGAGACATCACGCTTATATGAAGCACGCTTTATCTCGCACAAATATGGAGCTTTTTCTGTTTCAACAATAAAACATGGTTCGTAAGTATGGCCTTCTTGGTAGTCTATTATAGAAAACTGGGACATGGTTTCAGTCCAACGTAGCACTTCAGGTTCGTCCTCTAGAATATGAGAAAAGCGCAATTCTTCATCTATTGAGTCAAACTTTTTTGTCGCAATGTTTTAAAGTTTATAAAAACTAACTGATTAATGCTATTCTTATTGCTAGAAATAACAATGAAATCAAGGGGGATAATTTGTTAATAGGCTTGGCGTTATGCCAAGATATCAGCGGTAATATTGCTTTTTGTTTGTTTTAGAAATGAAATAATGAACTCAAATATTGATGAATGAAACAGGAGGTTTAAATTGAAAATATTAATTCCAGACGACTATCAAAAAGCCACCCTAACATTACAGTCTATTACAAAATTAATGAAATCACATGAAGTGCTGGTTATAAATAATTTAGCTAAAGAATGTGATTTAGAAGATAAGCTCAAAGAGATAGATATTCTGATCTTAATCAGAGAGCGAACTACAGTTGATAGAAATCTTCTCCTAAAACTGCCAAATTTAAAATTGATCTGCCAAACAGGCCCTATAGGTTCACATATTGATATAGAAGCTTGTAGAGACTTGGGAATTGAAATATTAGAGGTAGTGGAGATCCAACTTCTGCTGCTGAATTTGCGTGGCTCTTAATTATGTCTGCGCGTAGAAAACTCTGTAAATCTGTATCTGATATAAAAAAAGGACGATGGCAAACAACATTTGGCAACCAAATGAAAGGAGCTACTCTTGGAATATTCGGGTTTGGGCGTATTGGTAAAATGGTTGCTCAATATGCTCAAGCTTTTGGCATGTCCATTTTGGTTTATGGGAGCGAGCGTTCAACGCAAGAAGCAAAAAATTTAGGTTATCATTTTACGCATTCAAAAGAAGAATTTTTTACACGTCCTGACGTTATATCCGTCCATTTACGTTTAAGCGATAAAACCAGAGAAATCATAAAATTAGATGATCTATTGAGCATGAAAACTCATGCTATTTTTGTCAACACAGCGCGTTCAGCTTTGGTTGAAAAAGGGGCGATAGAAAAAATACTAAGTTTGGAAAATTCAACTTACTTTGCACTGGATGTTTATGACAGCGAACCAGTATATGAGAGCAAATTATTGCAATCAGATAGAGTTCTTTGCACACCGCATCTGGGCTATGTGACTGAAGAAAGCTTTGAGAATTATTTTGAAAAAGCTTGCCAAAATATAGCTTCTTTTATGAAGAGCACTTAATGCCGGCTGAGCCAATGTTTGTAAAATTTATCTTATATCGCTAGCGTATCAAGTTTGCATTACACATAATAGCGTATTTCCTTAAATTAAGCATATTCCTTAATTTTCATATTCATACCAATCGTATTGACAGATTTTTTATGTAATCAGCATAAAATACCTAATTTATTGTTCCAAGCATTATTAAAAAAGGCTACTTCATTGGAATACACTTTAATTGGAGGGGGACTGAGTGAGCAATAATAAAATTATAGAAAAAATTATTATAGATGGATTATATCGCTTGTTGCCACGATCGCTCAAGCATCAGCCTGCTTCTTTGTTCAAAGGATTGGTCCTTTAGCTGAATTTTTTAAGAATGATTTTTCGCTTAGTGACTCTCAGATAGGTTTGCTGTCTTCAGCAGCGCAGTTCCTACCTATTATTGGGTTAATTGTAGCAAGCTAATTACTAGACAAGTTTAACAAGCGCTATATTGTTGGAGTTGGCGCGGTCGGCGTTTCTTTCGCTCTTTTGTTGGGAGCAATTGCAGATAACTCTATTTCCCTTTTGGTCTGTTTACTAATTGTAGAGGGATTTTATAGTTCTGCTCAACCTGGTGGCGCTAAATCCGTTTCGTCATGGTTTCCACAATCGCAGCGCGGATTTGCAATGAGAATAAAGCAGGCGAAGCTACCATTAAGTGTGGGGGGTATTAGCTGGGATAGTTCTTCCTGCGAGTGCGCTTATCTATGGCATACAAGGTGCGTTTTTGGTCGGTGCCATCGTTTCTTTTTTAGGGGGGATGTATATTTATTATTTTTTATCACTCACCAACAAAAGTTGTAGCTATCGCTCCAGAAAGCAAAGCAAAAGTTTCGTTCTATGCAAATGTAAAGTCTCATCTTGCGATGTTAACTGCACCACATATGAAGAATATTATTTTTTCAGGCGTTTCACTTGTGATCGTTCAATATGTTTTAACCATTTTTATAACGATTTATTTTTATAGAATCTATCACCTGTCTTTAGATAAAAGTGCTTATTTGTTTTTTGTTTCACAGGCTTCTGGTGCCTTAGGAGGAATTATTTTAGCAGCGTGGAGTGATCATTGTAGAAAAGGACGATTTTTTCCTGTCTTGTTTTGCATGATTGCAGTCGTTTTTGGATTTTTAATATTAATTTTGGGCATAAGTGGATCCATAATTTATTTAACTATTTTATCTGCTTGGTTAGGTTTTTTTGGATTAGGATGGTATGGCCCTTGGGTCGCCTATATTGTATACTCTTCACCGAAAGAAAGCGTTGGCTTTTCTCTGGGTTTAGCAATGTCTGTAAATCAAATCGCAATTATTACTGCTCCACCATTATTTGGATTAATCCAAGATTTTACAGACACTTATTTACTAACATGGCTGATTTTAATTATTGTTTTTTCACTTTTCTTAATAAGAAAGTAGGGAAAAATAATTGGGGAGGAAATTATAATGATCAATGAAAATACTTTTGAGTTGAGCTAAAAAATAGCATTTTCGCTGCTACCCCATAGAATATTGGCAATTCTGATGAATCAAAAGGTATCTATTACCCCTAAACCATATTTAATCTTTGAAAATCTTCCAATTGATAGACAAATTAATACGTCACCTAATCCTTATAATTTAGATGCGTCTTGTAAAAGTGGCTATATTAGCGAAAATTTAATTATGATGTTTTCTTTATTGATTGGAGAGCCTTATGCAATTAAGTTTGAAGGCGAACATATAGTCAATAACCTAGTTCCTTTAGAGGATAATAAAAAAGATTATACAGGATTAGGATCTGAAGTTGAGTTAGATTTTCATATAGAAAATGCTGCACTAAAATTTATAACGGGTTTAAATTTATCTCCTAAAGGGATCCTTTTATCTGGTGTTCGCAATGATGTTGATGGTCCGTTAACGAGAATATCTGATGCACGTCTCGCTCTAAAACTTTTAAGTGAGGAGGATTTGAGGAACTTAAGGGATAATTTATATATAATTAATGTTCCCTATAGATGGAGAAGAAATGGAGTAACCTCTACAAGTAAAGTGCCCCTCGTTCAAGGGGACGGTGAATTCCCAGATATCAGCGCTGTTTTTTATCCGGGCATGTTAGAGCCACAGTCAAAAAAAGCCAAGGAAGCTTCAGATCATTTTAAGGCTGTATCTTTTGGAATTGATGTACAACAGGGAAGATTATTATACATTGATAATAGAATGGCTCTACACTCTAGAGATAAATTTTTTGGATCATTTGATAGTTATGAAAATCCAATGCGATAGATTCAAAGAGTGTTTGGTCTGCAGATTTATGGAATCATAGATATGTAGAACAAATAAAAGAAAGAGTATTTAATTTTCAATGTTAATGTCCTGATAATGATATAATGGTGAGTATTATTCTGGTTTATATATATTGACGATACATCTCATATGTATAGATTTCTCCCGCATAATCAGGTGAGGTTACTAGCTAATTATAAGCTATGGTGGCCAATTGATTTTCTATGGCTGCATTCGCTTTTTGTTATTTTCGCCATTCCTTTCAAGCCTCTAGGGGGATTTTCCTATCAAGCCCTTGAAAGAGCTATTTGGAGTAGTTTCATAATGCAAAACCAAAACATAGTGACAAACTTTTCTATTGTTTTCACAAGTATGACGGTTTGCATGGTTGCACCCTTCAAGCATGGTGGCTTTTTTTCTTGCACGATGAAATCTTTCATATATGAGACAACATAATTAATTTATAACAGATAATTCAATGTATTATCTAAAAAATGCAACGATATAGCTATTAATGTGAACATATGAATTTAAAAAAAACAAACATCGCGTACAAATAAATTCAAACATAATTTGGCACACGACTTATAACATTTTTTAGATAAACAAATAATAATACACCCCATGTCTTTAAACACAGAATGAAAATAATAAAATGAGTTCTAAGAATAATAGAAACTCTCCACAAAGAAGAGACAGAGATGAAGCCTCCAAAGACTTCATCATCACCATCCTTCACCATTTTGTTAACATATTCATTTTATACAAGAATCTTTCCCTCGGAAGAAATAGCATTTGCAATAGCTTCTTCGCTTGCTTCATCGGGTAATAACATCTCATTATGGGCACATCCCGATGGGATCATAGGAAAACAGTTTTCTAAATGATAAACACGACAATCAAAAAGAACAGGCTTATCACAATCAATCATCTGCTGAATTTTATCATCAAGTTCATCGGGTTTTGAACAATGAATCCCTACCGCTCCATAAGCTTGTGCCAATTTCACAAAGTCAGGCATAGATTCCGTATAAGAATGAGAAAGACGATTACCATGCAGCAATTGCTGCCACTGGCGGACCATTCCCATATACTGATTATTTAAAATGAAAATTTTCACCGGTGTGTCATGCTGAATAGCTGTTGCAAGCTCTTGAATATTCATCTGAATGGAGGCATCACCAGAAATACATACAACAAGCGCATTAGGATGCGCTATTTGAACACCTATAGCAGCAGGTAAACCATACCCCATCGTTCCAAGACCACCAGAAGTCATCCAGTGTTTTGGTTCATCAAAATGATAATACTGCGCTGCCCACATCTGATGCTGCCCGACATCCGTTGTAATATAAGCATTCGCATCTTTGGTAAGAGCATAAAGTCGTTCAAGAGCATATTGCGGCATAATGACATCTTTTTTCTCCGCATATGCCAATGAATTACGAGCTTTCCAACGGTTAATTTGCGTCCACCACGCCTCACGGACTTCACTGTTAAACGCTGGTTGTTGTATCTTTAAGAGTTGCGTCATATCTCCTAAAACACAAGCCACATCACCAATAATTGGAACTTCTGCTTTTACAATTTTATTGATAGAAGAAGGGTCAATATCAATATGAATAATACGCGCATGAGGTGCAAATGCATCAAGGCGCCCTGTGATACGATCATCAAATCGTGCTCCAACAGCTAACATAACATCACAATCATGCATGGCCATATTAGCCTCATAGGTTCCATGCATTCCAAGCATTCCAAGCCAATTTTTACCGGAAGCAGGATAAGCACCAAGTCCCATTAATGTTGAAGTAATCGGAAAATCCCCCAATTGAACCAAATTACGTAAAAGCTGTATAGCTTTCATCCCTGATGAAATAACACCACCACCAGAATAAATAATAGGGCGTTTTGCCTCAACTAAAAGAGAAACGGCAGATTCAATAGCCTTAGTATTCCCTTTCAACGATGGAAAAGAATGTAAAGACTCCTGAACTTGAGGTGCTCTATAAAATCCTGAAGCAAATTGAACATCCTTAGGAATATCAATCAAAACCGGCCCAGGACGACCTGATTGAGCAAGAGAAAAAGCTTCATGAATAATAGCTGCAAGATCATTGACATTTTTAACCAGCCAATTATGCTTCGTACAAGGCTTTGTAATTCCAACTGTATCTGCCTCTTGAAAAGCATTTGTTCCAATCACCGTTGTTGACACCTGCCCAGAAAAACAAATAAGAGGTATCGAATCCATAAGAGCATCTTGCAAAGGTGTAACAGCATTCGTTGCCCCTGGACCAGAAGTCACAAGCATAACCCCTACCTTCCCTGTGCTACGTGCATAGCCTTCAGCCGCATGCCCTGCAGCTTGTTCATGACGCACCAAAATATGCTGGAGTGTATCTTGGTGATAAAGAACATCAAAAATAGGCAAAACAGCCCCACCAGGATAACCAAAAATATGTTCAACGCCTTGATCTATAAGAGCTTGAACCACTATTTCAGCGCCCGACATTATTTTTCCATCTGCACTCTCTTGCTTTCTTGGATCATTTCTCATTTTTCCCACTCACCTACTTTATAGGACAATAAAAAAAGCCCCTAACGGAGCCCATAAAAAAAGCCCCCAAAGGAGCCTATTACACAACACATACTGTATGATTACCCCCATTATTCCAACGTATAAAATATATAAAAAATTCCTTGTAGAAAGATTTTTAATTCCATTGATACCATTCGTCAATAAAAAATTATATTTTCTAAAAAATTTCTTTTTCACGAATTATCTTTTATCTTTCGATAAGTTTTTTTGCAAAGCTATAACTCTTTTATCAAAAAGTAAGCATCCATTCTTCATCAAATTGATTACGAAACCATGTCATTTGTCTTTTTGCATATCTCCTCGTTTGTATTTTTACCGCTTCAAGAGCATTCTCAAAGCTTCTATATCCATCCAAATAAGCCATAAATTCAGGTACACCAATAGCCTTCATTGCTGGTAATGAAGGGGAAAGTTTAAGTTTTTTCATAGCCACCACTTCTTCTAAAGCTCCTCTTTCAATCATAGAATCCAAGCGTTTATGAATACGTTCATAAAGCAGAGGACGTGGTGGCATGAGAAGAATTTTTTCGGTCAAATTCGGCGCAATGATAGGTGTTGTTTTTTGTTTCTGCCACCAACTGAGCGTCTTACCGGTTGCATCATAAACTTCCAAAGCACGGACAATACGCTGTCTATCGTGCGAAGAAATTTTTTCAGCAACATCAGCATCAATCTGTAACAACTGGCCATAAAGACTTTCAGGTCCTTCTTGATCAAGCAGCAGACGCCATTTCTGCCGCACAACATCTGGAACATGAGGAATTTCCGCAATCCCTTCCAAAAGAGCACGAAAATAAAGTCCTGTTCCGCCAACAAAAATAACTGATCTCAAAGAAAAAGTAGCCAATAGCTTCTCAACATCACACAACCATTGCCCTACTGAGTAATTCAACGTAGGACTCACATGACCATAAAGATAATGGGGAACAATCGCAGTATCAGCCTCTCTCGGCCGTGCTGTTAAAATATTTAAAACATCATAAACCTGCATTGAATCAGTATTAATAATGAGAGCATTTTTTTCTTTAGCCATTTGCAAGGCAAGTTCTGACTTCCCACTTGCCGTTGGCCCCGCTATTAATGTAACTGTTCTCTGTGTCATGAATAGCAATTTCTCCCAATCAATAACTTATTGCAACATGCAGCCCCCCCCAAAGCCACTGTATTTTCTCTCCATGATCATAGAGTAAATACTTCAAACAAAAATACGAACACAAATTCTCTTTAATACAAAGAAAATCCTATGAAACTTATAAAAAAGAAAAAATGGACTTAATAACAACACCAAAGGAATTTCCAAGCATTTTTTGCTATCATAATTCAATAACAAACCACAGCTATAATAATTCTGTCCGTTAATGCCATTAAAAACATACTCTTTGTCATCATTTATGAAAATAATACTGAGTTTAATCTATACAATCAAATAGCTTTATTTTTTCCTATAAAAATAGCATGCTACGCCGGTTTATAATCAGAGCCTTATAAAGCATCATATCAATACTATTTACTTGCGCATCACAAGCAGAGATAAAAATGGACTTAAGAAAGGTGTACCAATATCTCTTATGCAGCATTTCAAAGTCTAGGCTGTTACAATATTGATAACTGAAAAATACTATGATGGCACCAATTTATACTTTATATCCAGCATAAAGATATAATGATTTCCTATAGATTTTATATTGCACAGCCCATGCTCTCTATCGTGAAATGAGCTTGAGAAACATTGAACATCACATGCCTGACTTGCAAAAGACCCCATATACTAAAGCTGCTAAAAAACAAAAAATAATTTTTCAAACATCAATCCATTAAAATCGTTACGAACCGTAACTCTCCATCTGGACGCGCAACAATAAAGAGAGCATTTTTTCGTCCAGCTTCACGTAATTTATGAATACGTCTCTTAGCCTCATCAATTGTTGTGATAGAACTCTGATTGATATCAACTATCACTTCACCAACGCGAATACGCTTCTTATCCGCTGCACTATTTTGTGCAACAGCTGTCACCACTAGTCCTCGAAGTTTATCTGAAATTGAATAACGATGACGCAAATCCTCTGTCAGTTCAGATAACGTCATGCCCATAAATTGCATTGTCACGTTTTTCGACAGATCTTGATTTTTTTTATCATCAACTTCTTCTGTATCTTCATTTGGATCTGTTTCAATCAAACGTCCAAGCTTAACTTTTACTGTTTCTTCTTGCCCATTGCGTAAAACAGTAACGTCCACCACTTTTCCTTCTGAACTTTCTGCAACTAAACGCGGCAAATCACGTGCATGCTTAATTTTGGAATTACCAAAGGAAAGAATAATATCTCCAGTTTGTAACTGGCTATTATCTACATTATTTTCTTTCGTCTGTTCTATTTTACCAGCCACCAATGCTCCCACAGCATTGTCCAATTTTAAACTTTTTGCAATATCCTCTGTTACCGGCTGAATACGAATAGCCAACCAACCACGCCTTATTTCTCCAAAATCACGCAATTGATTAATAACAGAAAGAGCCATATCCGATGGAATAGCAAATCCAATACCGATAGATCCTCCCGAAGGTGAAACAATTGCTGTATTAATGCCAATGACTTCACCATTTCTATCAAATAACGGACCACCAGAATTGCCACGATTAATTGCTGCATCTGTTTGAATAAAATTATCATAGGGACCAGCATTAAGATCACGGTTACGTGCAGAAATAATGCCAACTGTTACACTTCCACCAAAACCATAAGGATTTCCAATAGCCATAACCCAATCACCAATACGTGCCTTTTCTGAATCACCAAAACGCACAGCTTTTAATTTTTTACTTCCTGCATCGACTTGAAGCAACGCCAAATCAGTTTTGCTATCCTTTCCAAGAAGCTTTGCCTTTAGTTTTGTACCATCCGTAAAATTAACTTCAATATCATCAGCATCAACGATAACATGATAATTTGTAACAATAATCCCTTTTTGCGCATCAATCACAAAACCAGACCCTAAAGAACGCACCTTTTGAAATTGACTATCTTTTTGACCATCTTTAGGTGTAAAGAAATCACTAAAATATTCCTCCAACAATGAATCTTTTGGGATAATGGGTACCGCAGTATTTTCATCCTGTTCTGTTCCTTCAACAGTCTGCGCCGTGGAAATATTCACAACTGTTTCCAAAAGCTCAGAAGCTAAATCAGGAATAGAAAGCAATGCCTTGCTTGTCTCGGCCCCCCAAGACAAACTCACTGATCCAGATAGAAACAAAGTCACACAAAAAACAACTCTTGTGATAAAAAACTTTAAAAACGTATTTTTACTCATGACACTTCTATCCATGACATGCCTTTAATCAAAGATGCAAAGAGCCCTACTAAATTTATCTACGTAAAACCAGCACGGCTCGATACTCTCTACCACTTTTACCATAAAAGAAAATGGTCACAGATCATTCTTTTCATGCAAAATCTCGTATCTGCAATCCATTATTTTATCTATTCTCTCCCGATTTTGGATCAGTTTTACTGAGGCCCGTATTCATTGTCGGTAAGAATGCTTTATTTGCCTGCGGCGGATTACGAAAATAGAAAAAGAAATCCTCATTTGGAGAAATCACCATCGGTGTTTTCTCTAAATTCTTGTATTGTTCCATCGCCAACCAAAAATCGTAAAAAGACGGATTAGCCTCCCTCGCATTCAATAAAAGACGAATACTTTCAGCTTGACCTTCACCACGGGTAATTTCAGCATCACGCTTCGCAGCTGCTACAATTTCTTCATATTCACGATTAGCTTCTGCCACAATACGATCTCGCTCCTGCTGACCACGAGCTCGGATATTTTCCGCAGCAGCTTCACGTTCAGCTGCCATTTGCCGATAGACATCTTCTGAAACAGCATCAGTCAAATCGGTTTTACGAATACGCACATCAACAATGGTAATACCCAACGAACCTGCATCTACAGAAAATTGCTTCTGTACTTCAGCCATCATCGCGCCTCGTTCATCCGATAAAGCTGCTTTAAATTCTCGCTTACCATAAACAGCACGCAAAGCGTCAATAAACCGTGGTGCAAGGTTTTCACGTGCCGCAATTTGTGGACGCCCAGAAGCAATGCGCTGTAAAAACAACTTAGGATCTGTAATACGGTAAATAAAGAACGCATCCACCTCATAATACGCACCACCACGAACCTGTACAGATTGTGTAGGAACATCGTAACGCAATAACCGATTATCAACAATGATCATCTTATCGATAAAGGGCGCCTTGAAATAGATTCCAGGATTAGATTCTACCTGAACAATTTGTCCAAAACGCTTAATTGCTACTTGTTGACGAGGATAGACGATAAAAACGGACATCCACAAAATCATCAAAACAAACACTATAGCACTAAAAACAAACAAAAAGCGAGATTGCTGCATAATTAATCTCCTCCAGCAATACGAGAATCTAAGAGTAACGCAGGACGCGCTGATGTTGCCTTTACTTTTTCTGATGACTTGCTACGCAACAATTCATTCAAAGGTAAATAAGGCACCGCTGGAGAATTTGCCTGATCAAGAACCAGCTTATTTGGTGAAGAAAGAATCCGCCCCATCGTCTCCATATAGAGACGGTAGCGCGCAGCTTCTGGTGAAATCGCAGCCTCTCGAGCTATTGCCTGAAAACGTTCAGCACGCCCTGTTGCCTCTTCAACCATTTGTGCCTTTTCACCTTTTGCGATTTCCCGTGTGCGTGAAGCTTCACCATTTGCTAAACCAATTTT
Organism: Bartonella sp. AC535YNZD; assembly: GCF_042196625.1. Lineage (NCBI taxonomy): Bacteria > Pseudomonadati > Pseudomonadota > Alphaproteobacteria > Hyphomicrobiales > Bartonellaceae > Bartonella > Bartonella sp. AC535YNZD. The sequence goes on along the minus strand of NZ_JBHIQP010000007.1, from coordinate 90,934 downwards.
CGTAAAACGCACACGATTCCCCTCTTCAATCATTCTTCCACGTTCCTGCTCCGCCTGCTGAACAGAATTAAACGCAGCAGCAACCTTTGTTGGAGGAGCAGCTTCACTGATAGACACACGGCTTATTTCGACACCAAGTTGATATTTATCCACAGTCAACTGGATAATCTTTCTAACGTCATTAGCAACTTCTTCTTTCTTGTCACGTAACACATCATCAACCGGCCGCGAACCAATGACCTCACGCATTGCACTCTCAGCAACTTGGCGGACAGTTCCCTCTTGATCATTCACATTGAATAAAAACTGACTAGGATATGAAATCCGATAGTAAACAGAAAAATTAACATTAACGATATTCTGATCACTCGAAAGCATTAAACCATCACTTTGTTGCGCTTGACCAGGCTTTCCACCAATCGCGATTGTTTTTTCCGTTAAAGGTACTTTCATATAGGTCTCAATTGGCCAAAAATGAAAATGCAAGCCATCACCAATAATGCCTTCTTTAGGGATGCCAAAGCGCAACTCTACCGCTTGTTCATTTTGCTGAACAATATAAATTGACTGGTATAACCAAAAAAACGCAATAAGCAGAAGGAACAAAACAGAAAGACTACTTCTCCCAAATTGTTTAAACTGATCCTGCCCTTTGCGCAAAATATCATTAAGATTAGGACCATTTTCGCTACCATGATTGCCACCAGAACCAAAGATATTCTTAGCTGGTGTTTTTTTTTCACCACTGTTTTTATCGCCACTCCACGGGCCACCACCATTTTGATTTGTCCAGGGCATTATCACCTCTTTAACTGATTACCACTACTCGAACACCAACCATTTGCTTGATCTTATAGGGTGCCTATTACCTCATTATAATACAACTGATAACCCCTTCCACTTCATATTACAAAAATTATTTCCGCTCATAAACAACAAAACGTGTCGGATGACTATCTTTATCCCCTTTTGGAATATCTTGTGTTTGCACAATAATCCACTTTTCTTTATCAAAAACAGGAAAAAAACTATCACCTTCTATAGAGGCTAAAACTTCTGTAAGGAATATTTTATCAGCCATAGGCAATCCTTGTTGAAAAATTTCCCCTCCCCCAATAATAAAAATTTCCTTTACATTATTTTGAGAAGCAACGCTTGTTGCAAGAGAGCAAGCTTGCGATAAAGAGTGAGCAACAACAGCCCCTTCAGCGTTGAAGGTACAATCACGCGTAATGACGATATTTGTACGCCCTGGTAAAGGGCGCCCAAGAGAATCCCAAGTTTTTCTTCCCATAATAATGGGCTTACCCAATGTCAAAGCTTTAAAGCGTTGCAAATCCGTTGATAAATGCCAAGGCATGGCACCTTCACGACCGATAACACCATTTTCTGCAACCGCAGCAATGAAACAAATGGAAATCATCATATTGCTACCGGCGCCTTAATATGGGATTGTGCTTCATAATTAAGCAATTCAAAATCCTCAAATTGAAAAGAAAAAAGATCTGTTACCGCTGGATTTATGCGCATACATGGCAAAGCATTTGGTCTACGAGACAATTGATATTTTGCCTGTTCAAAATGATTAGAATAAAGATGAGCATCCCCCAGAGTATGAATAAAGTCGCCTACTTTAAGACCGCTTACTTGCGCAATCATCATCGTTAACAGTGCGTAGGATGCAATATTAAATGGAACACCTAAGAAAATATCCGCCGAACGCTGATAAAGCTGACAGGACAATTTTCCCTCCGCAATGTAAAATTGAAAAAGACAATGGCACGGAGGTAAAGCCATTTCTTCTATTAATGCAGGATTCCAAGCAGATACAATCAAGCGACGAGAATCTGGCATTTCCTTAATCATTGTTAAAAGATTACTAATTTGATCAATATGGCGCCCATCAGGAGCAGGCCAAGAACGCCACTGATAACCATAAACAGGACCAAGATCTCCTTTTTCATCAGCCCACTCGTCCCAAATTGATACACCATGCTCTTTCAACCATGCAATATTTGTATCACCTTTAAGAAACCACAAAAGCTCGTAAATAATTGAACGTAAATGTAGTTTTTTTGTTGTCAACAATGGAAATCCTGCTTGTAAATCAAAGCGCATCTGATACCCAAAGATAGATCGCGTTCCAACGCCCGTCCGATCTGTACGATCAATACCCTGATTTAAAACGTGGGATAAAAGAGCCAGATATAATTTCATGAGGGTTATTATGTCCGATTCTCCTCATTATAGAAAATAAAAACTGTAAAATTCGTACAAACATAATTCAAATCTTTATCCGAAAACATCTTACACAAGAAATTATCGTGATCTGACTAAAATTTTTATGCAAAAGATAAAATACTATAGACAGCTTCTGAAGAAAAGAACATAGAGTGATAATGAACAAAAATGGTGAACGTGAAATGAAGGGATTGACTATGGAAAAACAAGAATCTTTAGCATCACATGATACGCAAAAACGTATCTGGGCTATTGTATCCAGTGCATCAGGTAATCTAGTAGAATGGTATGATTTTTATGTTTATTCTTTTACATCCATTTACTTTGCATCACAATTTTTTCCCTCAGATGGCGATGTCGTTGCACAACTTTTAAAGGCCGCTGGTGTCTTTGCTATTGGTTTTCTTATGCGCCCAATCGGCGGATGGCTCTTTGGCTTCATTGCTGACCGCTATGGACGTAAACGCTCAATGCTTATTTCTGTTGGTATGATGTGTGGTGGTTCTTTCTTAATCGCCATACTTCCTACTTATGAAACTATTGGAATGGCAGCAGCAATTCTTTTACTTTTACTCCGAATGCTTCAAGGACTTTCTGTCGGGGGTGAATATGGTACGACAGCCACTTATATGAGTGAAGTGGCACTCAAAAACCGCCGTGGATTTTTTAGCTCTTTTCAATATACCACACTGATTGGTGGACAACTTCTAGCCAGCCTGGTTATATTCATTCTAGCACTTTATCTCACAGAGGATCAACTAAAAGCATGGGGATGGCGTATTCCATTTGCCATTGGGGGCCTAGGAGCAGTTGTTGCAATTTACCTCCGTCGTACACTTCATGAAACAACCACAGAAGAAAATCGTTCTAAAAAGCAAGCTGGTAGTCTTTTAGAGCTTCTACGCAATCACAGGAAAGCTTTTTTTCTAGTTGTTGGCTTTACAGCTGGGGGATCGCTCACATTTTATACCTATACAACTTATATGCAAAAATATCTGATCACAACCACCGGCTTTGATAAACATACTGCAACAACAATCATGACTGCTGCGCTCTTTGTTTTCATGTTACTTCAACCTGCATTTGGTTTTATGGCTGATAAAATTGGAACAAGAACTTCACTGCTTATTTGGAGTGTTTTATCTATTATCTTTACGATTCCTGGACTTCATGTAATTGGTAACACTAATGAAACATGGATTGCTCTATCAGTCATTATTGGAATGCTATGCATTATGAGCTTTTATACATCCATCTCTGGTATTGTAAAGTCAGAAATGTTTCCCGCTTCAGTGCGAGCAACAGGTGTTGGATTCTCTTATGCTATTGCCAATGCAGTGTTTGGCGGCTCTGCTGAATACGTAGCGCTTGAATTAAAAGACCTTGGATACGAATCTGTCTTCTATTTTTATATAACCGGCATGATGATTATTGCATTCATTGCGGTTCTCTTGATGCCCGATGCGCGCAAAAAAGGATATTTACAAGGAGACGATATTCATTAACTTTTGATGTTAACAAAAAAGCCCAGTATTCTGGGCTTTTTGTAATTCTTTCCCATAGAAGCTTAAAGCGCACGATTTTTTATCTCTTCAAACACCTAAAGAAGAAATTTTCTCTCCTGCATATACTGCTTATAAAAATAAACAGCTGCATATTATTATGAATAAATGCTTCTTTTGCTGAAGATAAAAAATTTTTGATTTATTTTAATCCCCCCCATTCCCACTCAAAATCGAAGAAAAGTGATTATCTTTCAAGAAATTTTATCAATAATAAAGATTCCACTCATGATTTTGTTTAATACGTTCTTAATGGTACCCCTCATGAAACACAAATCCTTTCATGAAAAGTAGAAAATACAATTATATTATGAATTCGCACACTTTTTTGAGAAACATTTCTCAATATACCCAACTCCATTTCACAACGGCACCCGTGAATGACATAACGTAAAAGCCCCGTAAAATATAAACATGGGCATCACTCTCTTTACACTTAATAAAAGTGCAAGCCGCTATTATTATACTATTGACGAACTATTAATATTGTACTCCCCCTTAACACTTAAGATCATTTCTAAAAAGTATTTTAACTGATACACCAACCTCGCATGCAATAGTCAATAACATCATTTTACGAAACAACATCAAGCATATAAACTAAAGAGTATCATATCTTCATAAATACTCTGCATATGCAAATAATTCACAATCAAACAAAAAACAATATTTCCTTAAGGATAGATTTACGCAATATAACAACACCATGAGCCCAAAACAGCACTGATAGATCTAGAAAAAATCTTTATGTTTCCCTAAAAATTTATCATGATACAATGGCGTTTTTATAATGCACATCGTAAATAGCTTTAAAAAGAAGAAAAGTTATAAATCTAAAAGGGGAATACTTCATGAATAATCAAACAACTTTAGATCCACATGATACAAGGAAACGTATTTTTGCTATTATATCCAGTGCATCCGGTAATCTGGTAGAATGGTACGACTTTTACGCTTACTCCTTTGCATCGGTTTATTTCGCTTCGCAATTCTTTCCTGAAGATGAAGATATCGTTACACAATTGTTAAAAACGGCAGGAATCTTTTTTATTGGCTTTCTTATGCGTCCAATTGGAGCATGGCTCTTTGGGTTTATTGCTGATCGTTATGGACGTAAACGCTCAATGCTTATTTCTGTTTTTATGATGTGTGGGGGCTCTTTTCTCATTGCCATACTTCCCACTTACAAAACTTTGGGAATAACAGCAGCATTCCTTCTCCTTTTTGTCCGTATGTTTCAAGGGCTTTCCGTTGGCGGTGAATATGGTACAGCCGCAACGTATATGAGTGAAGTTGCGCCCAAAAATCGTCGTGGTCTCTTTGCTTCTTTTCAATATGCAACAACGATCTCAGGTCAACTTCTGGCAAGTTTTATAATATTTATTTTAGCCATTTACCTTAACGAGGATCAGTTAAAAGCATGGGGATGGCGTATTCCCTTTGTCATTGGTGGCTTTGGAGCAATCGTTGCAATTTATCTGCGTAGCTTGCTTCATGAAACAACAACCCTCAAAAGCCGCTCTGAACAACACGCTGGTAGTCTTAAAGAACTTTTTCGTAATCATAAAAAAGCGTTCTTTTTGGTTGTTGGCTTTACAGCTGGCGGATCACTCACATTTTATACATACACCACTTATATGCAAAAATATCTGATCACAACCACTGGCTTTGATAAACAAACCGCAACAACAATAATGACTGCCGCCCTCTTTGTTTTTGTGTTACTCCAACCGCTTTTTGGTTCGCTAGCCGATAAAATTGGAGCAAGAGCTTCACTCATCAGTTGGGGTGTATTATCCATTATCTGCACCATTCCTGTACTTAAAATGATCGGGAATGCCCATAATCCATGGACAGCACTCTTAATCATTATTGGAATACTCTGTGTTATGAGTTTTTATACGTCCATTGCTGGTATCATAAAAGCAGAATTGTTCCCTGCTTCAATCCGAGCAATTGGTGTTGGCTTTGCTTTTGCCATTGGCAACGCACTGTTTGGCGGTTCTGCTGAATATGTAGCGCTTGGATTAAAAAATATGGGATACGAATCTGTTTTCTTTTTTTACATCGTTGGTATGATGGTCATTGCACTCATCTCTATTCTTCTTATGCCTGATATAGATAAAGGAGGATATCTCGATAAAGACGATAGACTTCATTAAACTTATTTTCTGGATAAAAAAAGCCCAAGAAATTGGGCTTTTTTTTGATCTCCTCTCCACCCTAGTAAAGAACGAAAACCCGCCCCGCATTCGTCTTACAAACAACTCAGTTTCTCTTAAATTATCTATAGTTACTACCCTCTTTATGTAATTTACTTGATAAGATTCTATGGGCAAGCCCTCCCCTAAATACTTATCATGATATCTGAAAAACACCTCATACGGAAAACCTTATCTGAATCCTCCCCCCCCTAAAAAATAATGTATTATGGCGCAAAACGATAAGTAAGGACTTAAAAGTCCCATTTTATACTATTTAACCCTTATGAAATAACTTAATTTTTTCTATTACTTCTTGTAAAATCCATATATTTTATAACATCAAATTATCATTAAAGTAATTAATATAGTATTATTATAATAAAATTTGAAGATATACTTATATACTTTTCAATGTATATTTGTCATATAAACACAATTAAAATTAATATGATAATTTTTTCTAATAAAAAAGTAAAAGTCTTAAAAATAATAACAATATAACTCCAATAAATCATCTTAAAGAATTTCTCTAAGAAATTATCATGATACAATTGGATTTTTCTGGAAATCATAAAAAATTATGTTTAGAAATTATATTTAGAAATAAATATATGGACTATAAATCCAAAAGGGGAACAATTCATGGAAAATGAAACAATTTCAGCATCACAGGATGCAAGAAAACGTGTTTTTGCTATTATAGCAAGCGCATCAGGAAATCTCGTAGAGTGGTATGATTTTTACGTTTACTCATTTGCATCAATTTATTTTGCATCACAATTCTTTCCCTCCGATGGTGATACGATTACGCCACTGTTAAAAACCGCGGGTGTGTTTTTTATTGGCTTTCTTATGCGCCCTATTGGAGCTTGGTTTTTAGGATTTATCGCCGATCGTTATGGACGTAAACGCTCGATGCTTATATCCATTTTTATGATGTGTGGTGGCTCTTTTTTCATCGCCATACTTCCCACCTATGAAACCTTAGGAATAACATCAGCAATCCTTTTACTTTTAGCTCGGATGATGCAAGGACTTTCAGCGGGTGGTGAATATGGTACAGCAGCCACTTATATGAGCGAAGTTGCTCTCAAAAAACATCGAGGGCTTTTTGCTTCTTTCCAATCAGCCACCCTTATTACAGGTCAACTTCTTGCCAGCTTCATTATATTTATTCTAGCATCTTATCTCTCTGAAGATCAGTTAAAAGCATGGGGATGGCGCATTCCTTTTGTGATTGGTGGTTTCGGGGCAGTGATTGCGATTTATCTGCGTCGTTCTCTCCACGAAACAACCACGAAAGAAAGCCGCTCTCACAAACACTCTGGCAGTCTTAAGGAACTTCTCACCAAGCATACAAAAGCCGTTGTCGTAATTGCATGCTTTGCATCAGGAGGATCACTCACATTTTACACCTTTACGACTTATATGCAAAAATATCTGATCACAACCACCGGCTTTGATAAACATACCGCAACAACGATTATGACAGCTGTACTATTTATTTTCATCCTATTCCAACCCATAGCTGGTATCATAGCCGATAAAATTGGAACAAAAACTTTACTTATCATTTGGAGTATACTCTCTGTCATCTTTACATTTCCTGGACTCTGGATAATCGGTAATACGCATAGTCTATGGGTTGCCTTATCGGTCATTATTGGCTTGCTCTTCATTATGAGCATGTATACATCCATCTCTGGTGTCGTAAAATCAGCAATGTTTCCCTCTTCAATACGTGGATTAGGCGTTAGTATCTCTCATGCCATTGGTAACGCTTTATTTGGTGGTTCTGCTGAATACGTTGCGCTTGGATTAAAAAAGTACGGTCATGAATCACTCTTTTATTTTTATATAACCGTCGTGATGATCATGGCATTCATTGCTCTTCTCTTTGTCCCGAGTATGCGTAAAGGGGGATACCTCCAAGAAGATGAAAAACATTAACCCTTTTTATAAACGAAAAAAGCCCAAGAGATTGGGCTTTTTTATCATTATCGCAAATTTAATATTGTTTAAATTTTATGAAGTGCATTAAGGTGCTTAGCAACTAGATAATAAAAAGTCAGTCGACTTTTTCTACGCTCTCCAGACATCATCTCAGCCACTTTTGAAACGGCCATTTTAGCACTCTGTTCATCAGCTTCTAAAACATCTTGAACCCATTTTTCAACACGTTCTAACTCTTTTGGATCCGATGTAGCAACAAGCGCTGCATCCTGCTTTTTCATCACTAAAGCTAAACGACGGCTAAGTCGTTCTACTGCTGCTTCATCGGGATTTGAATCATATAGTTTAATATCTGCTAAATTATTTGTCATTTTGCATCATCTCCTCTCCAAAAATGAGCGGACTATAATTTACAGCCGCATCATATAGCTCTATAAATAATTAGAGGATTAAAAATATTAACAACCCCCCTTTTCCTAAGACTGTTCTTCATCTATATTTAAAAGGCTGGTTTACCAGCTATGGTAATAAATGGACGGTGAAATAAACCTATTGGACCCGGGGGCGGTACCCGGCGCCTCCACCAAAATATAAGAAAGCAAAGTTATATTTTGGTGGGGGCGAAATAGGATCGACAAGGGTGTAAAGATCGCTCTTTTACTCGGCATTGTACCACCGTTATCGGGCTAAATGAGTAGTTGCAAATGACAACTATGCGGAAGCACGTCTCGCCGCTTAAGGTGGTGTGAATGTTTCAAATTGAGTCTTAAACCGTCGCAGGTTTAAGCGGGGTTCGGAGGCACCTGGCAACAGAAGCCTTCACTTTTTAAATGTTGTTGATTGATCTTTCAGACATTATCAGACATTATTTACCATAGAGTTTCGTATTTATTCGATTTATTGAGGTGCATCGTAGAAAAAATCTGCTAATTTAAAATATATTCTATCACACAATATCAATACGCCCCATTCTGCTACGTGAAATAAAAGGAATAAACTTCGATGGTTAAAGATCAAATCCGTTACGATATTCTCGTTCAGGATGCACTTCGTGGAGTTATCCGTAAAGTTTTATCGGAAGTTGCCAAAGCAGGTCTTCCGGGAAATCATCATTTTTTTATAACTTTTTTGACAAATGCCCCAGGCGTTAAAATTTCTCCTCGGCTAAAAAATCGCTATCCCGAGCAAATGACAATCGTCTTACAACATCAATTTAGAGATCTCAGTGTTTCAGAAACAGCTTTCGAAGTAACCCTCTCTTTCAGGGAAATAACCGAAAAGCTCGTGATTCCTTTTACTTCCATTCAAGTCTTTTATGATCCTGTAGCAGCATTTGAAGCAGCATTTGATCTGCCCTCAAATCTGACCTCTGGAGAAAGTGAACATTCAGAAAATACCTCAACTACACCCATTACCTTATCAAACAAACAAAAAAAAGAAAATACGCTTACAAAAGAACAAAATCTCAGTACAAATATAGAACCTTCAAATAACGATGCAAAACAAAATCAAAGTGCTGATGTTGTCTCTTTAGATTCCTTTCGGAAAAAATAATTTTTCTCATGACTGAATTGATTAATCTTCGCCAATTTCGAAAACAAAAAAAACGTACAGAAAAATCTCTTTGTGCTGAGCAAAATCGTTATCGTTTTGGACGAACAAAAACTGAAAAACTTTTTGAGCAACAAAAATCTTTAAAAACGCAAAAATTTCTTGATCAAAATCGTTTACGAAACGACGAATAAAGGTGGAAAAATGCACGAAAATAATTCTATCGATTGGTCAAAAGTCATTCCACGAAAGATATCTGTTCGCGTTGATGGACACGCAACAAGCGTTTCTTTAGAACCACCATTTTTAGATATTCTAAAAGATATAGCCCGCAAAAAAGGACAATCTTTAGCCTTTATTATTACCGATATTGATAGCAAAAGACCACAACAAGTAAATCTTTCGGCCTCGTTACGCGTTTATGCCCTTCAAAGCGTTCTCACCCAACGCCTTTAATGTTTGTGCTTATTTTTTTACGTTCTCTTTCTGTCTGTTCAACTGAAACTGTTGTGACTTTTTAAGAGAAGTTTTTTTAATCTAGAACTTCAATGAAAAAAAGACTACAAAAGAGATACAATGAGTAATTTTTCTGATCACACCATACCTTTCTTTGAAGAAGATTCCCCTCCAGACCATGATAAGGAAAATTCTGGGTTTTCTTCCCCTGTCCTAAAAGAAAAAAAATCATATAATACAAACTATTTAGAACAGCTCAATCCAGAACAGCAACAAGCTGTTATGAATACTGAGGGGCCTCTTTTAGTTCTTGCAGGTGCTGGTACTGGAAAAACACGCGTTTTAACAACCCGTATTTCTCACATTCTGCGCTCTGGACTCGCCTCACCTCAACAAATACTTGCTGTCACTTTCACTAACAAAGCAGCCCGTGAAATGAAAACACGTATTGGTGAACTTATTGGAGAAGTTGTTGAAGGTATGCCTTGGCTTGGAACCTTTCATTCCACTGGAGCTAAAATTTTACGCCGTCACGCAGAGCTTGTTGATTTAAAAAGAAACTTTACAATTCTCGATAGCGATGATGTTCTTCGACTTTTAAAACAACTTATTCAAGCTGAAGGATTAGACGATAAGCGTTGGCCCGCACGAAACCTTGCCATGATGATTGATTCTTGGAAAAATCAAGGACTTTCACCAACACATATCTCAAAAAGTGATGCTCATTCCTTTGGTAACGGCATGGGACGTGAACTTTATCACAGTTATCAAAATCGATTAAAAGATCTTAATGCTTGTGATTTTGGTGACCTTCTACTTCATTCTATCTCTATCTTCCAACATAATCCAGATATTCTTCGCGAATATCATTCTCAATTTCGTTATATTCTTGTCGATGAATATCAGGATACAAATACAGCACAATATCTTTGGCTTCGCCTTTTGGCCCAACATCCTAAAGGTCAACATGTTAATCTTTGTTGTGTTGGCGATGATGATCAATCCATTTATGGATGGCGTGGTGCAAAAGTCGAAAACATATTACGTTTTGAAAAAGATTTTCCTTCTGCTAAAATTATTCGTCTAGAACGCAATTATCGCTCAACATCCCATATTCTTAAAACCGCCTCCCATCTCATTGCTCATAACGAAGAAAGACTGGGAAAAGTCCTTTTTTCTGCTCAAATAAAGAGTGAGGAAGAAAAGGTAAAAATTCATTCAGCATGGGATTCGGCAGAAGAAGCACGAGCAATCGGAGAAGAGATCGAACGCGCACAACAAACCGGTCATGCATTAAATCATATGGCTATATTGGTACGCGCATCATTTCAAATGCGTGAATTTGAAGATCGCTTTGTAACACTTGGCCTTAATTATCGCGTCATTGGTGGTCCTCGTTTTTATGAGCGAATGGAAATACGTGATGCCATGGCTTATTTACGCGTTGTTGTCCAACCTACTGATGATTTAGCTTTTGAGCGTGTTATTAATACACCAAAACGCGGCATAGGAGATGCAACCCTGCGCATTCTTTATGAGAGTGCACGTGCACGTGCTGTTCCTCTCTTTTCTGCTGCCGCAGACATCATTGAAACAGATGAATTAAAGCCTAAGGCACGCAGTGCGTTACGAATCCTTATTGAAAACTTCCGCCGCTGGCAAAATATGCTTCAAGACACTCCTCATAGAGAACTTGCCGAGATCATCCTTGATGATTCTGGTTATACAAACATGTGGTTAGAAGATCGCTCACCAGAGGCTCCTACAAGACTAGAAAATCTTAAAGAAATGATTCGTTCCATGGAACAATTTGAAAATCTTCAAAGTTTTTTGGAACATGTTGCACTCGTTATGGAAACGGAAAATAATGAAAATATGGATGCAGTCAACATCATGACCCTTCATTCAGCCAAAGGACTTGAATTTGAAACAGTTTTTCTTCCAGGTTGGGAAGAAGGACTCTTTCCCCACCAGCGCTCATTAGATGAAGGTGGACGTTCAGGATTAGAAGAAGAACGGCGTCTTGCTTACGTAGGTCTAACAAGAGCAAAAAAACATTTGCATATATGGTTTGTATCGAATCGAAGAATTCATGGACTTTGGCAACCTGCTCTCCCCTCCCGTTTTTTAGATGAATTACCAGCAGAACATATAGAAGTTGTAGAAATGGAAACATCCTATGGTGGTTATGGAAAATCTTCCTTTCAACATCACGATTCCTTTTATAATGACTATGCAACACCAAGACAAAAGCGTGCACAAAAAAACAAAAATATTGAAGGGAAAGTTATCTCTCAATCACTCTCTCATGCACCATCAGATTTTTCTGTCAATGATCGGATTTTTCACATAAAATTTGGTTATGGTCATATTACAGCAATAGACGATCATAAATTGACAATAATGTTCGAAAAAGCCGGAGAAAAGCGTGTACTAGATAATTTTGTAAACAAAGCTTAATTACAAGCAAACCACGATCAGTTTTTTCAAGAAACCACTTTATTTTATTCTGAATGTCATTTCCATTTGCGAACAAAGGCTTCAATGGGCAAATTTTGCATATCAGGCAATGCGTTGTGAATTTTATCAAGCGGCCAATCCCACCAAGCCATATCTAAAAGGCATTCTATCACATGATTGGGAAAACGCATTCGCAACCGTTTAGCAGGCACCCCAACGACAATCGTATAAGGCAAAACATCTTTCGTTATAACAGCGTTCGCGCCAATGATAGCGCCATGACCAATTGTCACCCCAGGCATAATAACCGCACCATGTCCAATCCACACATCATGCCCAATAATAACACGTTTTGCACAACGCCTTTCACGAAAACCACTATCTAATGCCATATAACGAAAATATTCGTTTGGACGATAGGTTATTTTATGCGTTGAAACGCGCTCCATAGGATGCTCCAACGCATTCATTCGTACATGAGATGCAATAGAACAAAAACGCCCAATATCGCTATAAATAGCCTCACTGTTACGTTCTAAATAAGAAAAATCTCCAATGGTTACATCACGCAAAACTACCCGCTCATTAATTTCCACATAGCGCCCTAATTTGCAACCATGCAGCTGTGCTGTCGTATGGATACGAGGTTTACTTTCATGAAATCGAAGATCGTTTTCAATATTCATTCTTACCTTCCATCAATTGCTTCATCAATAAATATGGAAAGACATACCAACCAAACCAATAAAATCAACCATGAAACAAACATTGCAAAACAAACCTGCCGATGTTACAATTTCTTGATCTATCTAAGAGAGTCAAACTATGAAAAATGTACTCCGCATTTTAGGGCTAACAGTTATATTTCTTACGGGGATTTTTATTTATGATGCATTTATAAATAAGCCTTTAGGTGATAACTTTACGCTCACTGATTCAAATGGAAAAACGATTACCGAAGCTGATATTCGAAGCCAGCCTTCAATAATTTTTTTCGGCTTCACTATGTGTCCTGAAATCTGCCCTACCACACTGATGAATCTTGATCGATGGCTTACAGCACTTGGACCTGAAGCTGATAAGTTAGGAGTATGGTTTGTGACTGTTGACCCCGAACGTGATACACCAGAAGTACTCCATAATTATCTCAGCAATTTTAACAATAAAATCGTTGGTATCAGTGGAGATCCTGATAAAGTTCATAAAATGGTCAATTCTTTCAACATCGTTGCTGAAAAAGTCACTGAAACAGATGAAAGCTATACTTATAACCATACGGCAGCAATTTTTTTACTCAAAAAAGGTGGAAAATTAGCTGGCGTTATCCGTTATGACACGAAAGAAAGAGATAGCGAATTAAAAGATGAAATCGCCATTGAACGGCTAAAAAAACTCATATCAAACTAAAAAAGCCAATCAAAAGAAAGAACAGCATGTCGCAACAAATTCGCTTCTATTATACTGCTTTTAAAAGTGAAGCAGAGCAATTTTATACCCTTATAGAAAGAGCTTTTGATGAAGAAGGATATCCTCTTGCTCTTATAGAGATAGATGAACAAAATGCTATATATGAGCTTTCTCTATATGTTGATCAAGACAATCAAGAAGACGCATTGAAACGTTTTGCAAGCGTTCTTTCTATAGATTCTGATAAAATTAATATGGAAGTTTTACCCAATATTGATTGGGTACAAAAAAGTCTAGAAGGACTAAAACCTGTACATGCTGGTCCTTTTTTCCTTCATGGAAGTCACAACAGAAACGCCATTCCAGCTAATGTTCTCCCTATTGAAATTGAAGCAAATCAAGCCTTTGGAACAGGACATCATGGGACAACAGCTGGTTGTTTGGAAATGATTGCCAAAGTAATGAAACACGAAAATCCACAAAATGCCCTTGATCTTGGAACTGGTAGTGGAGTCTTAGCCATTGGCATAGCAATGCTCAAGCCCATTAGTATTCTCGCCTCCGATATTGATCCTATTGCTATTCAAGTTGCACAACATAATATCGAGCTTAATGGCGTAAAAGAGTATATTACAGCTGTTACAGCAACAAGTTTTACCCATGAACACATTACAACACGTGCGCCTTTTGATCTCATTGTTGCCAATATTCTTGCCAATCCTCTCATTGAACTTGCGCAAGAAATGGTAAAAGCCCTTAAAAAAGGGGGATCACTTATACTCTCTGGAATTCTTGAAGAGCAACACGCCTACGTTTTAGATACTTATATAAAACAAGGACTCAAGCATATCGAAACATACCACCGTCAAGGATGGGTAACGATACATCTGAAATAAAATAAAAGGACGTTGTTATGTATCAATCTTTTGAGGCAACAACAAATCCCACGCATGCTGCAAAACGCATTGCCTCCCTTCGTAAAGAACTTGATCGCCTTGGGCTCGATGGTTTTCTTGTTCCACGGTGCGATGAACATCAAGGAGAGTACGTCCCTCCTCATGCTCAACGCCTTAGCTGGTTAACCGGCTTTACTGGATCAGCTGGGATTGCACTGATTTTAAAAAACAAAGCCATCATATTTACAGATGGGCGATATAAGCTCCAAGTTCGCCAACAAACTGATCCTGATATTTTTAATTATGAAGATCTCATAACTTGTCCTCCCTCACAATGGCTTGAAAAAAATGGTCAAAAACTTTCTATTGGCTTTGATCCATGGCTCCACACGATTGCTGCCACCGATGCATTGAGAAACGCATTAGAAATGAAAGCAGGTGGAAAACTTATAGAAGTTCAACATAATCCCATTGATCTGCTCTGGCATAATCAACCAAAATTACCACAATCTGCCTTATCAATTCATCCTCTCAAATATGCTGGGTGCGATACAGATGAAAAGTTGGCATTGATTTGCAGATATATACAAAAAGCAAATGCAGATGCCTTTATTTTTACAGACCCCTCTTCCATTGCATGGACATTCAATATACGGGGCAATGATGTTTCCAACACGCCTTTTTCCCTTTGTTTTGCTCTCATTCCACTTAACGAAACACCAGCTTTATTCATTGACCGCAAAAAACTTGGTGGAGAACAGAAACAATATCTAGAACGTTATGCAAAATTATATGAACCAGAACAGCTTATTCCCAAGATCAAAGAGTATATTCAAAAAGGGACAGTGTTTGCCTTAGATCCACAGCTAACATGCGAAAAATTACGAACTGTTATTGAAGAAAAAAATAGCTCTTTTATCACACTTACCGATCCTGCGGCTCTACCACGTGCCATTAAAAATGACACAGAACTCAATGGCACACGCAAAGCACACCTACGCGATGGTGTTGCCCTAACCCGTTTTTTTTCTTGGTTAGATAAACAAATACCAGGGTCAATAAGTGAAATTTCTGCTGCTCAAAAATTAGAAGAATTTCGCATAAATACAGCAAACGAAATGGGAGAAAAACTTAAAGATCTTTCTTTTGATACAATCTCAGCCGCAGGGGCAAATGGTGCCATTATTCATTATCGTGTAACAACGCAAACAAATAAACCACTCAATGCTGGTGAACTTTACCTCGTTGATTCAGGTGGACAATATCGTGATGGCACGACTGATGTCACACGCACAGTAGCAATTGGGAATATTGGAGAAGAAGAAAAACGCTGTTTTACGCTTGTCCTCAAAGGCATGATTGCTCTTTCAACTGCAAGATTTCCAAAAAGCACACGCGGACAAGACATTGATGCTCTTGCACGCATTGCATTGTGGAAAGCTGGTTTTGATTATGCCCATGGCACCGGTCATGGTGTTGGATCTTATCTTTCTGTCCATGAAGGACCGCAAAATATTTCTCGCAAAGGGTGCCAAGAACTCATCTCCGGTATGATTCTTTCAAACGAGCCAGGCTATTACCGCGAAGGCGCTTTTGGTATCCGTCTTGAAAATTTGATGATTGTGAAGCCAGCACAAAAAATTGATGGTGGAGATATAGAAATGCTCTCGTTCGAAACACTCACACATTGCCCCATCGATCGACGGTTAATCCTTCCAGAGCTTTTGACACAAGAAGAACGACAATGGCTCAATGATTACCATGCGCGGGTTTATCAGATGAATGCGCCTTACTTAAATGAAGAAGATAAAAAATGGGCAAAAGAAGCAACAATGCCCCTTTAAATGAAGCAACGTATAACTTTTACTCTTTCTACAAAACATTACACCCTTCTCTTTTAAAGAGAGAAGTGCGAATTTACCATCAGCAAACACAAAAAATGCTTCTATGAAATACTTCAAGTTTTTTTGCAGATACGACAAAAGCCTTCCAAAATTGAAACAGAACGGGATACACTCGCAAAAGATAATGCTTATCAATTATCCTCCACCATCTCCACATGAGTTATAGCCTTATTCTTCTATATAGAAATTTTCATTATATTTTGTAATCCTCCGCGTCGCATTTCTAAAACGCCCATTATAACCAACTTATTACGCCGTTTAGATTCAAAAATTCTGCATATTTATTTACAATTTTTACCTTGCTTCACAGTAATAATTTATATCTTTTACTAATAATAACCTTGCATATTCTTCATCATAATAGTTTAAGTTTAATATTTAAGTTCAATGTTAATTATTTTAAATAACGTAATAAATATCAAAATATATGGCGCTCTGTTTTTGCAAAATAAACAGCCCCTATTATCCCCCTTTTTGATTTCATCCCCCCAAAAAATGTAAGAGCGATAATCATACAAATAGCATACGATCTTCTAGAAAACATCCTCTAAACATTATGTTTCTCAATCAACTGTAGCCAAGCCTCTTCATCGATAACCTCAACACCTAATTCTTCAGCTTTAGCCAATTTGGAGCCCGCTCCAGGTCCTGCAACAAGAAGATCTGTTTTTTTAGAAAGTGAACCAGATGTTTTGGCCCCTAATCGCTCTGCCAATGCTTTTGCTTCATCACGTGACATATGTGCTAAAGTTCCCGTAAAAACAATGATCTTCTCCGCTATTGGTGAAGAAGCTATCATGATAGGTGCCTCATCAAGAGGTGTTACTTCTTCAAGCAAAACAGACAAAACTTCACGGTTATGCGCTTCTCTATAAAAATCAACAATTGCGCCCCCTACCTGTGGTCCAATTCCTTCAATATTGGTAAGTTCCATCCAAGCTTCATTGCCTTCTTTGTTTTCCTGCTCACATGGCATAAATGCTTCCATAGCCGCCGTTTCAAAAGCTGTATAATTTTGATATGCTCGTGCAAGGCGGCGTGCATTCACCTCTCCAACATGACGAATCCCCAATGCAAACAAAAAACGGCTTAAAGGAATTTCGCGGCGTGCATTAATGGCATCATACAGTTTCCGCACTGAAACAGTACCAAAACCTTCCATATTTTCTAAACGGATCAAAGACTTTTCTTGGCGCCGTTCTAAAGTAAAGATATCAACTGGTGTATGAATACAAAGCGCCTCATCTTGAGCATGGAAAAAAAATTCTACCTGCTTTTTACCCAAGCCTTCAATATCAAACGCATTGCGTGAAACAAAATGACGAATACGTTCAATCGCTTGTGCAGGACAAATAAGCCCACCGGTGCACCGACGCACCGCTTCTCCTTCTTCGCGAACAGCATGACTCCCACAAGCGGGACACAGATGAGGAAAAACAAAAGCAGAAGCATCTTTTGGACGTTTTGCAGCAACAACATCAACAATTTGAGGGATTACATCACCAGCGCGTTGTACAATCACGGTATCGCCTACACGGATATCACGGCCTTCACGAATGGGCTCTCCTTTATGGCCAATTCCCTTAATATAATCCTCATTATGCAAACTGGCATTGGTCACCACCACCCCACCAACAGTAATAGGTGTAAGGCGTGCAACAGGCGTCAAAGCTCCCGTACGACCGACCTGAATATCAATATCTTCCAAAAGCGCCATTGCTTTTTCTGCTGGAAATTTATGGGCTATTGCCCAACGCGGCGAACGAGAAACAAATCCCAAACGCTTTTGGAGCATCAAATCATTAACCTTATAAACAATGCCATCAATGTCATAGCTTAAAGAATGACGGCGTTCTTCTATATCACGATAATAGAAAATAATTTCTTCTACTCTCTTAAAGACTTTTATTAATGGATTGATAACAAAGCCATATTCTTTTAGCTTTTTCATCATCTCTATTTGACTTTCTGCAAATACTTCACTCACTTCACCACAAGCATAAGCAAAAAATTGAAGCTTTCTGCTGGCGGTTATCCGTGAATCAAGCTGACGGAGCGAACCAGCCGCTGCATTTCGAGGATTGGCGAAGGTTAACTTTCCCTTCTCTTGTTGGCTTATATTAAGAGCTTGGAAATCTTCCCGTCCCATATAAACTTCGCCGCGAACCTCGATTACCTCAGGAAAATCACCTTGCAAAACTTGTGGAATATCAGCAATTGTTCGAGCATTTGCCGTCACATTTTCACCGACAGTTCCATCCCCACGCGTTGCCGCACGCACAAGCCGCCCCTTTTCGTAGCGCAAAGACAAAGATAAACCATCAATTTTTGGCTCCGCTGTTATTTCCAACACTTGTGTTTCTGGAAGACGTAAAAAACGACGAATACGCTCAATAAATTCAGTAACATCTTCAGAGCTAAACGCATTATCAAGTGAAAGCATAGGCTGTACATGAACAGACTTTTCAAACTTTTCAGAAATTGGTGCCCCAATTTTATGTGAAGGAGAATCAACACGAATAAGCTCTGGAAAAAGAGCTTCAATTTCTGCATTACGGCGGCGCAACGCATCGTATTCTGCATCAGAAATTTCAGGCTGATCATCACGATTATAAAGCACATCATGACGTGCAATTTCTTTTGCCAACCACTCTAATTCACTTTCTGCTTCAACAGCTGAGAGATTTTTAACTGCATCTTTGTTCATAAAATCTATTCCAAATTACGAGTTACTGCCATAAGGACTTCCACGCTTCCTCATAAAGTGAATCGCAAATAAAAATAAGCTTTCCAGTATTTTTATCACTGGCTAATTACCTTTATGCGAGAAGCTTTTGAGCCGCTGCACGCGCTTCTTCAGTAATCTGTTCTCCTGCCAACATACGAGCAATTTCTTCTGCACGTTCATGCTCTTCCATTTTATGAATAGCAGTAACAAAGCGTCCTTTATCATGACTCTCAATTTTCGAAATAAGAAAATGACCATGCGCTTTCGATGCAACCTGTGGTGCATGCGTAATAGCAAAAACCTGAACACGTTCTGATAAGCGTTGCAACCGTTGTCCAATAGCCGCTGCAACAGCCCCCCCAACACCTGTATCAATTTCATCAAAGATCAGCGTCGGTGCTGATCCTCGATCAGACAAAACAACTTTTAATGCCAACAAAAAACGAGACAATTCACCGCCAGAAGCCACACTAAGCATCGGTCCAGCTCGTGTTCCAGGATTTGTTCGCACCCAATATTCAATACGATCACATCCCTCAGCACTCCGCTTTTCCACATCACTTTGCATTTCAACAATAAACTCGGCCCTCTCTAACTTCAATGCCGGCAACTCAGCCATAACACTTTCAGATAAATGCTTTGCTGTCTCCCGACGCTTTATTGTTAAGGCTTGCGCTAACATATCATAATTTTTCTTTGCCTGCTTTGCCTCATCTTCAAAACGTGTCAATATAGTCTGAGCCTCTTCAAAATCAGCGAGTTCTGCGTCCATTTTATCGCGTAACTGAATCAATTCATCCGCAGAAACTTGATATTTACGAGCAAAACCCCGAAGAGAAAAAAGACGCTCTTCTATCCGTTCCAATTCATCAGGTTCAAAATCTAATGCTCGTATTGCCGTCTCAATACCTTCTTGTGCTGTTGCAAGTGCATGCAATGCCTCATCAATAGATTTCACCACTGGTGCAATAAGTTCTTGCGCCTCAGGAATTTTCCGCTCCAAACGCCTCACCAAATTAGAAAGCACTGGGATTGGTGATTTTTGACCCGTTAAAAGATCATCCGCTTCTTTAATATCTGTCGCTATTTTTTCTAATTTAAGCATATCAGCACGACGAAGAGAAAGAGCTTCCTCTTCACCAACTTTAAAATCAAGCTTTTCAAGCTCTTCTACACACGCACGAAGATAATCAACCTCCCGTACAGCACTCTCTACTTTAAGACGCTGCCGTTGCAAACGCTCCTCAAATTCACGCCATGTGTGATAACACTGACGCAAATTTTCCACTTCATCTTCATGACCACCAAAGGCATCTAATAATTGGCGATGTGTAGCAACATCAACAAGCGCACGATCATCATGTTGTCCGTGGATTTCAACCAACAAACGGCCAACACTCCGCATCAATGCAACACTAGACACCTGATCATTGATAAAAACACGGCTACGTCCATCACTTGATTGCACACGTCGTAAAATAATATCACCCTCATCATCAAGACCATTCTCACGAATAAGTTGACGTGCAGGATGTGAAACAGACACATCAAAAACAGCTGTAACCTGCCCGCGGTCAACCCCATGACGCACAAGCGAAGCATCACCCCGCCCCCCTAGAGCAAGTGATAAAGCATCAAGGAGAATAGACTTCCCCGCACCCGTTTCTCCAGTTAAAACCGTCAACCCCGCTGTAAAATGAATATCGAGCGTTTCGATCAAAACAATATTATGAATCGAAAGCTGTACCAACATAGAGAATCAACGTACCCTCTTCTTATCACCACCTAAAGCATTTGAGATCCAAGAAGATTTATGCTCACGTGGCGATATTTTATTCTTCTGCAAGAGATTATAAGAAAATTTATACCACTCACTTTTGGGATAATTACGTCCTAAAATAGCTGCTGCCGTCTGTGCTTCTGCCGTTAAGCCGAGAGCTAAGTTAACTTCCGTTAAGCGGAAAAGTGCTTCTTCAATTTGATTTGTATCAGAATACTCTTCAACCACGGTACGAAACCGTCTACTTGCCGCAAGATAGCGCCGCCCCTCTTCATAATAGCGGCCAATCTGCATTTCTTTACCAGCTAGCTGTTCGCGACCAAAACGGATTTTATCCTTAGCATCCTTGACATACTCAGAATTAGGATAACGCTCTATAAGAAGCTGCATAGCAGCAATAGCACGTTTCGTGTCACGTTGATCACGCGTAACATCAGGAATCCGACGGAAAGAAGAAAGACCAATAATATAGTACGCATAAGCCGAGTCAGTCGACCCTGGATAAAGCGTAATATAGCGTTGAGCCATACTAATTGAATCATCATACTTTCCGAGTCGATAATTAGTAAAAGCACCCATCACAAGAGATTTGCGCCCCCAATCTGTATAAGCGTACTGTTTTTCAATCTTCAAAAACTTTTTCGATGCGTCCCCAAGCCGCCCACTTTCAAGGCTAGCAAGCGCTTGATTATAGAGAACATCTGGCGGCTCTATTTTCAAAACATAAGCAGATGGATCAAGGGTCTTTTTCTCTTTAAAGAGGCATCCCGCTAACATACAAGTGCTTCCCAAAAGCACCACCCCCAATATCTTGCGTACAATGTTAGATTTTCTATATGTCATATTTCCAATGCACACATGAGATTTTTTCATATTTTTTCCGGCCTCCACAGAATATCACCTTGTAGCAAAAACAATTTATCAAAGGTTTTATACCATATCACTATAAAATCCACATAACCAATTTAGCAGTTCAGGTCAATCATCCCCTTAAAAATCAAATAAATAATAAAAAAATCTTGTCAATTTTTTTACTCTTTCTCTAAAAAGCTTTTTTCGTAATATGATTCGTCTGCCAAAACAGCCTTCACCAATTGCGCATTAATTCTATGCCCACTACAATAAGAACGAAATAATCCAATAAAAGGTGCACCAAGCAAAGCAGTATCACCAATCGCATCAAGCATCTTGTGCCGAACACATTCATTCTCCCAATAAGGACCATCGGGATTTAAAATTTTATCATTAAGGTCGATAACAAGAGAATTTTCCAAAGAAGCACCTCTCGCCTTTCCAGAAAGCCTTAATTCTTCCACGTCTTTGATAAAACCAAAAGTGCGCGCACGTGACAAATCATCCCTAAACCCTCGTGTGGTAAGATCAAAACTGAAATGTTGCTTACCAATAGCAGAAGAAGGAAAAGAGATCGTTATATCAAAACGACGTCCATTAAATGGCAAAAGCTCTGCAACACCATGAGCTCCTTCAACCCGCAACGGCTTTTTTATAATGAAATAAGAACGCAAGGCATTTTGCTGTACAATACCAACATCTTCAAAAGCTTGGCAATATAGCCATGCTGAACCATCCAAAATAGGAATCTCATTATGTGACACTTCAATAATAAGATTATCCAAATTATAAGCAGCAATTGCTGCCATCAAATGTTCAATTGTTTCAACCCTTACATCTCCATCTCCAAGTACTGTTGATAATTCAGTTTTTCCTGTTTGCGATGCATGGGCTTGAAATATTTTCTCTGTTCCGTCTAATCCACAACGCTTAAAAACAATACCGCACCCAACATCCGCTGGACAAACCTTTACCACTGACAAACAGCCACTATGAACGCCAATCCCCTTAAATGTTACTGCTTTTTTAAGAGTAGACTGATATTTTGGTACTAAACTCATCATATCATTTTATTAAATTGCTTGTACATCTTTTAACAAAATTTATAAAACTATAAAAAATATTCATAGTAAATAATAAAAAAAAACCGCTTATTGTAAGCGGTTTTTTTTAAACAAAGTATTTTATTCAAAAAACAGTAATATATTTTAATGTATAATTTTTGACTGAGCATTAAAGAAATAATAAAATTTCTTACTTTACCTCATTTTTCATCAATTAATTTGCCTGACGACGTAAAAATGCTGGTATTTCCAACTGATCTTCTTCACTTATAAAAGTACGCTGATCTTGTGGTACCTGAGGATGCAGCTCACCAGAACGACGTGGAACATAAACAGAAGCATCTTGAGAAAGCACCTGAGAGTTTTTATTGTAAACATGAGACTCTTTCTGCTGAGACGATCTAACAGCAGGCTCCAACCTCGCTTCTGGCTCAGCTTCTTCACGATGTGTCAAGCTCTGTTTCAAACGCTGCCAAAGATTACGAGGACCTTGATCAGTCACAAATGTTCTTTGGCTTTGTCCATGAGCAACAGGAGGAAAATCCTTTAACTCAGGCATACGCATTGGAGCGCGCGCTTGCATTTGTTTTGGTTGCACTGGCTTTTCTGTTTGCTTCACAACCCCTGTCATCTCATCAAGAACATGCGCTGTTGCCTCCATACTCACGGGAGCCGCCATCGCTTGTTGAGAACCGCGGCTTACTTGCATACGAGGCACATTTAATTTCTGTTCCTGAACAGCATTTGAGCCATACGCAACAGCACTCGTCGCACTTCGTGTCGTCATTGCTTCTACAGGATGTGCAAAAATTTGACTTTTGGGACGGAACTGTTCTCCGGTTGATTTACCCTTCTCTATTTCAAGTGATTCGATCACTTCTACCATTGACTCAGAACGCAGAGGCGATGATTGAACATGAAAAGAACTGTGTGACGTTCCAGGATCGCTCTTGCGTATTGAAGAAGCAGGCCTTTGAATCTGAGGATGAGAGGACTGAACCACATCACTAACTTCACGATCGATACCGGTCGCAACCACAGAAACACGAATAACACCTTCCAATGACTCATCATCAATAGCGCCAAAAATCACATTCGCATCAGCGTCCACTTCTTCACGAATACGATTAGCAGCTTCATCAACCTCAAAGAGAGTCATATCACGACCACCCGTAATAGAAATCAGTAAACCACGCGCCCCACGCATAGAAGTATCATCCAACAATGGGTTCGCAATAGCAGCTTCAGCAGCAGCCAAAGCACGCCCATCACCAGATGCCTCACCGGTTCCCATCATGGCTCGACCCATTTCGTGCATAACAGAACGAACATCAGCAAAATCAAGGTTAATCAAACCCTCTTTAATCATCAAATCCGTAATGGAAGCAACACCAGAATAAAGCACTTGGTCAGCCATAGCAAAAGCATCAGCAAATGTTGTCTTATCATTTGCAATACGGAAAAGATTTTGATTGGGAATAACAATCAATGTATCGACAGACTTTTGTAATTCTTCAATACCAGCCTCTGCCGTTTTCATACGACGTGCCCCTTCAAACTGAAATGGCTTTGTCACCACACCAACGGTCAAAATACCTTTTTCACGCGCTGCGCGAGCAACAACGGGAGCAGCTCCTGTTCCAGTTCCTCCCCCCATACCAGCAGTAATGAAAACCATATGAGAGTCTGCAAGATGATCAATAATTTCATCAATACATTCCTCCGCCGCCGCTTGCCCAACTTCCGGTAAAGCACCAGCACCCAAACCTTCTGTCACAGCTGCCCCAAGTTGGATAACACGTTCAGCCTTTGACATAGCCAAAGCCTGTGCATCCGTATTTGCAACAACAAAGTCAACTCCCTGAAGACCAGCATTTATCATATTATTCACGGCATTCCCGCCACCACCTCCAACACCAAAAACGGTAATGCGTGGCTTCAATTCCGCGATATCTGGCCGATGCAGATTAATCGTCATTTTCTTTTCCTTCTCATAAGACACCGCAAGCCAAAGCGATGAAATTTATCCAACTAGACTTAACTAAAAACTCTCACGCAACCACTGACCAACACGCTGAAAATACCCACGCGTGCCCATCGATAAATGATTTCCTGCCGCCTGCATTGTTTTTTCTTCAAAACCCACCAATTGCGGATAAATTAACAACCCAACAGCAGATGTAAACGCCGCCCCTTTTGCAAGAGAAGGAAGCCTCGAAATACCTAAAGGCCGCCCGATACGAACATTTCTTCCTAATATAGTACGTGCCATTTCTGGCAATCCTGTTAACTGGCTTGCTCCCCCAGTCAAAATAACACGTTTACCAATGATGTGACCAAAACCAGAACGATTTAAACAATCACGGACCATTTCTAAAATTTCTTCAACACGCGCACGAATGATACGCCCAAGAACTGCGCGAGGATATTGAGTTTCACGCTGTTCACTCCCAATTTCTGCTACATTAATCATTTGCCGCTCATCAGCACTTGTTAAAAGTGCTGAACCATAAACAACTTTTAAACGTTCCGCCTCTGTTAAAGACATAGAAAATCCGCGCGCAACATCAAGAGTGACATGATGCCCCCCAACAGCAAGAGCATCTGCATGAATAAATTTCCCCTCAAAAAACACTGAAAATGTTGTTGTTCCACCACCAAAATCAATACATGCAGCCCCTAAACGCGCCTCATCATTCATCAAAACAGCAAGACCACTTGCAAAGGGAGTAGCAACCATTGCTTCAACACTCAAATGTGCACGATTAATACAAGTTTCTAAATTACGCAAAGATGCTGTTTCTGCTGTTACCACATGCACGTCAACACCAAATGTTTCCCCTGCCATGCCAATAGGATCAGAAATTCCTTTATCTCCATCCAATACATAAGAAACTGGAACTGAGTGCATAACATGACGTTCAGCATCAAAGGCTTTGCGCGAAACATCTGAAAAGGCCATACGCATATCACGCTTGGTGACTTCACGACCATTCAAATGGACCTTTCCATTAATCAAAGCACTTTGTAATCGACTTGAGGAAAAATTCACAATCACTGAATCCACCACCAAACCCGCCATTTTTTCTGCCGCATCAACAGCCAAGCGTATTGATTGCTCTGCTGCAAACATATCCATCACAACACCAGATTTAATACCACGTGAACGCTGCACACCAAAACCTAGAATTTCCGTAGAATGTGTACGACCATGTAAATAGTGCGCATGCTTCAAAGGACGCAAACAAGCAATAAGACAAACAATCTTACTTGAACCGACATCAAGTACCGTTAAAAAACGTGTTTTACGCCCCTTCAAATGATGTGATCTGAGTAGCATCATAGGCTTCCTGCCTTTCGCGCTTTTAAAATACGTTCTTCTTCTGCTACAGTAGTATGATAACGCTCCAACGTTTCATCTGATAAAGAAACAGTAATTCGATCAGCAAGACGTAAATCAACACTGAGAATATCGCGAGATAAAAGATCTTGCATTGTACCGGACGAAAAAAGAGAAAAAAGCCTTTCAAGAGCACCATTTTCAGGCAACATAACGCGCATTCCATTATTCAAAACAAGATCCCAACGCCGATCACCTACCCACACAAAAGCACGAATACGATCATATACTTCCGGATAGACTGACAGCGCTTGAATAAACACTTTAGCAGCATTTTGTGCACCCTGCCCAACCACAAGAGGTAAATCCCGAACAATTTCCCCTTTAAAAGGCACAATGACACGACCTGTATTATCAACAATATCCATTATGCCATCATGTTGCCAAATGGCATAGGGTTCACGCTCCACGATGGAAATGCGCATTCTATTGGGATAAATTTTCTGAACATTAGCCGATTGCACCCAAGGCTGCTTTTCCAACAGAGAACGCGCTCTTTCAACATCAAAAGTGAATATAGAAGGCGCAACATCAAGTTTTAAAATTTTAAAAATATCCTGCTTTGCCAAGCGCTTATTACCGCTTATATCAACATGAGTGACCACAAAACTACTATCCAATATGATCGTGTTTACGATCACAGCCATCTGACCACTTGATGAAAGCCCATAAAAAGCCGTAACAAAGAAAAACCACACAACAGCAAAAGAGCCAAAATGGCGTGGAATATGAATATTGACAAAAACAAACTCAAACATAAACCGAAGAAAACGACGATAAAGACGTGGCAAAGCCGGCACTGAAAGCACCTCCATCGGAATATTCGTTTTATTAATACTCAACGCATGCATGATGCGTCCTCCACTATCCATTGAACAATATCGCCATAAGTACGACCGCTCACTTTTGCAATATCAGGAAGAAGAGACGTCGATGTCATACCGGGTTGCGTATTAATTTCAAGCCAAACCAATTCTCCTGTTTTCTCATCAAAACGAAAATCAGAACGGCTAACACCTCGACACCCTATCGCCTGATGGGCTGCTAAAGACATTCTTTGCACACTTTGGTAAATATTTAGTGAAAGTTGTGCAGGACAAATGTGAAGAGAACCACCCGTTTTATATTTTGAATCATAATCGTAGAATGGAAAGTGTTTATCGGGAAGAATTTCACACACATCCAGCACTTCGTTCCCCAAAACAGCACAAGTCAATTCACGACCAGGAATATATTTTTCAATCATTACCTCATCCGCATATCCCCACTCAGCTCCCCCAATATTATGCGGCGGTGCAGCTTCATTTCCTTGAACAATGACAACACCAAAACTTGATCCTTCACACACAGGTTTAATTACATAAGGAGGCTCCATGGGATGTGTTCGACCCAAAGCAAAGCGGCTCATGATACGAGAAGGAGCAACACAAACCCCAACATTTGCAACGATAATTTTTGCACGTCCCTTATCCATTGCCAAAGCAGATGCCATCACGCCAGAATGAGTATAAGGAATTTTTAAATATTCAAGAATCCCTTGAATCCGGCCATCTTCACCAAATGGACCATGCAATGCATTGAAGGCAATATCAGGCTGCAACTGTTCAAGAACAGAAGCAATATGAGCGTCAACATCCACGCGGCTCACGCGATACCCCTGCACCTCTAGAACATCAGCACAAGCCGCCCCTGAAGATAAACTTACAGACCGTTCAGAAGAAAAACCTCCCATTAATACAGCTATATGTTTATCTTTCATAATAAATCACCCTCTTTCGCATACTATATGTAGTCTATATAGAATACATCAGCACCACATACAGGAAAAAACAAAGTTTATCCTTGCGAATCAATAACCTAGCATTTTGCATAATGAATCAGACTCAAAAGCTTGATGCAAGAGATTCTTTGTTAATTTATTGATTCTTAATAGAAATTTTTTATTATCTCTTTGAAATGACTCAATTTTTTATTTTCACTTTTTTAGTGAACAATAAATCAATGAAATGGATCAAAAGGAGGAACACTTCGACCACGCTCAAATTGACCAATACGCTCTATTTCCCATTGTAAAAGGTGGGCTGAATGTGCAAAAACACGTGCACGCACTGTTTCTCCCAATGCTTCAAGATCATATCCTGTTGCTTGCCCTGTATTGATCATAAAATTACAGTGCATTTCGCTCATCTGAGCACCACCAATCCGTAAACCACGACACCCTGCCTCATCAATCACGCGCCACGCAGATATATTCTCAGGATTTCTAAAAGTTGATCCACCGGTCTTTTCACGAATAGGTTGCACTGTTTCCCTATGGAGGGCAACTTCATCCATAGCAGCACGAATATCATCTTTATTACCGGTTTGTCCTTCTAATAAAGCAGCAGTAAAAATAAACCCTTCAGGAATATCACAATGGCGATAGGAATAATGCATATCTTTCAAACTCAAAATATGACGTTTTCCTTTACGATCCAGCGCATAAACCTCAACAACACGTGCTGCGGTTTCAACACCATTTGCACCCGCATTCATTTTGAGTGCCCCTCCAAGACCACCAGGAATACCGTGATAAAAATGAAAACCCGCGATTTCTGCCTTTAAAGCAGCGGTAGCTAAATGTTTATCGGCCGTACCTGCACCAACTAAAAAACGTTTTGGAGAAACTTGTTGCACTTGCCCAAAACCTTTTGGCGAAAGACGAATCACAACACCAGGAACACCCCCATCACGCACCAGCAGATTAGAACCTATTCCTACAATTGTTACAGGAATAAATTCAGGCAAATTTTGAAGGAAAAGAGCTAAATCTTCCTCATCAACAGGCTGATAAAAAAGTTCTGCTAACCCACCAGTGCGAAACCACGTCACCTTACGCATCTCAACGTTAGGTGTAAGCTTGCCTCTTATACCCCCCAACAGTGGTTGCAATTGCGCCAATAACGCCTCACCATCAATGTGCTGAAAATTTATCATGACCATCAAATACCGACAACTGATGAGGCAATGCACACGCCCATTGTGTGATATTGCCAGCACCAAGAAAAACCACATAATCCTCTGCCTGAGCAAATGTTGAGACAAGAGACACAACATCTTCCAGACCATGTATTAAGCGCACATCACGATGACCAGCCATTTTAATATGCTCTACCAATTCTTGAGAACCAAATCCTACAAGAGGTTCTTCACCAGCCGCATAAACGGGCGTAATCAACACTGTATCTGCATCATTAAAACAAGCAGCAAAATCATCAAATAAATGGTACAAACGCGAATACCGATGGGGTTGTGCAATCGCAATAACACGCCCTTTTGCACTCTCACGTGCAGCACGCAAAACTGCCTTTATTTCAACAGGATGATGTCCATAATCATCAAATATTTCAATGCCACGCCAACTTCCTATTCGCGTAAAACGCCGTTTTACTCCGCCAAATTCTGCTAAGCCCCTTTTTATAGCTTCATTTGAAATGCCAAGTTCATGCGCAATAGCAATCGCCGCCGTTGCATTGGCAACATTATGCTGCCCTGCCATGGGCAAAAGCAAATTTTTTAACTCAATCTTTCTTCCTGTTTTGCGTGAGCGAACAAGAACATCAAAATGCGTTTTTTGACCATCCATCGAAAGATTAAGAAAACGAACATCCGCTTGTGGATTTTTACCATAAGTGATCACCCAACGATCATCAATACGGCCCGCCAATGACTGAACCTCTGGATGATCAAGACACAAAACAGCAAAACCATAAAAAGGAACATTTTCTACGAATTGCCGAAAAGCCTCACGCACAGCATCAAAACTTCCATAATGATCCAAATGCTCAGCGTCAATATTAGTAATAACAGCAATATCAGCAGGCAGCTTTAAAAATGTACCATCACTTTCATCAGCTTCAACAATCATCCAATCGCCATCTCCTGTACGAGAATTCGTACCATAAGCATTAATAATACCGCCATTAATCACCACTGGATCAAAATGACCAGCATCAAGAAGGGCTGCGACCATTGATGTGGTTGTTGTTTTACCATGTGTACCACCCACTGCAATTGCACGCCGAAACCGCATCAGCTCCGCCAGCATTTCTGCACGTCTGACAAGCGGCAAATGTCTTTCCTTTGCAGCAATATACTCAGGATTTGTTTTTTTAACGGCAGTAGAAAAAACAACAACCTCTGCATTCCCTAAGTTTTCAGCACAATGACCTATATGAACGTTAATTCCTTTTTTCCGTAAACGTTCAACATTTGCACTTTCAACTTGATCTGACCCTTGAACTTTATAGCCAAGATTATAAAAAACCTCCGCAATTCCACTCATACCGATCCCCCCGATTCCGATAAAATGGATAACGCCTATATCAAGTGGCATTTTCATTAAAAAGCTCCTCTTTTATATCTGACAACAATCGCCCTGCAATTAAGGATTCAGCCATATCAGCAAGGCAACGGGTTGCATGAGGTTGCCCAACTTTTTTTGCAGCAAGCGCTTGTTTTTCTAATAAATGGGGCGCACAACAAGCATGCATTAAAAGAGAAGAAAGCTTTTGTGCATTTAAATCTTTTTCTGATACAATTTGCGCACCACCTACACGAGCAAGCAGAGCTGCATTGGCAGCCTGATCATGATCTAAAGCATGGGGATAGGGAACAAGCAAAGCAGGTCTACCAATCACCGCTATCTCACAAACGGATGAAGCCCCAGCGCGCGACAAAATAAAATGAGCATGTGCCATACGTTCAGCCATATCATCAAAGAAAGGAGCAACCTCTGCTTGTACGCCCATATCACGATAGATTTTGATCAACCCTCCTGCTTCACCGCGAACTTGCTGTACAATTCGCAAGCGTTTACGGTTCTTATCATCGAGTAACGCAATGGCTTCTGGAACAATATGTGAAAAAGCAGAAGCCCCTTGGCTACCACCAAAAATCAAAAAATTAAATGGCGTTTCCCCCTCTGAAGAATGATAAGGAATTTCGGCCGCCTTCAGCACAGCCTCACGGACAGGATTCCCCGTTAAAAGCATTTTATGGGCATAAGCGCCATTTGGCGACAACAAACCACCAGCGATTGCACGCACAAAAATTGCCAACATCCGATTGGCACGCCCCATAACAGCATTTTGTTCATGAATAAATGTCACACGCTTTGTTAAAGCCGCAATAAAAAGAGGAGGAAAGCTCGGATATCCCCCAAATCCTCCAACAAGAACAGGACGTAATTTATAAAACAACGCCAACGATTGCCCCATTCCCCTTAGTAAAGACCAAAACGTCTTTATCAGAGCAAAAGGATGGCGGCGTATAAATGTTGCCGATGAAACGATATGTGTATGCTCTTCATCAAAGCACCGAACAAAAGGGCGTGCTCTTTCATCTGTTATTAAATGAACATCATATCCACGCTCCCTTAATTCAACAGAAAGGGACTCAGCAGGAAAAAGATGTCCACCTGTACCACCAGCCACCAAAACAATAACTTTTTTATCATTCATAAGGCGTATCCAAGACAGAAGAGGAAGAAAAAGCTGAAAGGCGTGCTTCTGGCCAACGACGTGTTAAACTGAGCAAAATGCCCATTGAAAACGCAATCGCCACCATCGAAGAACCACCATAAGAAATAAAAGGCAATGTCATGCCTTTTGGAGGAATTAAGTGAAGATTAACGGCCATATTAATAGCTGATTGAAAGCCAATCATCATTGCTATGCCAGTAATACCAAGACGTATAAAGCAATCACGTGTATTCATTGCTATATACAATGAACGCATAACGATAAAACCAAAAAGCATCATAATTAATAAACAAAGAATAATACCATATTCTTCAGCAGCAACGGAAAATACAAAATCTGTATGGCTATCAGGAATAATACGTTTTACTGTTCCCTCCCCAGGACCTTGCCCAAACCAACCACCATTCAAAATAGCCTCACGTCCAACATCTACTTGAAAGGTATCTCCTTCACCTGTCAAAAAACCATTGATACGCTCACGCACATGATACAGAAAAAGATAAGCTAAAACAATTCCTCCAGCACCTAAAATGAGAAAGAGAAAAATAACGGCTAGAGGCACACCAGCAATAAAAAACAAACCACCCCATGTTGCACTTATTAAAAGTGTTTGTCCAATATCAGGCTGCAAAACCAGAAGCACACAACAAATGCCATAAAGTACAATCGCTAACGTATAACCTAGAATTCCCCTCCTGCGTATCTGTTCCGAAAAAAGCCAAGCGGACATAACCACAAAAGCTGGCTTCATAAACTCTGAAGCCTGTACAGAAAAACCAAAGAGCACAATCCACCGCCGTGCTCCCTTTAATTCTGGACCCCAAAATAAGGTTGCAACCATAAGAGCAAGCGTTACAATAAGCAAAAGAGCACATAAACGACGAATATTAGGAATTGAAAAAAAAGAAATGGTCACCATCGTAAAAAATGCTGAAATGCTGAAAATGATATGCCACCGAACAAAATAAAAACTATCAGCAATTCCGATTTTTTTTGCAATCGTGGGGCTGGCAGCAAAAGACAACATAATGCCAATCCCCATTAAAATTAAACAAGCTGCAAAGACAGAGCGGTCAATCGTCCACCACCAATTAGCAATTGGGTCTCTATCTGCACGCGTAACCATGATATCCGCCTTATCCGTTTTATAAATTGTTTCAAAGTGATATGGTTCCCCGCCTGTTTAACAAACACTTTAAAAACTAAATTACACAAAAAAAGATTCTGGAGTCTTAACGCAAAAATATTTTTTTATAACTGATGCTTTTTATTGTAACTGCATCACAAAAGAGACAAATGCTTCGCCCCGTTCTTCATAATTTTTAAATTGGTCATAACTTGCACAAGCAGGTGACAAAAGAACCGTCACCTCTTTTGCCTTACAACCTATTGCGTCAACAGCTGCTTCACGCACCGCATTTTTCAAAGTTAAGCTCATAGAAAAGGGAAAAGCAGATCCAATAATGCGAGCAAATTCTTCCGCCGCACTCCCAATCAAATAGGCTTTACGAATTTTAGGAAAAAATTCTCTAAGAGACTCTATTCCTCCCTTTTTCGCCTGTCCCCCAACAATCCAAAAAATATCATTAAAGGTGGAAAGAGCAGGAGCTGTTGCATCTGCATTAGTCGCCTTGCTATCATTGATAAACAAAACCGCCCCCATTTTACGCACCTGCTGCATACGATGATCCAACCCTTTATAACTTGCTAAATGCTTTTTTATAGAGGGATCTGTTATTTTTAAAGCCTGCAATGTTGCCAATGCCATAAGAGCATTTTGCGCATTATGACTCCCACGTAACACCGCCATAGGAGCAAGATCTGCAAGCATATGACGCTGTCCTTGACGAACAGAAAAAAGCTTGGTTCCATCTGCATAAAAACCATTTTCAACAAAATGATTCTTGGAAATTGCCTCAATTTGCTTCCCATCATGAAGTAACTGTTGATATAAAACCTGACAAGCTGCATCATCAACTGAAATAAAAGCCTGAGAAGCCTGAGCAATCAGATGCCTTTTGGTTTGCACATAACAGGCAAAACTTCCATGTCGATCAATATGATCAGATGTCAAATTCAATAAAAGTCCAATGGTTGGCTGAAGAGAGGGAGTAAGATCAATTTGAAATGATGAACATTCAATCACATAAATACGTTTTTTAACAAATGGCTTAAGCGTCAATATTGCCTTTCCAATATTTCCCCCCATCTGCACATCATAGCCCATTTTTTCCAATAAATGCGTAAGCAAAGCCGTTGTTGTCGACTTTCCATTCGTCCCCGTAATCGCAATAAACGGAACATCTTGGTCACAAAAACCATAATGCTGTAAAAAATCATGGCGTGCACGAACAAACAATTCAATATCACCAATAATTTCTATATTTTTTTTTCGTGCCTTTTCAACAACCCAATGCGGTTGAGGATAATTTAAAGGAACTCCAGGAGCGAGAATCAATGCAACAAATTCTGACCAGTCCTCATCGTGGAGATCTCTTGTTGGAATATTTTGCCGACAAGCCATCTGCACGCTTGAAGGACTATCATCCCACGCCACCACTTCTGCACCACCACACATTAATGCTTGTGCCGTTGCTAGTCCAGACTGCCCCAATCCAAACAGAGCAACTTTTTGACCTTTATAACACGTAACAGAAATCACATTCTCACCGCAATTTA
This sequence comes from Bartonella sp. AC535YNZD, assembly GCF_042196625.1. NCBI lineage: Bacteria > Pseudomonadati > Pseudomonadota > Alphaproteobacteria > Hyphomicrobiales > Bartonellaceae > Bartonella > Bartonella sp. AC535YNZD. The sequence continues at coordinate 56,275 of NZ_JBHIQP010000007.1, read as the reverse complement.
AGTGTTGAAAGACCTATGAGAGCGAGAACAATCGAAATAATCCAAAAGCGTATCACCACTTGGCTTTCAGTCCAACCTTTTTTCTCAAAATGATGATGTATCGGTGCCATAAGAAACACGCGTTTTCTTGTTAATTTGAAATAACCAACCTGAATAACGACCGAAAAAGCTTCCACAACAAAAAGTCCACCAATAAGAACCAAAACAATTTCGTGCTTCGTAGCAACCGCAACAGTCCCTAAGAGTCCTCCAAGAGCCAACGATCCAGTATCTCCCATAAAAATAGCTGCAGGTGGTGCATTAAACCATAAAAATCCAAGCCCTGCCCCAACAACAGCTCCCAATAAAACAGCCAATTCACCTGTTCCCGATACATAATGGATTTGGAGATAATCAGCAAAATTCATATTACCAGAAAGATAAGCAATCAGAGCAAAAGATAAGGCTGCAACCATCACAGGAACAATAGCAAGCCCATCGAGTCCATCCGTCAAATTAACCGCATTACCCGTCGCGACAATGACGAAAGCAGAAAAAGGAATAAAAAACCAGCCCAAATTGATAAGATAATCTTTCAAAAAAGGCAAAGCTAATCCAGATGAGCCAATTTGCAGAATGGCAAAAGCAGCAATCGCCGCAACACAAAACTCCAAGCTTAACCGTGCTTTCCCAGAAAATCCTTTGTCTGTTTGTTTTGTGACCTTAAGATAATCATCATAAAACCCAATTACCCCAAAAGAAAGCATAACCAATAGCGATACCCAAAAGTAAATATTCGATAAATTACCCCATAAAAATGCCGATACCACAATGCCGATTAAAATCATTAATCCACCCATTGTAGGTGTTCCAGCCTTTTTAAAATGTGTTTGAGGTCCATTAGCACGAATCGGTTGCCCCTTACCTTGCCGCAATTTAAGAGAAGCAATGATGCTAGGTCCAAACAAAAAGACGATAAGCCCCGAAGTAAGCATAGCTGCTATCGTGCGAAAAGTAATATAACGAAAAACATTTACACCCGGAAGCCAATCACTAAACGAAGAAAAAAACAGCATCATGGAACAAAAAACCTCTTAAAACTATGAAGAAACTGCTTTATAGCGATCAAGCAATGCAGTCACAATATTTGATGAACAAAGGCTATTGGATGATTTAATCATAAGTAGGTCGCCAGGAGAAATTTCTGCTAAAAGAAGCGGTAAAATTTTCTCAATATTTTCAGCATAATGAACCTTAACACCAGCAGACAAATCACTGACTAAAGATTTCATCGCCTCACCAAATAGAAAAACCGGATTAGCACCGGAAAGACGTATTGGTTTTATTAAATCACGATGAAGCTTTTCACTATACTCCCCTAACTCTAGCATATCCCCTAAAATAGCAATTCGCCGCCCCCCTTTTCCTACAGGTCCTGTAGCAAGAAGCTCAAGTGCAGCACGCATAGAAGCAGGATTTGCATTATAGCTTTCATCAATGAGATAAAATTCACCCCCATTTGATAAAGACAGTCGATAACGAACACCTCGCCCCTTTTGAGAAGAAAAATGGCGAAAAGAAAGAAAAACAGGCTCTAACTCAACCCCCATAGCATCACAAGCAGCAATAACCCCTAAACTATTTTGCACAATATGGCGTCCCGGAGCCCCAATTTGAACCTCCTTATCCCGCCCCCCAATACGCACAATCATAGAAGAACTATCGGTTAGAAGACGTATATCTCGCGCTTGATAATCAGCATCTTTAGTCCCACCAAAGCTTAAGATCTTCTTTACACCGCATTTCTTTGCTTTTTGAACGAGATAAGAAAAAAAATCACTATCCGCATTTAAAATGGCAATGCCTTCTTCATCCAATCCTTCAAAAATTTCAGCTTTTGCCTTTGCTATTTCTTCAAGATCTTTGAAAAATCCCATATGTCCTGCACAAATATGCGTAATGAGAGCAATATGCGGACAAACCAGCTTGACCAGAGGGCGAATTTCATCTCTATGATTCATGCCAATTTCAAAGATACCATAATCACTCTCCATAGGCATCCGCGCTAAAGTGAGTGGAACCCCCCAGCAATTGTTTAAAGAAGCGAGATTCGCATGAACATTCCCAGCCGTTGCAAGTGCTTGTTTCAAAGCTTCTTTTGTCGTCGTTTTTCCCACCGATCCTGTTATCGCGATAATCTTAGCTCTTGAACGTTTGCGTGCAGCTTGTGCAAGTTGTTCTAAGGCTTGCAAAACATCAGGAACGACAATGAGTGGAGCCAATATCTTTTTCATATCCCTCAAACGGTGTTCCGCAACGATAAGAACGCCTGCACCTCGTTCATAAGCTTGCGCAGCAAAATCATGACCATCAAGATGGTGCCCTTTAATGCAGAAAAAAACATCCCCTTCCGCAAGAGTACGACTATCAATGGAAACCCCAGAAAAAGTTTCTGGCAAGCTTCCCATTACAACACCATTAATTGCAGCAACAAGTGCTTGCTTATCCCATAAAGCTGTCATTTCTTTCGGTCCTCTAAAGCTTCTATCACTTTCAGACGATCTGAAAAAGGATAAGTTGTCTGCCCTATAATTTGGCCATCCTCATGACCTTTTCCAGCAATGATGAGTGTATCACCAGCTTTCAAAAGCTCCACCGCGTAAGAAATAGCTTCACCACGATCTGCTATCTCTATTGCTGTTGGCACCGCCTGTAAAATATCTTTACGTATTTTTTCTGGCATTTCTGTTCGAGGATTATCATCTGTTACAATAACAATGTCCGCTTTATCCGCCGCAATTTTTCCCATCAAAGGTCTTTTTCCTTGATCACGATCTCCTCCACAACCAAAAACAACGATCAAGCGTCCTTGCGTAAAGGGACGAACAGAAAGCAAAACCTGCTCCAAAGCTTCTGGTTTATGAGCATAATCAATATAAACAAGCGCATTATTTTCTGTCTTTCCCACAAACTCTAACCGCCCAGGTGCCCCCTGCAAAGTTTCAAGCGCAGGAAAAACCTTACGAGGTGAAACGCCCGTTGCAATGGCTAACCCCGCTGCCATAAGCGCATTAGCTACCTGAAAATCTCCAGCTAAAGGCAAATCAAATGTATAAATATTGTTTTCCACACGACACTCAATACACTGTTTGGAGCGTTGATGTTCGACACGATTAATCGTGATAAATTGCCCCTTACGACCAATTGTCAAGACACGGCGGCGCGCTTGTGTAACAACATCAATAACCTTTTGTGAATAAACATCATCAGCAAAAATCAAAGCAGGAGCAGATACAGGCAAAAGTGTATCAAACAACCTCATTTTAGCCCGCAAATAATCCTCTACCCCCGTGTGATAATCCATGTGATCTCGCCCTAAATTAGTAAAGGCACCAGCCGTTAAACGGACTCCATCAAGTCGTCCTTGATCAAGCCCATGCGAAGAAGCTTCAAGAGCAGCATGCGTCACACCTTCATGAGAAATTTCACAAAGAAGACGGTGCAAGACGACCGGATCAGGTGTTGTGAGAGAACCATAAACATTCCGTTTAGGAGAAACAACACCAACCGTTCCTATACTCGCTGCACAAAATCCAACATGAGTCCAAATTTGCCGAAGAAAAGAGACAACAGATGTTTTACCACTTGTACCAGTCACAGCAACAACTGTTTCCGGCTGAGAACCGTAAAAACGTGCAGCTGCCAACGCTAAACTATGACGAACATTAGAAACACGTAAAATGGGAACAGATAAATCCTCAAGAACAGCATGACAGTCTGTAACGATTGCTCGTGCGCCACGCTTTATCGCGTCATCTATATAGTGTCTTCCATCACTTTTTTTCCCTTGAACAGCAACAAAAACATAGCCCGGCAAAACTTGCCGAGAATCCACACTTATTCCTGTTATTTCTATTGAAGAAAGGCTTTCATCTTCAACACATTCTGTAAAAACTGTTCCCAACAACATGATAACGCACCTTTATATTTATTTTACCGTTGTTTAACGAAACTTGAATTGCTCTTTTTACTTAAAAGAGGCTCATATTCTTTTTTAAAATCGGGTTTTACACCAAGAAAACTAGCTGTGCGACGAACAATATTAGCAAGCATTGGTCCAGCATTCATCGCCGCTGTTGCTGAACGCTGTCCCTCTGCAGGCTTTGGTTCATCGATAATTGTTAAAACAACATAAGCAGGATCATCAATAGGAAAAGCAGCAAGAAAACTATTGAAATTTTTTGTTTTAGAATATTTTCCATTTTCAACTTTCTCAGCTGTTCCTGTCTTACCACCTACACGATAACCTTCTACTTTTGCATTACGTCCAGACCCAATCTCACTATTTAATTGATAAAGGTAACGCATATTTTGACTTGTTTTAGCATGCAAAACCCGTTTTGCATGGTGCAAAGTTTGTTCTTTTGTCCGTTTTAAAAATGTCGGAGCAATTAACCAACCACCATTCATTAAAGCAGCAGCCCCAACAGCTGTTTGCAAGGGAGTTGTTGCCATACCATGCCCAAAAGCAATCGTCATAGATTGGATATCCTTCCAATGATGTGGCACAATAGGATGAGCAACTTCAGGCAACTCTGTTACGAGTCGATCCAGTAGCCCAAGTTTTTGCAAAAAATCACGATGTTTATCAATTCCTATCGCCAATGCTTCTTTAGCAGAACCAATATTGGAAGAATAAACAAAAACCTCCCATAACGTTAAGGGACGATTTTTTCCGTGAAAATCATGAATAATATATCCACTACTTGCTTTTATGGGCTTTGAAGCATCAATAATACTGTTTAAATGAAAAATATTGGAATCAAGTGCCATGGCAGTCGTAAAACTTTTAATAATCGATCCCATTTCAAATGTTCCGGCCGTCATCCGATTGAGACGATCACTTTTTAAAGCTTCAATAGGATTTCCAGGATCAAAATCTGGTAGAGATGCCAACGCCAAAACTTCCCCCGTATGTATATTTAAAATAACAGCTCCTGCAGCAATTGCCTTATAACGCTTCATAGCCTGAATAAGTTCATCATGGACAATTGCCTGAAGTCGCACATCAATCGAAAGCTGAACTTGTTTTAATGATTCTTCCATGGCAAGACCAGCAGCACGCAGAGCACTCAAACCCGCATCATCAATATATTTTTCCATACCTGCAATGCCTTGATTATCAACATTCACCATGCCGAGAATATGGGAAGTTACAGGTCCATCGGGATAAAAACGACGAATTTCAGTCCGAAAACCAATTCCTGGAATACCAAGGGCCATAATTTGTGTCTTCTGCATTGGTGTTAACCCACGCTGTATCCAAGAAAAACCAGTTTTTCTTTTTAAGCGCTTATAGGTTTCCTGCCAATTAAGATCAGGCAAAACTGTTGAGAGCAATTCAATGGTTTCATCCACATCAATAATACGTCGTGGCTCAGCAAAAAGTGAATAAGTTTTAATATCTGTTGCCAATAAACGACCATTACGATCAACAATATCAGGCCGCGCCGTCAGTTGAAGAACTCCTGGCCCCTTTGCTTCTTCAATCTGTCCACCTTCCAACCCATAAGAAATAAGGCAAGCCCCCATGATGCCATATAAAACTAAAAAGCAGAACAACGAAAAAAGCAAACGTGGACGACTAGAATAGGGACGACGAACAGAAACATTATGATTATTCAACGAATTCTTAAAGTGCTTTTTCTTCTGTAAGAATAAAAAAGTCGACTTCATCACTGCACGCCTTTTTGGACAACACCATTCATCTGAGAATCCCGACGATTTGCCAAAATATCTTGATTATCTTCCAAGATATTTTGTTTAATCAATTCTTCAATTGGATCATGTACCCGTACCGGAATGTCTTTAAATTCTACGATTTGACGCGGCTGTATAACTTCTAATCCAAGTTCTTTTTGATAACGTTTCGCAAGTTTTTGCATGCGCGAAGGCTTGATCATCACAGCCCACTCAGCATGAAGCAAACTCACCGTATTTTTTGCTGCAGCAATTTCATGCTCAAGATGAAGAACTTCATTCATTCGTTTTTGAACATCATATTTTACCTTATAAGTAAGACCTGCCATACAAATCATAATCATCACTAAAATCATATCAAATGTACGAAAAACTGTCATTTCTTGCCGCCTTCAAAACTGGCAATCTCTGCTAAACTAAATAATTTCATATCTTCTGTAAGAGCCTCTGCTTCAGTCCGTACACCAATACGCAACCGCGCAGAACGTGAACGAGGATTTTTCTGTAACTCCTCTTTAGTTGCCGTGATCCCACCTCTAAACAAAGGAAAAAATGTTGCTGGAGCAGCCTTTATTTCTGGCAGATAGCGTGATCTCATACGTTCTCCAGAACGAGTCGAAAAAAATCTTTTGACCATACGATCTTCAAGAGAATGAAAACTGACAACCCCCAAACGGCCTCCAGCTTTTAAAACGCGTTCAGCAGCAAATAAACCACGCGCCAATTCACCAATTTCATCATTAACATAGATACGAAGAGCCTGAAATACACGTGTTGCAGGATGAATACGATCTCCCGGTTTACGTCCTATCAACGTTTCGATAGCATACGCCAAATCACCCGTACGCAAAAAAGGCTGAACAACACGACGCGTTTCAATCATCCGTGCAATTCGTCCCGCATAACGCTCTTCTCCTAATACCTTAAAAATACGTGCCAAATCTCTTGCTTTTAAATGATTGACAACATCGCTAGCTGTAAAACCAGTCTGAGCCATTCGCATGTCCAATGGCCCATCTTTTTGAAAAGAAAAACCTCTTTCTGCTTCATCAAGCTGCATTGAAGAGACACCAATATCCAAAATAACTGCATCCACCTTCTCTTCAACGACACGATCAAGCTGTGAAAACGCCATATGGACCAAACGAAGGCGTGGAAAAAATTCTTCAACAAGCAATTGTCCTGCACTGATAGCATGAGGATCACGATCAAGAGCAATCACCTGTGCCCCTGCCTTTAACAAAGCGCGCGTGTAACCACCAGCACCAAAGGTGCCATCAATCACTTTTGCTCCAACCAATGGCATAAGCCCAGCCAAAACTGGCTGTAACAACACTGGAATATGGCGTTCAGCTCTTTGATCCTGCTTTATCAAAATAATCCGTCTTGAAGTTATGCTGTCTTAAATCAACAGCTCTCTCATGGCAACTGATCTTAGAATAACCTGGCCTTCATCACATTAATCACAATGAACGAAAAAACTAAAGTTATCCTAAAACAGATCCTAACGCATTATACTTAAAGAAATGTTATAATTTTTTAAAACACTCTTTGCTCAAGTGTCCATTTCAAACACATAGACTCCATAAAAGACCATATATAATTGATCTTATAAAATATCGCGTATCATCATGAAATATCAGTCGGCCTATAAGCCGGGTTCTGTAGAGTAAAGCTTACACTTTACATGGCAACCATTCATCTGGGACGGATGTTACCATCCGCCTCGTGCAACCTACCCGAATGACTCGCCCGGAAATCGGCTGCAAATTAAATTTTGCACGTCATTTCTATTTGGTCTTGCTCCCGGTGGGGTTTACCTTGCCACATTCATTACTGAATGCGCGGTGGGCTCTTACTCCACCCTTTCACCCTTACCTATAAAAATAGGCGGTTTACTTTCTGTGGCACTTTCCCTAGGGTCACCCCCGCCGGGTGTTACCCGGCACCGTCTTTCCATGGAGCCCGGACTTTCCTCACCTGCCGCCTTTCAGCATTGGACAAGCGCGGCTGCCCAGCCGACTGACATACTGATTTATAAAACATTTTTTGCTCCGTGAAAATAGCATCTTAAAATATTTTATGACAAACCTCTCTCAACAGATGTTTTTATTTTAATGAAGCCAGATAAGTTTTTACTTTTGCGCAATATTTCGCTGAAATAGAATTCATTTTTTTTGCAGCATGACCTGCGTTATATTTAAGGATTGTACCACACGTACTTCCACCACTGAGTTTATAGGCCCGTGCCAAATAACGCATACCATATTCAAGATTGGTCGCAGGATCGTACAAATCCTGTACAGAACCACTAAAGCCCAACCCTCGTGCCGTAGAGGGTTTAATTTGCATCAAACCTATTTCGCCAGCAGCCCCCTTTATACCTGCCTTATAATTACTTTCAACTTTTACAACAGCATGTGCTAAATTAACCGGAATATTATACTTATTTGCAAATTTCTGAATAAGAAATTCATAAGGACGATTAGAAATCTGAGAAGCAACACTCCCTAAGCCTTCTTTTGCTTCTGCAACATTTAAAACACTATGAGCCCAACTTATATCAAATACAAAAAATACAGCACACGCTGTATTTAACAAAATTTTCAAAAATTGCATTTTCTTTCTCTCACTCAAAAATTCTCAAATTCTAACCGCAAATAATTTTCGAATGCATTGTACAAAAAAAGAAAGCAAAAGAACGGCTTGAAAAGGGAAATATTAAGACAATTTCAAGATAAAGTTCTGTATAAAAAGAAAAACTCTTTATACAAAAATTATAGACTTCTCTATATCATCAAATAAAAAAATTAAAAGCCTATAATTAAACTTATATCATATTAACTAAAATGATATATTCTATCAAGTTCTGCTATATTTATTGTATTAATCAATTTTTATATTACAAAATAGCACTTTTAAAAGATATGATATTTTTTTATATACGATGATTAAATTTTTTATTGATATCAATCCCACAAAGCAATAGAGACGAGATCATCTTTACCAAAGATCCTCGATATCGCAAAAGTTTCACAAAAATAAAACCCGTTATTGATGCTTCTTTCTAACCAATAAACACGCGCAGCATTCTTTATGGCCCCAATAAACCATTGACTAAAATCAACCCCTACCTCCATCACTGTGCATAAGGAGTCCATAGATATACAAAAACCATCATACGCTATTTACCAATTCAAAATATTGCAACAGACTTTTAGCTCTCAAGATATCTCAAAGAAGCTTTTTAATTCCTTTTTAAAAGAGTTTTTATCCACACAAGCCTCCCACTTGTGGTATACAAGAAACTGATTTTGATTTTTTCACCATGGATAAATTTAAAATGAGAGGATTTTATAATTCTTAAGATTCTCATTCAATATAAAATGATAAATTATCATTATAAAACAATATACTAAAAAAGTTATATCCGTTTTTTCCTACAACAAAGCTTAACAATTACTTGTGTCTATTTTTTTGAAAAATGTTAGAAAGCTCAATACCCCTAAAGCCTTTTTAAATAAAAATAGACCTCTCATCTTCATTCAAATATTTTTTCTTTGTCACAGACTATCATCTTATCAGCCTTACACCTCATTTTCAGAAATCATACAAGTGGATAAATATCCTAAAATCCGTAGAATAAAAAAGCTTAAATCCTTTAAAATTTTTTATTTTCTCATATCAAATAAAAAAATAACCGGCATATAAAATGCGGTTAACGTGTTTTATTATAGTCAATACTGCTTTTGTCATTGTAGCGGTTGATAATGCAATTAACTTGGACCAATACCCTTGATAGACTTTCTATCACTCCTGTAATGATTGCAACATTACCCTTATACTCCAATTGCTTACCTTTTAAGAGATAAATTTTGTTAATACCTTACAAATTGATTATCTCCTCGCACTTTTCAAGACTTCACGAAAAGCTCTTGCTCCTTAAAATAAAACCCAAAAGCGCGATTAAAAAAATAGCTAAAAATAAGTATTAGCAATGGAAGGACGAGAAATCGCTTTCGAGAGAGCCATAGCAACAGTTTCACCAGATTTTTGAGCCTGTTCACGACTCTGCCCACTTTTAGAAGCAAGCGCAATTACATCACGACGCAGCTGCGCAATAAACAACTCTTGCTGTTGAGGGGTCATTTTAGAAAGATGCTTGATGATATCTGGAAAAGATACGGATAATCTCTCTAATAACTCCTCCTCTGTTACATCAAGCTGCTGAGAAGACAAAGAAGAGTGACCGGGAAAAAACTGATAAACAACACCACTTTGAAAAGCAAAAAAGACAGCGCCAAAAATAAAAAACACAAATAAAATAAAAATAATACGATGCGAAAAAGATTCCATTATCTCTTACCTAAAGATCACAGAATACAAACATAGATTCCCTTTACGATTTCCCTTATAGCATTCAACAATGCCTCAATAAAGAAAAATCAAATTATTCAAAATAAATACGCTAACACTATCCGCCTAACAAGACATCCCCCTCTACATATTTACGTACTATAGGCGAAACAATAACAGATCTTACACTTCCCCCCTATAAAACCTTACACATCCCCTAAAACAATTATAAAAAGCCTGACTGAGGAAATCCTCAGTCAGGCCAGACAATCTAGGGGATCCACGCGGGGGGGGGGGAGGAGGTTCCCCGATTGTCCTCTTACATCAACCACTAAGATAGCCGATGCAATATTCTTGCTATGGAATAAAATTCTTTAAACAACAAGAAATTCTTATCATCTTCTACGCAAAAAAACATAAAAGAATTATAAATTATTTAAAAATGTTTAAATTTAGGCAAAAAAAGTTCAAAATGACCCAATTTGAAGCAATTTTATTTCAAGAAGCATCAATTAGAATCTACGATCATTATAACTTTTAAATAGTTTCTTTCATAACTCTGATGATCATATTAAAAAACAGTAATTTCTACGTATCCACCCTATAAAAATTAAACTATGTAAAAGTAGAATCGCTTTTCCAACAGCAATCACCACAAAAAGAAAAACGTAGATTTTTAAAATCTTACACAAATAACCGTAAAAAATGGAAAACATCTTCTTGCAAGAAAGCTATGAATTATTCATATAAAACAATAAATTAGAGAAATAAAATCTTATCTATATTTATAAAAAATTTCTGTAAATGATCATTAAAATATTGTTACATCCTTCATGTAACAATCAATGAGGAACTTAAACAGCTTAATCTTATGAGAAAATGAGAACTCTGAAGGTATTTGTTTCGAATCACGCCCCATCGTCATTCCAAGTAACGATAAACCATTTTACAATAACCAACAGTCTCTAACTCATTTTAACATAACAAACCGAAATCAACGCAGACATTTTCTCTTAATCTCTATCATTTAAATGATCCCGTAAAGTAATACACACAGTAGTTTCTATGCTCAAAAATTTTTATAGTCTGTTCTTCTAACGTAAACAATTCATTGATTTACAATCAGAACTCATCATTTTACAATTTACATGAGAGATCTCAAGAACGTAAGGTTCCCTTATTTTCAATCTTCGTCTATTGAATTAATGAATAGCCATACTATCGCACATCACAAACAAGAAGAAGCATATGGATAAAAAACATAAAACGATGATGCCTGCTTACAACTTTTACTTAAACTAAAGACGATGGTGCCCTATCAATTTTACGCTATACCCACGGACTGCGTCATAAGATGAGCGGCAAACATAAAAAGAAAGAAAATACTTTTGGCAAAAACAATGGACTTATTTAATAACCTTCATAACTTCTCATGATAAAGAGATACGAAACTTTAGTGTAATATCACGCTTTTTTTCCTACTTTCAGCCACAAACTATCCCTAGATCATCGCCGATCTTATTTTATGAATATAATGCATTGTCTTACCCTTTTACTTTTTCGTCTTTTTAGAGCATCTTTTTGCACCCCTCACTAAAAGTTCCAAGGTACTCCTTATCTAAAAACCTGTTTTAAAGAGACATTTTAAGATCTATTGGGCACCACCATCTTTGACATTTATAAAGGTATGAGCCTTCACTATATTATATTGTGCGGCATTATATCATATTGCAGCCGCTCTCACATTTAGAAAATGTATGAAAGATGTATTTTCTTTTACAAACGGTATCATTAAGATAAATACCTTCTTTTGTAGCAGACAAACAGACTCTTTCGGATTCTGAAACAGGAAATTTGAAATGAGACAACATTCCTGTATTCAAACCTCTTATTGAGTTTAAAAAAATCAATGATCTTTTAAAATCAATATATTGGCTAATAAAATATAATATCAGGACACCTTAAATAATGATCCTCATAGGCTTAACTCTATAGAAGGTGTTTCATTATACAGCCTACACGCCGCTATAAAACACCAATACTCCCATATAAAAACATAATACAAATGTAAAAAACAATAGCTTATCAATGATTGAATAAAGTTTTATCTCTACGCTATTCCTTGAGAAAAATCAGAGAATAAAGTGCGTTAACAAACGCGATTTATGCAAAATCTACTTGTTTATCTTTGATATCGTCAACTAATAAACGCGGATCACGAGCAAGCCAAAGTGTAACCATGCCCTCCTTACTATTTTCATTTTGTATAGGAGTAAGACAAACTGTTTGCTCTAGCATAAGTCCGGCATTTTTTAGCCACTTTTCTATTTGTAAAGTCGAAAATCCAAGACGCATATGTGCTTGATCAAAATGTGAAGAATCAGCTTTATGATAACCCAAATCCACAATCAATAAACGCCCATAGGGACGCAAAACACTTGATATCTCATGAAGAAACATTTCAGGATTTTCAAGAAAATGTAAAACCCAATGAAGAATAACTAAATCAAAAGTTGTATCTCCAACAGACAAGTGAAAAACATCGCTATCAAGCACAACTTCAACCGCATGCGTATAAAGATTAGAAAACAATTTTAAGATAGAGTCTCCACCTCTTCCAATATTCAGCATCATCTGAAATGGTTTATCGCCAATGATTTCAAGTAAAGAGTTTTCTACACCACGATCTGCCATATAGGATGACCGTAATACATCCCGTTGCAACGCATTTTGTAAGAAATGCTTCTTCCTCCTTTTTTGACGCTGCTTTTTAATGTCCTTCAAACGTTCTAAATCATGCGCTAACAACACATCATTCTTTGGTAAAGACGAAAGAATACCCATCACAATGTCTTTACCCCCAAAATCATGACAAAGCTTAAAATAAAGGCTATCCCCCTTCTGATAACGCTCAATCAATTGTGCTTCGTACAATAAACGTAAATATCGTGATATACATGCTTGCGACTGATCAAGAATAAAAATAAAATCAGGGATTGTTAAATCTTCATGACGCAAGAGCGTAAGAACACGTAAATGGCTTACTTCTGCAACCGCTTTCAGCAGCTCAATTATTGCATCTAAACTTGTACTTTTTTTCATAATTATCCCCTAAACATTCCTATAAACATTTGTTTATAGGAAAAAAAGTCAAGCATACAACGCATATTCTCATCTATTTTGTGCTCTCTATTTTATCATACTATGAAAAAAATAGGCTCATGTAAAAAACGAACAGATCTTATCCATCTGTTTCTCGTTATAATGATAATACATTGATTTATAATAATAATTCATTCATTTTAACTTGAATAAAAAACCAGAACACCATAAATTTTTCTCATTTCAAATCTATTTATGATAAATCAATCCAAATCATTCTCTTACAGCACATAAACGGAGGGAACATATAGATAAAAATACCTTTTATGCCCACCTCAAAACAAGAACTGCATACCATTGAGAAAAAATAAATAATATGATAGTGTCAGCTTGCATCTTTATTAAGTAAAGACGATAATGCTCAATGACCAGAGCATTTGTAGAAGTAATACTATACTCTTCATCTCCTCCTTTTCATTGCAATTTTACAAGCAATAACCGGTTATATATCATGAGTAGAATAACCCTATTTAGGTCATAATTTCATAAGATGTCTCTTACTTTTTTCAATGAATAAAAACTTCCACAGAGCACACACACACTTTATTTATGAAATAACAAACACAATAAAATACACTATTATTCCAACAAAGTTGCGATAAAATAAAAATTCTAGCGTGTAAGAGGTTTATAATTTGCATGCTTAGGATTAAGAGATTCCGCCCCAAGACGACGAACTTTATCAGCCTCATATTCAGCAAAATTACCTTCAAACCATTCTACATGACCATCACCTTCAAAGGCTAAAATATGTGTTGCCAATCGATCAAGAAACATACGATCATGCGATATGATAACTGCACAACCAGCGAAATTTTCCAATGCATCTTCCAATGCACCCAATGTTTCAGTGTCAAGATCATTTGTCGGTTCATCAAGAAGAAGCACATTCCCCCCCTCTTTTAGAAGTTTCGCCAAATGTACGCGATTGCGCTGCCCTCCTGATAAATTTGCCACCTTCTGCTGCTGATCTGCCCCCTTGAAATTAAAAGCCCCGCAATAAGCGCGGCTATTCATCTCATATTTGCCTAATTTAATAATGTCATTTCCACCAGAAATTTCCTCCCAAACAGTTTTATCCCCCACCAAGGAATCGCGACTCTGATCCACATAACTCATGTGAACTGTTTCACCGATACGTATCTGACCTGAATCGGGATTTTCCTGTCCCGTTAACATTTTAAACAAGGTCGACTTTCCCATACCATTGGCACCGATAACGCCGACAATGCCGCCAGCAGGAAGTTTAAAAGAAAGAGAATCAATCAATACACGTTCACCATAAGCTTTAGAGAGATTATCAACCTCAATAACAACTTGTCCTAACCTTTCTCCAATAGGAATAATGATTTGCGCCTCTCCAGGACGGCGCTCACGTGCTGCTTGAACCAACTCATCATAAGCCTTAATCCGAGCTTTTGACTTTGCTTGTCGCCCTTTTGGACTAGAAGCGATCCATTCTTGCTCACGTGATAAAGCACGTTGACGCGCTGCCTCTTCACGGCCTTCCTGAGCCAAACGCTTGGCTTTAGCCCCCAAATAAGCAGAATAGTTCCCCTCATAAGGAATACCTCTACCGCGATCTAATTCTAAAATCCAACCCGTTACATTGTCGAGAAAATAACGATCATGGGTTATCAAAAGCACAGCCCCAGGATATTCACGTAGATGCCTCTCAAGCCAAGCCGTCGTTTCAGCATCTAAATGGTTTGTCGGTTCATCCAAAAGTAATAAATCAGGTTTTGACAAAAGTAATTTACAAAGCGCAACACGCCGCTTCTCACCACCAGAAAGCTTTGTGACATCCCCATTGGCTGGCGGACATCCAAGAGCAGCCATAGCCATTTCCACTTGACTTTCTAAATCCCAAAGATTCTGACTATCAATAATATCCTGAAGCTGTGCACTTTCATCAGCCGTTTCTTCGCTATAATTCATCATCAATTCGTTATAACGCTCAAGAATTGCCTGTTTATCTGCAACACCTTCCATCACATTGCCGCGCACATCTTTGCTTGCATCAAGCAAAGGCTCTTGTGGTAGATAGCCACAGCGCGCTCCTTCACAAAGCCATGCTTCTCCTGTATATTCCTTATCTAGCCCAGCCATAATACGTAAAATCGTTGATTTACCAGCACCATTTGGCCCTAAAATACCGATCTTCGCATCTGGATAGAAAGACAAATGAATATTTTCTAAGATTTTTTTATTGCCGTAAGACTTGTTGAGCCCAGCCATATGATAGATAAATTGACGTGCCATAAATTTCTCTTTATATTGCGCGATATTAAAGATTAGGGTTTGAAAAAATTGCTTTCGCTTTTTGAAACTGTACAGTAAATAGTGCTTACACCGTATCAAAAGCTTTTCGCTTTATATTGGTACATTTTTTCTAATCTCACAAGCCCCAGTATGGTTCTGAATGCAAAAAAACATCGCCTCAAAAAGCAAAAAGCAAATCTTTTTAGCTGTCCCTGAAACATGTTATCAAACATTGCCCATCTTTTCCATACCAGATATAACCTTGTATTTTTATCGTATTAAACCAACTTATCAATGTGATAGGATACCAGAAAGAAAAGCAATTCTCTACGCACCTTCTTTTTTTGCCTTATGGGCTTTATATTACGCCGTAAAAAATCCTTCCCTTTTTTCATCGATTTTTTGTTACGGGAAACAATGGACTTCACCCCTTTCCTTGATGTGGCTTAAATTACGTTTACAAAATGACTGCCGCCTTATGGGATCTGACGTCCCAAGCCCAATGATCATGAAGGCATTGCATCAACACGTAGCAACAAATGACTACAGTGCACTCCCCATTGGTACGTGGTTACAATTCGTAAAAAACTATAAAACAAATTGTAAAAACTTATCCATTCCCCTCTTTTGGCTTGATAACTGTAAAAATAGTATCAATATTCAGCAACTCATTTCAAAACTTCAAGGCGAAATATAGCTTTTTAAAAATACGATAAAAGCGCGTCTCCTATGAGGAATATATTTATGGAAAAAAAAGCCTTAATCGTCATTGATGTTCAAAATGACTTCTTACTTGGTGGAGCACTTGCAGTACCACAAGGTGATACTATTTTACCCGCCATCAATAATCTCATAAATCATTTTGATCACGTTATCTTAACCCAAGACTGGCATCCCAAAAACCATTGCAGCTTTGCTTCCTGCTATCCTGAAAAAAAAACCTATGATACAGTCACTCTTGACTATGGTCCTCAAATACTTTGGCCTGATCATTGTATACAAGGAACACAAGGAGCAGAGTTTCATACATCTCTTAGAGTGGAAAAGGCACAACTTATCCTTAGAAAAGGCTATAATCCAAAAATGGATAGTTATTCTGCCTTTCTTGAAAATGATCAAAAAACACCAACAGGTTTACATGTTTATCTCAAAGAACATGGTTTTACCAAGCTCATTATGTGCGGCTTAGCAACTGATTTTTGTGTCGGATTCTCTGCTCTTCACGCCATACAATACGGTTTTAAAGTCAGTGTTTCATTAAATGCTTGTGCTGGTATTGATGTAAACGGATCACTAAACACTATGCTTAAAACTATGAACGAAGCAGGTATAGAACTGTTAATGCTCTCCTAAAATATTCTTTTCTCATCTACCATTATAACATTCTGATTTATAATGAATAAATTTTTTTACCTATTTAAGAAAGGAACCCAAATATCGTAAAATTCTCTCATTTCACCCCTATTTCAATACCATTCTCTTAAAACATCATAAATAGGATTGATGTATGAATAAAAATCTTGCAAAAAAAACAGCCAAAATGCTTCTTATGAATCATTAAATGCAACAGCAGTTATGATACTAAAAGCTGGTAAAAAGTATAGCGTAAACTTGCACCTTATATTGAAGTCAAAAAGCCTCTATACGTCAAAAGTTATCCAAAAGATTATACATTATTTCCCTCATGGAGGGAAATCGCGCAATAGTGTCAACTTTAAAACAAAAACATCAATAAGCAATAACATGGCATTTTTTGCATAAAAAGCCTCTCTCTATTCAAAGACATGCGATAAACAAAAGCGTGAGAAAACACGAATTTTTCATTACTTACGACACGCCCTGTTTATCCAATTGACAACGCTTAAAACGAATCGAAGAATACAATGCCATTCCAATAATACAGACTCCCACAAGTCCTGTTAAAACTTCAGGAACCGATATAATCGTTTGCAGATACATAATCACTGCAAGAACTAGAATTGCATAAAAAGCACCATGCTCTAAATAACGATAATGCAATAATGTGCCTGATTCAACCAACATAATTGTCATAGAACGAACGTAAAATGCTCCGATACCAAGACCTATCGCAATAATAAAAAGGTTGTGTGAAAAGGCAAAAGCACCAACCACGCCATCGAAAGAAAAACTAGCATCAAGAACTTCTAAATAAAGAAACGCCCCTACTCCCCCGTGAGCTACTGTTGTTAAAGTCTTTTGAGGAGTATCCAAGAGATGACCGACAACTTCAACACCGATAAAGGTCAAAAGTCCATAAAGTGCTGCCAATAAAAAAGTTATTTTATTTTCTGCGTCAATCTGACCTGAAACAAATAAGATCAAAATCAAAACAATTGCAATATCAATTCCAACAAGCGCCCCAAACTTTTGAGCAGGTCTCTCTATAACATTAAGCCAATGCACTTCTTTTTTAGAATCAAAAAAATATTTTAAGCCAACCATCATAAGGAAAGTTCCTCCAAAAGCGGCAATCCCCATATGTGCATCGATTAAAACTTCGGCATATCGATGTGGTTCCCATATCGCTAATTTGACTGCCGCAATGGGATTAATCCCAACAGCAACGACAACCACCAATAACGGAAAAACAATCCGCATCCCAAATACAGCTATCAAAATGCCCCATATAAGAAAACGGCGACGCCATAACGGATCCATTCTACCAAGAATACGCGCATTGATAATAGAATTATCAAAAGATAAAGAAATTTCCAAAATCCCTAAAACACAGCAAATAAAAAAATATTTAAGAAAACCAGTAATGCTTCCCGTTTCGAACCAACCAATAGCCCCTCCTAAAAAAATACCAATAATCGTGAAAAAAAAAGCACACCCAAAATAGCGTAATAGGGCCATGATCATTCCTCAAAGTTTATTTTCTAATTCAACTACAGCACACACAGTATAAATCCAAAGCTTGCATCTCTTTAAAGTTGCATCTATTAATGCAGGGGTGTATAGAATATATATGGTAAGGTTACATGAAAATTCTCTCAAAAAAAAAAGCAAGAGACAAATGTAGCAACAAGGAATTTTGTTTTGAAGTAAATATCAATTGTCAATACAATAAATGAAAGATTGCTTTCTATCTACGAAAATAAAAAAATAACAAGAAATTAAAGCTATAATATTGACATTATATCATAGAATATTAATACATAGTGTGCTTTTATTATTTAATGATTTATACCATGATGATTTACCGAGGGAGATAATTCGTGGCACGTCCTGAAACTGAATCAAAAACCATATTTGGAAAACGTTTACGTTATGTACGTCTTGCTTTAGGCGATCCATCACGTGAAACCTTAGCTAAAAGTTTTAGCATGACAAAAAATTCCATTGCTTTTTATGAGCGTGGAGAGAGAGAACCCAATCTTAGTGTCTTACAAACATACCGCACGTTATATGGTGTCAATATTAATTGGCTTTTAACTGGACAAGGAAAAATGTTTGACACCGAATATACAAAAGGTGATTTTGACTGGAATTATTTTATTAAAAAAATCGAGGGACTGGAAGAAACACTTTCCGATAGTGATCGTAACGAAAAACTAAATCAAGAAAAAATCGACAGTTCTTATGAAAAATTGCAGCAATATTTGTCAAGACAAGGTTTATCAAATGGTTTTAACCCTAAAACTACAACCTCTCTTATTGATATGAAAGCTAAAATGGCCAATTCTTATACCCTTAGCTTATTCATTGATTTACTCATTCGAAGCGTATCCCAAAAAGAGGTTATAGCTAATCAATAAACGTCTATTTAAAAAGAAAAACAAAAAATGATTAAACTCTACCAGTATGGAGAAAAGTGTTTTTTACTTTATCCGTGCTGGTGAAATTTTATATAATTTATAAACTTTGTTTCTATAACGACAGAAAAAATATTTGCGTTGTAAATAAAAGTATAGTGTCATTAAATTAAAAAAAATAATTTTATAGTATAAAATTCTCATTCATATCTTATTGACAATAATTTTTTTCTTGTTAAAAGAATAATAGCTCTCATAGAAATTATTTTTTAAGGTCAGAAAATTTAAGGGGCATATATTGACGACTTCCTAGAGAGACATAGATTAATGTTTACAAGCGGATTAGTTAAATATTTATCCTGAAAATTATCAGCTATTTTATGAGGTGGGAAGCATGTATTTTGAGGTGTTTCAAGGAGTTCACAATCAATGGTACTGGCGTTTAATCTCAGGAGATGCACAAAAAATTGCTTTTTCTAGTAAAGGTTACCCAACAAAACAAGATATCCTAATCAATATTGAGCAAATAAAAGAAATTACACATAAGGCTCTTATTAGAGAACTACAGTCCTAACGTTCTTTACCATTAAAACAAGCGTTTATTTTGTATAATGGTATGGTAGTTACTTTTGTGACAAATGAAAAGTGATGGATTTCCCCTCAATGAGAGAAAGTTCTTGTATTATTTCTAACACTCACAAATAACAGTCATATTCTTACAGATTATATGTTTATTTTTAATCATACTCAAATCTCTATAGCCTTTATCAAAAAGAAAATCTCTTAAGTTTTGTATTTTTCATAAAAAATAAACAAACATGAAGAGAAGATAAATCATCAATGATGAAATATATTTACTCTCCAAGATATTAATATCTTTTACGTTCATATTCCTCTTCTGTATCTGATAACCATAACTGACTTACCGATTTCATCTTCATAAAAAGCAAATATCTCTTTCTTTCTATTATCATGCAATTTTTTATACCTATTAGCTGAAACTATCGTGGCATTTATACCTTACATCTAAAAGGAACGCGCAAAATTGTTTCCAGCAATAATATAAAATTTCTGGATTGTATAGACACGCTTTTTAATAACCAGCCTACCTATAAACTAGTTTATCATCATAAATTCTTATTTTATGATCAACGACGCTCTGTCTTATAAAATTAAATGTTGTCATAAAATCAGAGTAAACCTGAATATCTCTTCCAATACAATCTCTCCATCAGCACCATAATTGGCTTCATTAAAGTTTATCTCTCTCGTCATTCCAATATTCCTAACACATTTCCAAACCCTTTAATGCAAAATATGAATACAATCACTCTTTATCATCTTCAGATTTAAGCATTTTTTTATATTTCTTTTCATTTTTTTCATATTGCTTAATTTGTTTTTTCAGTTTTTCAATTGCTTGGTCACGTCTTTTAATCACCATACTTTGCTCTCTAATAGCCCTATCTCGTTCTTCAGTCATCTTCATAGAATCTCTTAAAAACTCATGCTTTATTCTTCTAGATTCCTCTTTTAAAATTTTCACTTGACTGCGATAATATAAAGAAAACCGAAATATAACCCCGCTGCATAACAAAACAACAACCATTGCTCCCAATAAAATTTCGTTTACACTCATTTGGATCTCCCTTAATTGTCGCTCAAGTGATCATCTTGATCAATTTGTTTCATCCTCAATCAAAAAAAGAATGCAATAAATCGCATGTTCCAAGTGTGAACAGTCACTCTCGGCGTTCTTATTTTCTCCATTAAAGCATTGATAAATGACGCAAAAAAATCTCTGAAAGCGGCTAAATCTACACTCACACCAATTATTTGCGACACATTTATTGACACAAAATACAAAAAATAAGGAACGTCAAATAAAACTAACGACGCAATCCAATCATACAAGCCTTGCCCAAATCGTTCCTATCTTCCTTTTTTACGCCATGTGGAATGCGGCTATATATGAAAGTTTTTCATTATTACAAAAATCTTCAGTGTCACAAAGCACAGCATTTCTGTAAAATTTTGCCTTCCCACAAATCTTTACATCACCACAAACTAAAGCATCATTATAAACTCGAGCCTTTCTACAATCACGAGTATCACCACAAAGTTCAATACATTGAGCATTCAAAACTTGATCAAAAAAGACCGCATTAGCATAAACATATGCATCTCCACTCATATTTAAATAACGATAAAGTTCTTATTTTTCATAAACATGCGAACTCGTACGAACGACTAAACAACCATATGTTAATGCATTGTTATAAATAACAATATCATTATAAACACAGACTTCATTATAAACCGCAGCATCATAAAAACACATTCACCCCCATAAGGGCATTGATCGAATGTGCAATTCTACCAAACAACCACCTTTGTGGATCAGATTACCTTCCTGTTTAATAAAATATCCAAGATCACTTTTTTAATATTTCCCATTTTTTTACGCATATATACGATATACCATCTGATAGTGATCTAATTTATTACAATAAAGAAGAAATCAGTATTCTTTGTCTATGCAATTTACATTTTTTCTACAGCCATTATCCTATCTCTTAAGGCTCTAAAGCTTTGTTATATTCACACACTACCTCAACGCAGAATTTTTTTTACAAATTCTGATGTTGGGGTATATCTTGATTTATAATGCTGCTACGTATACTATCATAGTGAAATCTCATAAACATACGAGTGTGTATCGCCCTTTCTGGTATACACATTTACTTTTTCACAACCGTGGAACTAAGCAACCATTTTTATTGATTCGAATCTGAAAGTGTATGGGGACATTTTGTTATTAGTTAAAAACAACTCTATATGCTTCCTTAGCGAAGAGCTACACATGGATATTTTCACGCTCCTTGTATCATATATTCTGGATTCGCAACGCAATATTAACGCTATAGCGTAAATATGTAAAGGTCTAAAAATGACAAAGACTGAAAAAGATTGGTTCCAACGCTTAGTTGAATTGATAAAAAGTGACGGACGAACAATGATTGAAATAAGCAGAGCTGCAGGCTGTGGACAAAATTACGTCCAACAAATGATAAATGGAGGCAAGAGGCCTTCTGTAGATAAACTCATGGCTATTTTGAATACACTGGGAAATGCTAGTGCCATATATGTAATAACTGGTTTCAACATTTCCGATGAAGATTTAAAACTCATAACTTTGATTTCGTCTGGAGATAAAAAGAAGATTGAAGCCTTAAATGTTCTGTTGAATGAGCAGAATCTGTAGAATTTTCTACTTTATCCAATATCGCTTGCTTTTGAGACGTCGATAAAGACTCCCATTTCACAATAATATCAGATAAAGTTGTTTCAAATTTTTTATCATTCTTCATAGTCATACTCCATGTAGTCACACTATATAACGCTAAAGCGTTTAAAATATATCTCATACCTTAGAAAAAAATATTTGCAATAGGCAGTATGGAAGCAATTGTGTACAAACTTATTTTACAAAATCAGATGAAGTTCTATTAGTCATGTACCATGGTGAAACAGAAAGCATCACACGATCCAGACCTTCTTATGAAAATTGGTATAATCTATCAAAAACGCGAATAATGTTACGCAGATCTTGCGATTCGGACCAATAAAAACTAATGTGAAAATATCCCTGAAGACACTCCTGAACTCTATATAAGAGAACACGAAAGAGCTTTTTTGAAAAAAATACATCACAATTTATTCTACATAGCACTATCTATGTTTTTTTAACAATATTGCAAAGCAAGAATATAACAATGTTATAGGAATAAATTCTTATAAACAGAGCCTCACTACCTAAAACTCTGTAACACATTTACAGGTAACCTCCCCTCTAAACGCACCTTGTAAATACTAATATAAGTCTCTATCATAAGCAAAAATGATACTATTAAAAAATAAAACGAATCACCACGCACAATCTTTTTACGTAAATTTGATACAGATTTACAACAAGAGAGAAATTCCCTTATGCAAATGAAGAATTATATTTTCAAAGTATGACTTTGAAGAAGAAGTATACTTTTCCCAAAAAACACTCTCCCTGCCAATAATTTTTCATAAGAGAAGAAACTCATAACAAAGATCAAACTCTCCTCACAATCAATACAAGGAAGATTTTAGCAATACAAAAAAGAGCTAGGTTTATCAAAATACGATCAATCCCCGATGAGAATAAAATCAAAAAAGACCTTTGGTTCTTCAATAACAATTCGAATTACATGCTATACTTTGAGCATTAAACAGAAAATACACAAAGTCCAAAATGGTATTTTAATGAATTTTCCAATATCATAGAAAACATTTCTTACAGAATAATAAAATGCTTATTACAATAGAATCTGGATGATGCAAAGCAATAGAAACAATCACTCAATTGATTTTTCAAAGAATAATTAATAAAATTCTTTCAGAGAACACGCCACCGTCACTATGAACAATATTTCTCAAAATATCAAATAGAATTCCTTTCTTGTGAAAAAGAAAATATCAACAAATGTTATCATCGTTGCCCCCATGATACATATGAATGCCCATAGATCACATTCTCTTATACACTAACCTTTCATCACGATGATGCTATTCGAACGTCTAAAAGACATTAACATCACTTAGAAAAAAGCAAATTTACACTAAATTTTTTTTGAGCCATTTGTTCTGAACAGGTACAATCTTTAAAATTGCTTTTATTGAGGTCTATTTATTTGCAGAACAAGTATAAATAAACTTATCCAATGAAGCTTTTAGCCTTCTATTTTATGAAGAACACCATACAGAAAAATTATAAAACAGTATATGAATTAAAAAAGTAAATAGGACACATATCAGTTAATCCAAATGCTAAAAGGTTGCAAGTGAGAGAACTTCTTTGATGAAACTAAGAAAACATACCATCATATTAAAGCGACTGAGAGAAAAAACTGCAACAAACAACGACTAAAAGATTCTAAAAAAACAGGAAAATAAATAAAAAACGAAAAAGGTAGAATCTCAAAACTTTTAAGCGATCTATTTTTCTATTGGACATTTCCCTATTGGTGGGCCCGGAGGGACTCGAACCCCCAACCAAGCGGTTATGAGCCGCTGGCTCTAACCAATTGAGCTACAGGCCCTACATAGGTTGTTTCTCTCTAAACTAAAATGCCCTATGATACAAGAGCTGACAAAGATTATAACCCATCTTTTTCTCTTTTTTTCTCTTTTCTATTGGTTTTTTTTCCAGTGCTCTAATTTCTTTACAAAAACTCTCAAAAATGAGAAAGTAATAAACTGATAAATATTAAAGGAATAGATATGATAAAAAAGAAAATTCAACCACTGAAGGGGTCTCTGGTTAAAACAGCTATATTAGCATTCACACTCTTAACCACTTCATTGACTGTGCATGCTGAAGCAAACAAAATAAAAAATGCAACAATCACAGTGACTGCAACCGGAGAAAGTCAAGCAGCACCGGATATGGCCATTATTAATCTAGCCGTTGTTACCTATGACAAAACTGCCCAAAAGGCATTAGCTTCTAATAATCAATCCATCAATGATATTATAAAAGCTTTTAAAAACAATGGTATCCAAGCAAATGATTTGCAAACATCAGGCTTATCCATTTATCAGTCGACCTCTGATAACCACCACGAAAAAAAGAATAATGAAAAACTCTATCATGTTTCAAATTCTTTAACCGTGCGCATTCGTGATCTTACCAATGCTGGTAAAATCTTTGATCAAGCGATGACACTAGGTGTTAATTCAGTTAACGGCATTACTTTTACCAACGCAGATACAAAGCCATTTTATCAAGAAGCACGTAAAAAAGCCATTACTGAAGCCATTGAAAAAGCGCAAACGATAGCACAAGCTGCCGATTTAAAATTAGGAAAAATTATTGAAATCAATGAAAAGGATGATTACTACCATCCAGCACCACGTCTCATGAGTAGAGCAGCAGATGCAAGCTACGCAAATACAAATTTTGCAGGTGGTGAATTAAATTATAATGTGAGTGTCACTGTAGTCTTTGCGATCGATTAAGTCACCAACTGTTGTATAAAAAATCACATTACTGGCCTTCACGTAGAAGACCAGTAATGTGATAAAGATAATCTTCCTCAGATAATAATTCGTCTTCGTAAATCTCTATCTGTTCGCGTGCAGAAATACGCGCGATATGTACCGTCTGACAATCTCCTGATACCAATGGATGCCACCAATGAAGATCTTTTCCCTCGTAAATTAATCTATAAGCACAACTTTCTGGAAGCCAACAGGCTGTTTTAACTGTTGTAATGTCTAGCGATATACAATCTGGTACAATTGATTTACGATGAGCATAATCTCGACACCTGCAGGTTTCCCCATCTAAAAGACGACAAGCAATACTGGTTGCATAAAGGTCACCCGTATCGTCGTCCTCAACTTTATGGAGACAACAACGGCCACAGCCATCACAAAGGCTCTCCCACTCAGAAATGGAAATCTCTTCTAATTTTTTTACTTTCCAAAAGGGAAGTTCTTCACTCATAAACTCAGACACACCTTTTTAAATTAAGACGATCTATAAAAAATGAAACATTTAATTTCTATAATTTCATCTATTTTTGTCTCTTAAAAAGATTAAACTCAATGTATAGTTTAAACCATGTTCTTAAAATCCATCTGAATAAAAAGAGAATATTCAAAAAATAGCGTATATAAATGAACGTAACCTATTAAAACATCTTTTTGTAAACTTAACGAAGAATAAAATGCGTCACCTAAAATGATAGAAAAATTCCGCAAAGAATATACATTTTCATCAAAAAGTCCGTATGTTGCAATATAAGTTTATTCCTAATAGATCTCATTTCTTAAAAAACGAGCCGTGCTATACGCAAGGTAGTGTTTTATCGTTCATTTTTTGAAAGCCCCCCTACTCTTTACTCCATAACCACCCTTTGCCCTATATCTATTGAGATAGTATAAAGCCCCAAAGATAAGAAAAACATTAAACATCGTAAACTTTCTAGATTATTCAAATTCTTCCTATGTTTTTCTCAAAAAAGTATCCAAGTACAACATGAAGCACCTCCCCCCTTCATTAAGAAGAAGAAGAAGGAAGCTATTAAAATGCACACGAATTCCTTTATTTAAGAATCGAGAAAACTGCGCAATTTTCGTGAACGGCTAGGATGTTTTAATTTACGAAGTGCCTTTGCTTCGATCTGACGAATACGCTCTCTTGTAACTGAAAATTGTTGTCCTACTTCTTCCAACGTGTGATCTGTATTCATCCCTATTCCAAAACGCATACGCAAAACACGCTCTTCCCGCGGTGTTAATGAAGCAAGAACGCGTGTTGTCGTATCTCGCAGATTAGCTTGGATAGCAGCATCAATTGGTAATAACGCATTCCTATCCTCAATAAAATCACCCAAATGGGAATCATCTTCATCACCAACAGGCGTTTCGAGTGAAATAGGCTCTTTTGCAATTTTAAGAACTTTTCGTACTTTTTCTAACGGCATAGAAAGCTTGCTAGACAATTCTTCTGGTGTTGGTTCTCGTCCAATTTCATGGAGAATCTGACGCGAGGTACGAACGATTTTATTAATTGTTTCAATCATATGAACAGGGATACGAATTGTACGTGCCTGATCAGCAATTGAACGTGTAATAGCCTGACGAATCCACCATGTCGCATAAGTTGAAAACTTGTAACCGCGCCGATATTCAAACTTATCCACAGCCTTCATCAAACCGATATTGCCCTCTTGAATAAGATCAAGAAACTGCAAACCACGATTGGTGTATTTTTTTGCAATTGAAATGACAAGACGCAAATTAGATTCTACCATCTCTTTTTTCGCAATTGTTGATTCGCGTTCACCTTTCTGCACCTGCATAACAATCCGACGAAATTCACCAATCGAAATAGCCGTTTCTTGCGCAAGATTTTGTATCTCACTTCGCAGTTTATGGATTTCTTTTGCTTCACGCACCGAAAACTCTTTCCAACCAGGTGTAGGCAAAGCAGCAATATAATTCATCCAATCCGCGTCCAATTCACGCCCTTGGTATTCTTTTAAAAAATCCTCATGGCCAATGCCATAGCTATTGGCAATCCGTTTCAGCTTACCTTCATTATGAATCAATCTCTTATTAATGTCATAAAGCTGTTCAACTAAAGCTTCGATACGATTTTGGTTTAAAGAAAGAGATTTTACTGCTTGAATCAACTCACCCTTTAATTGAATATATTTCTTCTTCTGAGAAGATGTAAGTGCCCCCTCTTTACGCTCTGCCAAACTGCTTTCAACATGCTGATCTTGTAATTTTCGTAATTTTACATAGGTTTGAGCAATAAAATCCAATGTTTCCATAACTTGAGGACAAAGTTCATTTTCCATTGCAGCAAGCGATAAGTTAACATCGTCCTCGTCTTCTTCATCATCGTCTTCAATGTTTCTCTCTCCTGCGCTCTCCCCCATATTACGTATACCAGAAGACATTTTTTCTTCTACTGTCTTATCAACTTCACTTCGCTCAATAACAGGAGCCTGCTTTGCTTCTGGACCAGCATAAGTCGTTTCAAGATCAATAATTTCGCGAAGAAGAATACGCTGTTCTTTTAACTCGTCACGCCAAATAATAAGAGCCTGAAAAGTCAAAGGGCTCTCACAAAGTCCGGCAATCATTGTCTCACGCCCTGCTTCAATACGCTTAGCAATGGCAATTTCGCCTTCCCGTGAAAGAAGCTCAACAGCCCCCATTTCACGCAAATACATACGCACCGGATCATCGGTGCGATCTGTTACTTCGCGTTTATTCGTTGTCGTTGCAATTGCGTGGCTAGAGGCTTCTACTAAATCCCCCCCCTCTACCGTAACTTCTTCTTCATAATTTTCAGACTCAACTTCATCCTCATCATCCACAACATTAACCCCCATCTCAGAGAACATCGCCAAGATATCTTCAATTTGTTCGGATGTAACCTCGTCAGAAGGAAGAACTGCATTGAGTTCATCCATCGTTACGTAACCATTTTTTTTGGCAAGTTTAATCATTTTCTTGATGGCATCATCAGAAAAATCAAGAAGAGGGCCATCTAAACTCGCTTGGCTTTTTACTTCTGCATTATCTTTCTGTTTAACCTTTGTTGCCATACCATAACTCCACTCGATCACGCCATAGTTTCTATGTGACCAGCTTTTTTGTTCTCACTTCAATCACCCAATAGTTTCTTATATATATTTCTTAAGAGATTACTATTAGAAAGAATACATTTTGTATACACCTTGTCATTCAGCCAAAAACGCGGGAAAACTCCAGAAGTTTCCCCGACACCTCTCAGTCCTTCTGAGATAATCTCTGTACCCTATCGTAAGAACCAATTTCCCGCTTTTCCTAAAATTTGCCCGCTTTTCCTAAAATTTAATTGTCATCTTTATAAGAATGTCACTCCACATAAACCTCCTCATCTAAAATTTAAGTGACTGATTCGCATTAAAAAAGCGAATCATTTTATCGTATCTTGTGTATTCCCGTCTATTTTTTCATCCAACCAACTTCCAAATCCTTCAATTAACGCTTCTGTTGCCTGCATCTGCTCCAGCTCATTTTTTACCTCACGAAGCAGATCAAAAACCTCACTCTTAGGATTTTCTACAAGTTGCTCTTCAATATCCTGTAACCTCTTATGTAGGTGGTGTTCTTGAAGATGCAAGTAGA
This sequence comes from Bartonella sp. AC535YNZD, assembly GCF_042196625.1. NCBI lineage: Bacteria > Pseudomonadati > Pseudomonadota > Alphaproteobacteria > Hyphomicrobiales > Bartonellaceae > Bartonella > Bartonella sp. AC535YNZD. The sequence goes on along the minus strand of NZ_JBHIQP010000007.1, from coordinate 27,254 downwards.
CAGCTTGTTTTAATATAGCACGTGCATCTTCTATAGGAGATCCACCAAGAATAATACGCATACCAATATTTTGCACAAGATATTTCATACGCTCTAACAGAGCCTTTTGTCCTCTTTTTTCTAAGAATGCAACCATCGTCTCTTTATCATGAAGCTGTTGGTCCCCAAGAATTTCCAACATGGCTTGATGAAAAATTATCAATTGAGTATTTTTTAATTCTAACTCAGAAAGAATTTCAAAATTTTCATACCACAACTCAGGATAGTAAGCTAAAGTAAGTAAAATCACTGCTTCACGCAAAGGGATAGATTGCGAAGAATTTCGTACTATTTCAGAATTTGCTAACAGAGAAAAGGTTTGATCTTTAAAGGTCCTATTTGGTGAAGATTGACCATATCGCCCTTCCCCCTTTTGTTTTGAAAAAGAGGGACGAAAAAAATCAAAAAGGCGTTTTTTTATATCTTGCAAATAATAACGACGGACATCTTCATCCTTAATCGTAAAAATTTGTTGTTTTAGTTGTTTTTCTAGCGCTGCTCGTGCCTCTGGAATTTCAAAATGCTTTCCATAGGTAGCACGCCACCATAAAAGCTCACTCAAAGGAATAGCTTTTTGCAAAAAAGAAGAAAAAAGCTGTGCTCCACCAGCACAAACAATTTCATCAGGATCTTTCCCTTGTGGCAACAAAACAAAGCGTACACAAACCCCAGCCTTTAAAAGAGGCAACACACGATCAGCAACACGAAAAGCAGCTTTTAAACCAGCATCATCACCATCAAAACACAAAATAGGCTCCTTCCCCATCTGCCATAAAAGCTCAATTTGCGCTTCCGTTAATGCTGTCCCTAAGGGTGCTACAACTCCTTCAAAACCAGCTTTAGTCAATGCAATAACATCCATATACCCCTCAACAACAAGGAGTGAATGAATTTTCTCATCGCCAACAAAGCGACTATTTTTGCGAGCTGCTGCCGCGTTATAAAGTATATTTCCTTTATGAAACAGCACTGTTTCAGGGCTATTGAGATATTTTGCTCGTGTATCTTTCTCTAATGCACGCCCTCCGAAAGCCACCACACGTCCGCGCAAATCTTCGATAGGAAACATAATGCGATTTCTAAATCGGTCATAAGAATCCGCGCTCTCCTCATGCACTGAGAGAAGCCCACATTCTTCCATTTGCTTTATTGAAATGCCCTGTGCACTCAAAGCTTCTTTCAAAGCTGTACGCCTTACCGGTGCAAAACCAATGCGGAAACGCTCTACAAGCTCTGGTGTAACACCACGTGCATCCAGATAACGACGTGCTTGCATACCTCCTTTATCGCGTAAATTATATTGAAAAAAATCTGTAGCAATTTTCATCACATCATAAAGGTCAGTTTTTTCCAGTTGACGCTGATGACTTTGTGAATCCAAAATAGGGAGTTTCATTCCCGCAAAATCAGCCAAACGCTCTACACTTTCTGAAAAGTGCAGTCCATCAAGCTCACACAAAAAGGTAAAAATATCTCCACTTACACCACAACCAAAACAATAATAGCGCCCTTTATGATCATCACAATGAAAACTTGGCGTTTTTTCACCATGAAATGGACAACAACACCAAAAGTCTCCCCGTGAAGGCTTACTTTTTCGAGGATCAAAATCCACCCGTTGACCAATTACTGTTGAAATTGGGAGTCTCGTACGCAGTTCATTAAGGAAATCGGGCGGAAAACGCATTATCTCTCACAGAGTTTAAAAATTCTTTTTTGCATATTTAACGACTTTAGAGCATAATTCCAATACTTCCTCTTAAGCAGTTGTAAAATTTTAAACCCTCAACTGCATATATTTTTAGAAATGGAGAATAAAAAGTGATCGAATTTATTGCTCAATATCCGTGGTTAGAGGCTATTTCTTGGCTTGTTATTCTTACTATAGCTGCCCTTTTAGTGAACTTTCTAGGACGAAAATTACTTATTCACGGAGCAAAAAAACTCTCTTCTTTTCTCCCAAAAAATACAACGATCGATATTAATAATGCTATTCAATACATAGCGGATATCATTTCAGCTTTTATTCTTTCAATTGGTGTTAATTTTATCTCAACATTGCCCGATGCATTTAGCACTGTCATCGGTAATGTTGCCAACGCCTTCATTATCTTCTTTGTCGTCCTGACAATTTCTTCCTGTCTCAATGTCATTAACATCCTTTACGAACAACGACCAACAGCACGACTAAAACCAATAAAAGGTTATATTCAAATTGCTAAAATTGCACTTTTTGCTGTTGCAACAATTTTAATGGTCGCTACATTAATTGACCGCTCCCCTCTTATTCTCTTCTCCGGTCTTGGTGCAATGGCCGCGGTTCTCATGTTAATTTTTCAAGATACGCTTCTTTCTCTCGTTGCCGGTATTCAAATTTCATCCACTGATATGGTGCGTGTTGGGGATTGGATTGAAATCCCCAACCTCGGTGCCGATGGTGATGTTATTGAAATTGCCTTGCATACTGTTAAAGTTCAAAATTTCGACAACACCATCACCTCAGTTCCTATCCGTAAACTTGTGACCGACCCTTTTAAAAATTGGCGTGGAATGCAAGAATCGGGTGGAAGACGCATCAAACGCTCTCTTTTTATTGATCAATCAAGTATCCATTTTCTCACAAAAGAAGAACAAAAATATCTTTCCCGATTTAATTTATTAGAAAATTATTTCACGCAAAAAGTAGCAGAAATTGATCAATGGAATGCTCAATTAGATAAAAATCATGATGTCTTAGCCAATACACGCCGTTTAACCAACATTGGAACTTTTCGTGCTTATGTTTTTGCTTATCTACAACAGCATCTAAACATCAATCCTAATATGACCCTCATGGCACGACAATTACCTCCTACAGAAAATGGTTTACCTTTAGAAATCTATTGCTTTACGAACACCACCGTTTGGATAGACTATGAACAAATTCAAGGCGATATCTTTGATCACCTTTATTCCATTCTGCCCTGTTTCGGTCTAAAGGTTTTTCAAAATCCAAGCGGTTATGATTTTAATCAAGTATTAAAAGCAAAAGTAAAATAAAAACAATAAACTTCAATTTATTAATTTGAGGCAACCGCATTCACAACAACAAAGAAAGAATAAAGTATCATGAATGGTTCATTGGTACTCCTTCATCTTGCCGGCGCTATTTCTTTACTTCTCTGGGCCACACGCATGGTGCGCACAGGAGTTGAACGCGCCTATGGTGACAGACTTAAATATAAAATGTGCCACGTCGTTTCAAAACCATTGTTTGCCGTAAGTTTTGGGCTTTTTACAGCAATGATTTTACAAAGCTCTACAGCAATAACACTCCTCGTTGGCTCTTTCGTTGAATCTGGTTTTGTCTCTGGAGTAGCAGGACTTATGGCTGTACGCGGAGGAGAATTAGGATCAGCAATCGTTGTAAAAATCCTAACCTATGATCTCACACTTGTGGTGCCCCTTTGTCTTTTAATTGGCACTTGTATCTTCATGACAACAGAAAAACGTGAATGGCGTCAAATAGGACGTATTATCATCGGTATTGGTCTTTTGATTTTATCTTTAGAAATGATAAGTACAGCGACAGAGCCTTTACGTGAAAGCGAAATTTTGCCTAGCATCATTCGTTATCTTTCAACCGATCCTGTTTCCACTTTTTTGTTGGCTGCTGGCTTAACCTACCTCTTACATTCATCTATTGCAGGAATCATTTTGCTGGTCAATTTTGCCAATTACGATCTTATCCATACGCAACTCTGTGTTGTCATGGTTCTTGGTGTCAACTTTGGCTCTTCTCTTATAGCACCACTTTTAACGCGCAACGCCTCTCCTAATACTCGCCTCGTTCCCTTAGGAAATTTACTCATGCGTGGAGCAGGGTCAATCCTTATACTTATCTTATTTCTCTCCTTTCAACCACCCATCACATGGCTTGGCAATAACGCCCCTACTCAAGTGATTAATGCCCATATCATTTTTAATGTTTTCATTCTCCTTGCTGGAATACCTCTTTCAAAGTGGGTTTTAAAATTAACCACTCAGATCGTGAATATAAGTGCAAAAAAAACGCAAACCGATAAAACGCTCAATTTATCCGATCAAACAGCTCTTGATGATAGTGTTCTTGAACGCCCAACTCTCGCCCTCTCGAATGTCATGCGTGAAGTCATTCATATTTGTGATCTTGTAGACATCATGCTAGAAAAAATTATGGGACTTTATGAAAAGCCTGATCCCAATATTATTCGTGAACTCAACCAACTCAACACCATATTGGACAAAAAACATATCGCCATCAAACTTTATCTTGCACGATTAGCGGGACAAAAATTATCTGACGAAGAAGCTCTTCAAACGCAAGAACTTCTAGGTGCCTGTATAAAATTAGACCAAGCAGGCGATATCATTATTCACAATATGTTGATGCTGGTTAAAAAGAAACAACAAAAAGGTTTACAGTTCAGCAGCGAGGGCTGGAGTGACCTCCTTCGTTTCCACGCCATTGTACTAGCCAACGCGCATATAGCATTTAACGTTCTCGTCTCACGTGATACACACACTGCACACCTATTGGTACAAAAAAAAGATCAACTACGAAACTTAGAAAAAGAGATGAGTTTAAAACATTTTAAACGTCTGCGTGAAGGGGATCTCAAAAATGTAGAATCATCCAGTCTTCATCTTGACACTGTGCGCGACCTCAAACAAATCAACTCTCTTTTGACCTCAATGATCTACCCCATTTTAGAAGAACAGGGACTTCTTCAAAGTTCTCGTCTACGCAACCCTGTTGAAGAACAAACAGAAAAATCTTAAAATTTTAAAATAACTTGAATAAGAAATGCATCTCATCTATCATTAAATTTTGAACATTCAAATACCTTGATCAAAATATCAATTTAGTAAAAATATTTTATCTATTTGACATTTTAAATGAATTTTCTTCATCGTAAATTTCTTCCATTTAAAATCTACTCATGATGAATTCCTCAAAGTCATTTGCTTGCACATTACAAACAAAGTAGCATATAGAATAGAACTCTTGAAGAAAGACGTCAAAATACCTAACCATCTCAAAGCCAAGACTGTTCAAAACATAAAGAGATGGTCAAGAGCATGACAGTTGCAATCTAAACCCGCCTTGTAAAAAGGGAACCGCTTCACAGTAGCAACGAAACAGAAATACTCTATAAGGAATACAAAACCCCACAAAAATGCAACGTTTATATCAAGATTGGTAGAGGTTCAATCTATACAGCCACGCTATAACCTGTCAACGAAACAGTTTTCATTTTAAACATCATTGATATCAATTGGCAAGCTCCAAACTTTTAAATATCCATTTTACTTATTACTTTAATCACAATTGTCTTTTAAATGTAAAAGAGAGCTTAAAAAGCTTATAAATACACTTTATGAATTCTTAAAACATTTTCACTAATATTTTCTTCTTTTATTCATATTTCTCAATTAATTAATTTGTTTATAAATTAAAATGTATTATATAATTTATACTTATTAAGTATTATATATAATATAAATGTGAGTATTATTTTAATATAAAGGAAATTAATAAGTAAAATCTCTAACAGAAATATCCTTTCCACTGGGTAAAAAAAGAATAAACCTTGATTTTTACAAAGTTTACTCTAGTTACAATTTAAATTCAGGCAAAGGAGGGTATCATGGAAAATGCAAACATCGGTTGGATTGCAGCTATTATTATCGGCGGGATTGCAGGTTGGGCTGCACAATATATTATGAAAAGCCAAACAGGAATATTATTAAATATTATCTTAGGGATTATTGGCGCTGCGCTAGCGAGCTTTCTTTTTAGTCTTTTAGGTGTAAGTTTTGCTGGTTGGCTTGGCTATCTTATTTCAGGTTTTATAGGAGCCTGTATTCTTATATGGATAGGAGAAAAAATTCGATCATAGAGTATCTATTTTTACACTTTTGGGGATTCAATACAAAACTAGGAAACAACTAGCAGAGTTTGAAATATTCCCCTGTAACTTGTTGTTATTAATTTTGATATGATGGTGAGATGCTTAAGCTGCGATTTTAGGCATACACCATCACCGTATTATAAAACCAAATGCAGTAAAGAACTTTATAACGCACCATTTCATACCTATATAAACTTACGCATATCAGGAAAGATATGTTGCGTTACTTTAACGAAATACGAACTTATTTTTGTACCACGTGCGCAAATCCAGCTTATCTCACTGTAATAACAATTCATAAGGTTACAAAAATCACTAACGATGATTAAAGATTCTACCGTATAATGCTTAATACCTATACACTTTATCAACAATACCCTTTTTACCGAAAAACTCGAAGAGCTTTTTTGCATCTTAAGAAATAAAGAGAGATGGCAAGAACAAAATGATAAATAATTTTTTCTAATCTATGAAATAATATTAATATAACTTTATTATAGAATTACTACACATTATGTGATGTAATATTTCAAAATTTTAACAATATAATATATTTTAAAGTTTATCAAAATATATGCATTAATATAAACTTCTTTATTATAAAGAATACGATCTTCTTTACATCTCAATTCAAAAGATTTGAATATCTCTTCACTTTCTAAAGTATAAAATAAAGTTTTGTTCCTCTTAAAACTTCCTCTTTATATCATCTTGCATAGATGAATTTTTAGCTCTTCTTTATATGTGTTACAAACGAATTTTAAAGCACGAAACATTTTTCCCATTGCTCTCATGCGATAAAGAAATTTCCGTAACACATTGTGAAAGCGCCTTGAACAAAACATAATACTTTATTTTACTTTTTTAAATGAAAATAATCCTATAATATATACTTCCTGCATATCTTCTTTTAAAGACCTTTGCTTTCGATTTTCCCTTTGATATCTTCCTGTTAAAATCTTGCTGCTTTTATACTCCTTGTATTACAATAGAGCTATCTATTTAACCCAACATAACATATGGAATAAGACTTTAGCTGTGGAGTAAAACGATGTCTTATCTTGAAGATTCCATCTTACCACCTCTAAAGTGGTTTTCTGATCAAAGTCCTCCAATACCAGAAAACGTTCGCAATTGGCTCATGGAATCGGGCTCAATGACGCTTCGATTAAAGAAATATTGTACCTGCCTCCAAGTTCAACCACAACGCGAATGTTTTATTACGCGAGATAAATTAACAGAAGAAGCAGAGCATATCCCCGAAAGTGCGCGTTATTGGCTACGTGAAGTCATATTAATGGGAGATAATAAGCCTTGGCTCCTTGGACGCACTGTAATTCCACAAGAAACCCTCCTACACAATCAAGCCTTAATGCATTTGGGAACTGTACCTCTAGGACATTATTTATTTAACAATGACAAATTAACCCGCGATTACATTCATATTGGTCAACAAGGTGCGCTATGGGCACGTCGTTCCCGCTTGCGGTTAACGGATAAGCCATTGTTGCTAACTGAACTATTTTTAACAGATTCACCACTGTATCCCCACAAATAGAGGTTACTCATTTGATTCTGCATAATTTATAGATTTTATATAGCTTATAAGGGATTTAATCAGAGAAAAGAATTTCAAAATTATCTCAAGAACACATTACAAACAAAGGCTTCTTTTCAAAAGATCTTTTTATTTCATAAACTCAACTTAAAAATCTCTTCCCTAGAAAAAACGTTTTAAAGTTTTGATTTTCTTATCATTAAAACCAGTACTTGAATTAAAAAGATACACACCATATTGATAAAACCATCTATATTTAAATTTCTTGCTGAATAATCACCACTCTAAAATACGGAAACTCTTTATCAAAAAAATGCTTTGAAACAGCAAAAAAGACAATAATACACTCTCCAAAATTGGAAATCTGTATCAATTAGCTTAATCATCCTATTTTGAAATTTTTAACAGTGCTGACAATAGATCTTTTTAAAAAAGTAAAAACTCTATAATATTTTTGTTTTTTAATGGTCTAAAAGCTTTGAAAAACAGAAAATATAATACATAAAAGATGTTTCATTGCTCTATGAGAGCCTAAAAAGTTTAGTTGATATCAAAAAGTTATTTTTTTGATAATAGTATGTGTGTACAAAATAAATGAAATTTATTAACATCCTACTAACTTACAAAGGCGACGCACAATAAAAAATATTTTCCAATCCCCTTGAATTAACAAGATCTATTGCAATTTCTTACGAAGACTATTGCACACTTTAGAAAAATTCATTTGCCCCGCATACCGTTCCTTAAGCCATGCCATCACCTTACCGATATCGCGTAATTTTTCAGCCTTTGTTTGTGCCAAAGCTTCACAAAGAACTTGTTCTACTTCCATCTCCTTAAGTTGATAGGGAAGAAATTCACGAATAACTTCTATTTCTGCTTGTCCTCTCTCTGCCAATTCCAAGCAACCAGACTCTTTATAGGCTCGCATCAATTCTTCACGCTGTTGAAGCATTTTAGTGAAAACAGACTGTATCTGCTGATCATCCACTTCTAGCTTCCCTTCATCATAATAAAGGATATCACGATCCCTAACTGCAGCATTCATTAAACGAAGTGTAGCAAGACGCGCACTATCTTGCGCTTTCAAAGCAGCCCTAAGAGCCCCATCAATCTGGTTACGCAACATAAGTTTATCCAATTTTGTTCAAGAAGAAGATGCCTTTTAACCAATCTTTATCCATCTTGCAATGGAGGATAAAAAAATAATTAAGGACTCGATCTTCGAAAAGCTAAAACAAGACTTTACCTCTTCATTGAATGTACTTATACTGCCTACTTCAAGCGAAACGTTACCAGAATAATATACACAGCATCTGTTAAAGGTATGATTTTTGTGTAAAGTTGATCATTATACCTTTCAGGGAATAAATTGTGGATACATACTATGATACAAACAACTTCACCCAGCCACCCTTGGAGTATCAAAAAACCTACAGCCCTCTTAGTCTTAGCAGATGGAACCATTATTGAAGGTAAAGGAGCAGGTGCTACAGGTATCGCTGAAGCTGAAGTGTGTTTTAACACCGCCATCACAGGCTATGAAGAAATCCTCACCGACCCGTCATACACACAACAAATCGTTAATTTTACTTTTCCTCATATAGGAAATGTAGGGGCAAATAGCGAAGATATTGAAGATCTCTCTCCTCTCAATTGTCATGGTGCTGTTGGCGCTATTTTCAAGGCAGACATTACAAATCCCTCAAATTACCGTGCCAATGAAAATCTTAATCAATGGCTTAAAACGCATAAAATTATTGCACTTTGTGGTATTGACACACGTGCGCTCACAATTCTTATTCGTGAAAAAGGTGCGCAAAATGCTGTCATTGCACATGATGCTAATGGAAATTTTGATATTCCTTCTTTAAAGAGGCGTGCGCAAAAATGGCACGGTCTCGTCAATCTTGACCTTACGAAAGATGTGACATCTCAATCATCAATGCAATGGGATGAAAAAACATGGAGTTGGAATAAAGGATACGGTACAAACAATGTGCACAATCTTCATATCATTGCCATTGACTATGGTATTAAACGCAATATTCTTCGCCTTATGGCAACACAAAAAGCCCGCATTACTGTTGTACCTGCCCACACAACTGCAAAAGAAATTCTGGCAATGAATCCTGATGGCGTTTTTCTTTCTAATGGACCAGGAGACCCCGCAGCTACGGCTCAATATGCCGTTCCAACAATCAAAACATTAATTGATCATAATTTACCAGTTTTTGGAATATGTCTTGGTCATCAACTTCTCGCTCTTACGGTTGGTGCAAAGACCGTGAAAATGCACCAAGGACATCATGGTGCCAACCACCCAGTTAAAGACCTTAACACTGGAAAAGTTGAGATTGTATCGATGAATCACGGTTTTACCGTAGATTCTACCTCTTTACCACAACATGTTCAAGAAACACATATTTCTCTCTTTGATGGTTCAAACTGTGGTATTCGAATCATTGGAAAACCTGTTTTTTCTGTTCAATACCACCCTGAAGCTTCTCCGGGACCACAAGATAGCCACTACCTCTTTCGGCATTTTAGTGATCTCATTATGAATTATAAAAAAATATCTTAAAATAAAAAGCCTCACCTTTTAGCTTCTCTCCTTTAAATTATATTATCTTCCTAAGCACAATTATATTATTTTTATACCTACAACTTATTGAATAAATATTCTTATTTATCATTCTGAAACTAAAAAGAGCGCACTGAATAGCTTAAATTTTTCTCATTCCTCTTCTCTTAAGGTCGTATCCATCAAAATCATTGGCTTTTCCCCCCCCAAGCAAGATAAGTGTGTCGATAAAAACTATTTTTAAAAAGAGTAAAGTGTCTAACCTTCAAATAAATATTGGATTCACAATACAATTTTAAGAATTATATTGTGCATGAGAAGTATAATTCCTACTAAAGAATAAAAAAATTAAATTGTGAGGCAATGCAACAAATCTCTACTTTTTAAAAGATATTGCCGTAGATGGTTTTGAAAACTGTACAGCCGAATAAAAAAGTAATAGCAAAACAGAAAAAATCTTTTCAATTTTACAACTTTATATTCTTCCAAAATGAGATTTTCTTTTGATTCCAGAAGTGATGCCAACAAATATAAGCAATATTTTACTTCCAATTTGCCCTATAAAATTTGGAATTGTTCATACAATACTGATACATCTAACTCAGATACATTTTAATCTTTGTTTTCAATATGCTGCTGCATTAGCACTGAATATTAATTTGCAAGCAATAGAAAAAATACGGGCTCCCCTATACAAACAATATGACAAAATAAAAAAATTATTTTCACTAAATGAAAAGGATATATCGATATTTTAACAACACTTTGCAAAACAAACATCCCAAAAACTTTCTTCCTATAAAGTTTATCTTGTGCATTCTCTAGCAAAATAGTACATACCAGCCCCTCTCAACACATTAACGTACCCGCAAGGCAAAAATGACCGTTGCAATGACAAGAAGCAAAAAACCTCCTATAAAAGGAGCACCAGAAAAATAAAACAGTGCATTTTTATCTGTAAAACATTCAAAGAGAAACACATAAAAAACAGAACCAAATATTAAACTTAACGAAATAACAGATGTCATTGCTCCTTGCAGTTCTCCTTGTACATTTGTTGGTACCTGCGCTGAAGCAATAGCACGTATAGGTGCCTGAACAAGATATTCAAGCATTGTGCACGCACAAACCATATAAACCATCCACCCCTGCGTCGCAAATGTATAGCCCAGCATAGCAATGGAGGCAAACAAAAGCCCCACTATAACAATATGCCAATCACTCCATCGTTTAGAAAAATAAGGCAAAATGAGAGCGACTACAATAAATTGGCCTATTCCAAAAACACTATAGGAGATCCCAATAGAAAAAGAACTCCAATCATAGCGTTCTTTTGCAATGAACGCCCAAATGCTTAACCATACAGATTCCGCAAACCAATAAAGAAAAAAGACCAATAATACCCAAAGAACCATCGGATATTGTTTCAGGTGCCAAAAAGCACCTAAGGGATTTGCCCGCTTAATATCAAAAAAGCGCCTATTCCATAAAGAAAGAGTTTCTGGAATCATAGCCCAAGAAAAAATAAAATTAATGAGTGAAAAACCAGCAGCAAAATAAAACGGAATACGCGGACCAAACTGACCTAAAAAACCACCAATAAACGATCCTAAAATAAACCCCAATGCGGATGCAACGCCTAACAGACCAAAATTGCGCGTACGGGTTTTATCATCGGATATATCGGCAAGATAAGCTGTACAAGTTGCAAAACTAGCGCCACTTATCCCCGATAAAAGACGCCCGATAAATAACATAGAATAGCTCCATGCTATAGCACATATGAGATTATCAAGAGCAAAGCAGATAATAGAGACAAGCAAAATAGGACGACGACCATAACGATCAGAGAGATTACCAATAACAGGAGCAAACAAAAACTGCATCACTGAGTAAGCAGCAAGTAATTTTCCTCTTTCTACAAAAGATGCACTGACATCTTTTCCAGTTAACTGAGAAAAATATTCAGGCAAAACAGGACAAATGATCGCAATACAAAGAATATCTAACAATAAAGTGATGAACACTAAAATGAGCCCACGCTGAACAAATTTCGGATTGAGCATTTGGTCTTGCATAACATACACACTATTTTACGCATACAATGACTCCCCCGCTCTATTTTAACTCCCTTTTCCTTTTAAAAGTATTCTATACCGTATATTTTTCACATATAATATAATAACAAAGTAAAAATTACAAAAAGAGTCAAGATAAAAATATAAAATTATTTTTTACTTGATATATCATTATCAAAATATAAGAATATCTTTTATATTAAATGAAAAAATATTTATGATAATAAATCATGAATAATTAATAGTAAAACATAGAGTATTAAAATAACTTTTGAGATATTATGATTAATTTTATAATACATTATTATCACTTCTCATACTGCTAATTTTTAAAACATAAACTATATTAGATACATCAATACCATATAATAATTTAAAACTTTAATAATCATAGTAAAAATATATTAATACTGTAAAAATTGTTTATATTTATTGAATAAATCAAGATTATATGTTATTATTACATTTAAATGCTAATAGCATAAGAAAACAGTTCTTTTAGTACGTGTTGTCCATAAACTGTTAAATTCAAAAATGGTGTATAAAATGCGAAAAATATCCCTATTAATTATCACTTTAATGTTAGTGATAGGACGTGATGTCGAAAATTCTTATTCACAAGAGGGGGGGATAGAAAATAAAATAGAAACACAACAAACAACCAGCGTAGAGCTAGATCCCTATACTTTAAATAAATTAAATGCTCTTCTCAAAAAACGTTCAGAAATAAATGATCACGAAAAAGGAGCCATGATTGACTTTCTTTCTGAAGCTTTTTTAGGAACACCTTACAAAGCCCATATGTTACATGGCTCAGAAAATACACCAGAAAAACTGATTATTGATTTTAGAAGCTTAGATAACTTCATTTGTATGGATTATATTGAAGCATTGCGCAAATCAACAACCCCAAAAGAATTCATAAATAACATCATAAAAACGCGTTACATTAAGGGTAATGTTCACTTTTTAAACCGAAAACATTTTTTTACAGACTGGGCTTATAGAGAATATAAACTCGCCACTGATATTACCGCTGAAATAAGTCCTCATGCAGTCAGCGTAGAAAAATATCTCAATAAAAAAGCTGATGATAGACGCTATCTTCCTGGACTTCCAGTTGTGAAACGCACAATAACGTATATTCCAAGTAACTTTATTAATGAAGAGGTTATAAGCCGTTTAAAATCAGGGGATTTCATTGGCATTTATGCAAAACTTGCTGGATTGGATGTAACACATGTAAGTTTCTTTATCATGACAGATAAAGGGCCAATGTTACGACATGCTCCTTCACACAAAGAAAATGAAAAAGTCGTCGATACCCCTTTTATGGATTATGTTGCAAAAACACCAGGAATCGTCGTTTTAAGAGCCCTTGAATAACATCATAGCGATATGGAATATCTTCTCTATTCTTAAAATATATACTGTCGTTATTCCGGCAAACATCTAACTTCGTTCAAGCTATCCGGATACGATATATTTGTTTACAGTTTTAAGAGAAAAAAGTCATTTTGATCTAACTTTGTTTATAGGTATGACAAAATCATTTTTGGAGAAATTACGAATTTGTAATCACTTTTACTTATTGAAAGATAAAGACAGAAAAAACTCTACTATAGTATCACGCTTTCTTTTCATATTCTCAACCAAAAGTTATCTATAGATTACAGCTAATCTGATCTTTACAAATATAACGAAAAATACACAAACGAATGTTTGTAAATATAAGTAAAAGTAAAGCCAGATATGTTTGGTTATTGTCTATAAAGTATTTTATAAAAATTCGATCTACCTCTCTAATTTATTGCGTATAAATTTTTGACTTTATAGCATTGTTTTCCTTATAAAGTCTTTTCTTTTTGTTGTTGTCTATAAATTAAAATAGCCCTGATATAGCAGCATATTTATGATCAAAATGCACCAGTACTGTACGAGTCCTTGTAAAATTTTGATACCAGATTGAAATAAAAATATGAAAGTATCAATTAAAAACCAGTCTCTATCTTTAGCATCATTCTTTAGTCCAGCTTTGCGATTTTCTACAGCAACGACAATAATATCCTTTAAAGAGTAGAGATATGAGCATTATTTTTTGTTTTTTCATTCTTTAATGTGTCCCCATCCTTCATGTAATAAAGAACACTCAAAACAGAACACATTGTATCGATAAAACAACACATTTATTAGCAACAATAATGATGATTAATCTATGATCACAAACTTTAAAATTCTATTCATAACTTTTATATAAAATTTACAATTAAATCTCATTAAACTTATTACGAAGGCTTCACTCCTCTTCTCCCTAAGCAACGAAACATCTACTCCTGACAGTCTGTAAACAATCCGTTTTCTTAAGTGAATTTAAGCTGCTAACCATTTCATGAGATTCACTTACAAAAGAATACACCGGCAAATCCTATTTTGAATATTTACTCCATACTCTAGAAACACTTAATAGATCAAACTTTATATGCCTTATCTCACCACACCTTAAATGGCAGTGTTTTAACGACATAGAATAAATCTTGCCTTAAATACTCTGTTTAACCTTGTATACTTGATTAATGCAAAAATTAAATCAACGAAAGAGCATCATTGTATTTTCGAGAGATATGAATCACCCCATCATAAAAAAACAGTCTAACATAACAGACAATTTGAAAAATCTTTTTATATAAAAGGGATTACCGTTGTACCGGGAGGCAATTTTGCCTCATCTTCAGGCTCGACATGAATAGAAATACGTACATTATCAAATTCTTTTTGAAGAACAGCTTCGATTTTATCACAAATTTTATGTGCTTCTCCTACCTGCATTACAGCAGGCACAACCAAATGAAACTCTATAAAAGTAACCCTCCCAGCAACACGCGTCCGCAAATCATGGACCTCAAGCGCACCCGATGCATTTGCAGAAATCAGCTCCCGAATCCGCATGCTTTCATTCAATTCAACACCAACATCCATTAATCCCTGAACAGCATTTCTAATCACCTTCCAGCCCTGTAAGAGAATATTAACGGCAACGATTATCGCTAAAATTGGATCTAAAGCTCCCCATCCTCCGACAAAACCGGCAATCAAACCAATTAAAATTGCAAGCGACGTAAAAACATCTGTTATAAAATGTACTCCATCAGCTTTAAGAGCCGGTGAGCGATGGAGTTTTCCCTGCCCAATAAGAACCATTCCCCACATACAGTTTATGACAGTTGCAATAAGATGAATAGCAAGCCATATTCCAGGTTTCTGCAACAATTTAACGGTCGAAAGAGCTATCCATGCTTCTCTTAAAATAACAATTGCCGCAATAATAATGAGTACCCCTTCAAGAATTGCGGAAAAATATTCCGCTTTATGATGCCCAAAGGGATGATCATGATCTGCTGGCTTCATACTCACTTTAACAGCCCACCATGCTGCCAATGACGCAAGGATATTAACGATTGATTCCAATGCATCAGAATAAAGTGCAACCGAACCTGTGATGTGATATGCCCAATATTTCAAAGCAAAAACAATACACGCAATAAAAATAGAGTATAAAGTTAAGCTTTGTATATTGATTTTTACATCCATGAACCTCATCCTTTTCTTCACGAAATAGGGAATTAATATTTTCAACCATATCATTATACTTTTGGCATAACGACGATCTTTCCTCAATATTACAGAAGCTTCATCATACAATAAACGCTTCAGCTCACCATTATTATCGTAAAAACTGCTCAGTTACACGAACAGCACCAATAAATAAAGAAGAGAGAAAATAATAGAAAGAAGAGCTTTCCCAAGAGCAATCAAACACATAACCTTCATTATTAATCGTTTTCTGAATAACTTAAAGCCATCTCACTTCTCATAAACGAAAAACTTGTTTTTGCTCAAATCTATCATAATCATGCATTTTTTTAGTCTTATGATGTGCATTATAAGCCATCTTTGCACCTTAGAAAAAATATCTTAGCACTCTACGGTAACCTTACAGGTCAACTGGATTTTAAAATATGATTTACTAAAAAATTTAGATATAAAAAGAAGAACAATGATTACCCTCAAAAAAAAAGAATCTGGGCATTGGGGACCCAGATTCTTTTCCCTTAGAAATTAAGGGCATACAGAACTTGGGAAATAGCGGGGACCCAAGACACTGCACCCGATACAAGAAAAATATATGATTCCGTATCAGTACTTTTACTGTATACCTATGGTTGTATATTGTCAATAAAAATTCTACCATAAGTTTTAAAAAATATTTTTTTATCTCTTTTTTTTAAAATAAAACAAATTCAAACATCTGGAAATCATAAGAAAAAAACACTAAAAATCTCGCCATGCATTTGAATATCATAACAATCAATGAAACAGATGATCCACGCCTAAAAGCCTATCATAATATCCGTGAAAAAGATCTTGTTGGACGGCAACATCAATTTATTGCTGAAGGCAAAGTAACATTGTCCGCATTACTACACTCAAAAGAGTTTTCTGCCATCTCACTGCTCATCGTAGCAAACCGTCTCTCTGGACTTCTACCGCTTTTAGAAAAAACACAGCCCCTATGTCCCATTTATTGCGTTCCACAAAAAGTTATGGATAATATCACCGGCTTCCATGTTCATCGTGGTGTTCTGGGTATTGGTAAACGCAAAATACTGCCATCCTTACAAAGTTTTTTACAATATCTTCCAGAAAAAGCTTTGATTCTTGTTTTATGTGGTATCTCGAATCACGATAATATGGGATCAATTTTTCGTAATGCAGCAGCCTTTGCCAGTAATGGCATTATTGTCGACAAAACCTCATGCGATCCACTTTATCGCAAATCAATAAGAGTTTCTGCCGGCGCTGCTTTAAAAGTACCCTATACGCAAAACGCTGATATAGATGACATTATAGCTGCTCTAAACGATGAAAACTTTCATCTTTATGCACTCTCCCCTTCTGCCTCACACACTCTCAAACAAGCCAACAAAACCAAAAGAATAGCACTTATTTTTGGAACAGAAGGCGATGGCTTACCACCCCATATACTACAACAATCAAACACCTTACGTATTCCCATGACTGACGGTTTTGACAGCCTTAATGTTGCCACAGCCTCAGGTATTGCACTTGCCCATTTTACTAACTTTGACCCCTAAAGATGATAACACTTCAAGTTATAGAACATATCCAATGTTGTGTGTTATCTACCAGTCTCCAATAATATTACCGTTCCCTAGCCTTTGAAAACATTGATAAAAAACATTTTCACATTTTCTTTATCATCATTTTCCACACCCTAACCCCGCTTATGAAATGCAGAAGATATAATTTTGATGGATTCAATCATAAAATAAACTTTCAATGAGAAAATTTTCCGGAAGTCTCTCATTCAAGTTTAAGATTAAAAAATATCATTATAAATCAATTCACTATGCTTTATAAAGCTGTTGTTTTTAGTTCTGAGGAAACAGAATCTTTTGTTTCAAGATTACATAAAACGCGCTTCAACATCATTTCAGTATCGGCCGCACGTTCTGAATGTGTTACAAATCCTCCCCCAAGAATACGCGCCTCATGACCATTTCCATCATAAAGAACGCAAGCTTGCCCTGGTGCCACACCATTTTCACATTCCAATAAATCAACGGAAAAAATACCTTCTTTATAATGTAAGCGCGCAAGGTGAGGAGGACGCGTTGAACGCACCTTTACAGCCACCTCAATACCTTGAGAAGGGAAATTATCTAACGGTTCATCACCAAGCCAATTCACATCACGTAAAAAAAGCTTATGCGTTTCTAACATTTCACGCGGTCCAACAATAACACGTGCATTTTCCACATCGAGATAAATCACATACAGCGCTTCACCCGTTGACACCCCAATACCACGACGTTGACCAACAGTATAATTAACAATTCCCGAATGTTTACCTAAAATCTTTCCATCAATATGGACAATAACGCCAGGATTAGCTGCTTCTGGACGCAGTTTTGCTATAACATCTGAATATTTTCCTTGTGGAACAAAACAAATATCCTGACTATCATGCTTATTGGCAACCACAAAGCCCATTTCTGCTGCCATTTCACGAACGCGGGCTTTTGGAAGGTCACCAAGTGGAAAACGCAAATAATCAATCTGTTCTTGTGTCGTTGCAAAGAGAAAATAACTCTGATCACGATCATTATCGAGAGGACGAAAGAGTGCTCGATGCGCTCCGTGGGAACGCGAACGAATATAATGTCCCGTAGCCAAAGCATCTGCCCCCAATTCGCGTGCCGTTGCTAATAAATCAGCAAACTTAACCGTTTGATTACATGCAATACATGGTACTGGGGTCTCTCCATGAGCATAACTTTCTGCAAAAGGATCAATAACAGCTTCGCGAAAGCGCTTTTCATAATCAAGAACATAATGCGGTATTCCTAGTGTTTCTGCGACGCGGCGAGCATCTTCAATATCTTGTCCTGCACAACACGCTCCCACCCGATGCGTTGCTTCCCCATGATCATAAAGCTGCAACGTAATGCCAATAACATTATACCCTTCCTTTTTCAAAAGACCTGCAACAACCGATGAATCAACCCCCCCCGACATTGCAACAACAATGCGAGAATCCTCAGGTTGTCCTGGTAAATCAAGGCTGTTTAAAAACATGTATTCATTCTCTATTTAATGCTCTCTTTAATGGATACCCATCTATTATTAATATTCTGATGCGCGTTCTTTGCCACTTTTATACTATTAATTGCTCTTTATATTGTTTTTTTATCCTTTCCACAACCATAGCATCACATTCTAAAAAGCTGCTGCAAACAAAAAAAGAATGATGGAAATAAGGCATAATGGTAATTGTTTAGGAGAAATCCTTTTAGAAAACCTTTTTTCTCTTTTGAAAAATCCAGTAAAATATTGCAAGAATCTCTTCTAACACTTCAACTTGAGCTTCTTTTTACATACCCAATCACTTTATTAATTTTTTCTTTCAGCGCTTTTAGCTCTTTTTTAAATTTCATGCTCTATAAACGAATCAAGTCCTTGACTAAAGGTAGAGGATACGAATGAGCAACTTGATAAAAACACAAATGAAATATGTTATTGGGCCAGATGGAAGTCCGCTTACAATTGCCGACCTACCGCCGCAAACAACACGGCGCTGGGTGATTCGTCGCAAAGCTGAAGTTGTTGCGGCTGTCAGAGGTGGATTATTAAGTCTTGACGAAGCGTGCCACCGTTATACTTTGACTGTAGAAGAATTTATTTCATGGCAAAGTTTAATCGATGAACACGGTTTAGCGGGATTACGAACGACCAAGATTCAACACTACAGGCATTAAGTTGCCATTGATTAATAACATAAAGCAATCCATAAAACAGCTAAACTTGATAAAAGTTTGGCTGTTTTATACTATATCCAAAAGATAAACCTGAAAGAATGGATTTTTCAATAATTGCTTTTATCATCCAGCCATTAAATTAGCCAACCATTGAATTAGATTGAATCAAAATATCCTTATCATCCGCAGCAATCTTCTTTTCTCGTGCTTCCAAAAGCTGTGCACGTTGCAGCTCTGTATTAGCTTCATGGAGAGCAATTTCAGCATTTGTTTTTTGAAGTTCTAAATCACGAATTGAATTGATCAGATTATCACGTCTTTGCCGCGCTGCACGCGCAAAAGCAGAATAAGCAAAATGGTGAACATCATTGTTTCCAGATTTACGTTCTTCATGAGTAATCTGTGCTTCCAACTCTAACACCATTCGTTCAAATTCTGCGATCATCATCTCAAGCTGTGCAATTTCACGGCGCTTTCCACGCACTTGAAACATCCTCAATCGCACCATATTTTCTCGTGGCTTCATACTCACTACTCCTTGATTGCGCCAACTCAAAACTCGCATTTACACCCAATAAATATCTTTTAGTTATATATCTATCCGACAAAAACAGTCTATTAACTTGAAATTATAATAATTTCTGCCTTTCATTAAAGCATCTGAAAATACAATCTGCTTTAAAGAGTAATAACTATTTCTTTAACTTTTCCCCCATTATAAACTGAAGAGGTTTAAAGCTCAGTAAATAAACACTGAAATTGTAAAAAAGTAATTTATAAAGCTCTTTTACAATTTTTTTTTAAGTTAAAGTTTATAAAAAAGTCCTCCTTTTTTATTATGTTAAAAAATATAGGATTTTTCTAAAATAATTTTGTAGCCTCTTTCAAAAATAAAAATATTTTGTTAACCACTATCATGGATAGTGGGGAATTTAGTAGTGATTGTTACGCGTACTACTGAAATGTTCATAAACGCTTTGTTATAAGTGTTTGATTTAATGAATTGTTTTTATAACAGTGGTTTTGCTAACTGATATAAAATAGAAATGCTCCTTATGATTCGTGAAGGAGCAAAGTGAGGGATCTAAAATGCGCGTATTATTAATTGAAGATGATAGAGCAATTACTCAAAGCATTGAGTTGATGTTAAAGTCGGCTAACTTTAATGTTTATATCACTGATCTGGGTGAAGAAGGTATCGATTTGGGAAAACTCTATGATTATGATATCATTTTGCTTGATCTGAATTTGCCTGACATGTCAGGGTATGATGTCTTGCGGACTCTAAGGTTGGCAAAAATAAAAACTCCTGTCCTAATCCTTTCTGGTATGAATGCCATTGAAGACAAGGTTCGTGGTTTTGGCTTTGGAGCAGACGACTATATGACGAAGCCTTTTCATAAGGATGAGCTCATTGCACGTATCCATGCAGTTGTTCGTCGTTCAAAAGGGCATGCACAATCGGTTATTGTTACCGGAGATCTCACCGTTAACCTTGACACAAAAACTGTCGAAGTTGCAGGGCGCCCTGTTCATTTAACCGGTAAAGAGTACCAAATGCTAGAGCTTCTCTCTTTACGCAAAGGTACAACACTTACTAAGGAAATGTTTCTCAATCATCTCTATGGTGGAATGGATGAACCAGAACTAAAGATTATCGATGTTTTTATCTGTAAATTGCGGAAAAAATTGGAAGCAGTCTCTTCCAGTGTAAATTACATTGATACAGTTTGGGGACGTGGTTATGTATTACGTGATCCAGTTGAAGAGAACGTACGAAAAACCGCTTAAGCAGTGAACATGCACATTGTAAAATCTCGGAGTGTAGCGGGCCGAGATTTTTTCCGAGATCTTTTCTCTTTTAAAAGTAGAGACTCGCACACAAAAAATCTCATATAGAAAGCGCTTAAAGCTTAAGAAGTAACCACACCCAATTTACACATATAACCTTATCACTCATAAGTTCAATCGAAGCCACTTTTCCCAACACAGCTTAAGCGCTTCTCTCTTATTCAAAGCTTTTTTACACTTTCTAAAACAATACAACCATCACTTTCATCAATATTTATTTTCATCTCTGTCATCTGAGCAAGCAACATTGTGTAATAAAATTGGATGACATGTGCATCAACAAGCTCTTCTTGAACTTCTCCATGATATAACGCAAGAAAGTGAGGGGGTATACGGAGAGTTCTACCGAAAACCTCAAATCGAAAAGAACGTTTATTTTCTTCTTGCAAAATCATAACAACAATTTCACCACCACGAGAAACTGTTGCGTTTGCAATCAATAATAAATTAAGCAAAAGTTTAACTTCATCTTTTGCTAACAATAAAGAAGAAGCTTGCCATTTTAAAGTTGCTTTTTCTTCTTTCATATATTGCTGAGCAACCTGCTCTGCAGCCCGTGTATCTATTTGTCCTCCACTTGCACCAGCAAAACCAAAAGCTAATCGCGCAAATTGTAGACGTGCAGCAGCACTCGCAACGGATAAACGCACCAATTGTAAAGCATCTTCTTCAGCTCCTCCTTCATCATAAAGCTCCATTGCATTTTGAATAGCCCCCACAGGTGAAATCAAATCATGGCAAATACGACTACAAAGCAAAGCAGCAAGATCCATAGGCTTCAAAAAAATATCTAACGTCATAATGATTGAAAACTCCTAGATTCAAAAAAACAAACTTTATTTTAAAGAAAAACTCTTAACATCTGATGCATAATAGGAAACATTAACAATCATGCTAAAAAATTTAGAAATAAATTCAAGAATTTAAATAACCTTATATCTTATTTTTTATTTGAATAGAATGAAAATTCTAATATTATCTTTTTGTTTATCACTAATAAAAGGAGAAAACTCTATGGCTCTCTCTCTACTCAAATACTGGTACAAAAATATTATATCTTTAATCTTCCTTTTATTCATCACCATAAACACTACACAAGCTCGACTAAAACCAATAGAGCAAAACGAACCTCATTATTCACTCCAAGAAATTATTGATTCTGGTCATATCTTTTTTGGAAAAACAGCCAGTGGTCTGGCTGTTGCAATTCAAAATATTTTTTCAAAATACGGTTATCCCAATGCCTATATTTTAGGAGAAGAAGCTTCTGGTGCCTTTTTTGCTGGATTAACCTATGGCGAAGGAATGGTTTTTACCAAAAGCTATGGTCAACATAAAGTTTTTTGGCAAGGTCCCTCAGTAGGATGGGATTTTGGCGGACAAGGCTCCCGTTTAATGATCTTAGTTTACAATCTTAATGGCATAAATAATTTATGGAGACGCTATGGAGGTATTTCAGGTTCGGCCTATTTAATTGCAGGTGTTGGTTTTCATGTCCTCAAATACCATAATACCTTGTTAATCCCAATACGTACAGGAGTCGGCGCTCGCCTTGGTATCAATATAGGATATTTAAAATTAACACCTAAACCGACATGGAATCCGTTTTAAACGGTTTCTTATTTGAAAAGGGGTATTATGCTTATTCAATCATTTCTTTTTTTTATACTTGGAGTTGCTTTTACTTCCTGGTTACTGGTGCTTTTATCTCCTTTTATTTGGCGTAAAGCCGTTCATTTTGCGTATAAAGATGTTTGTGCGAAAATGCCATTATCACTCGCGGAAATAGAAGCAAATCACGATTTTCTTCGTGCACAACATGCTGTAGAATTAGCAAACAACCAAAAAAAGTACGAATTTTTGCAAAAAAAATATGTCCAACAAAAAATACAACTGAGCCAAGTAACAGAACAATTTTATCGGCTATGCCTCCCCACAAAAGATACTCTCACCAAAGAAGCGATAGCAATCAAACAAAATATCGCCACACTACACACTTCCAAAGGAAAGACAAATGATGCGTGAAAAAGTCGCACACTATCAGCAACGCTTACAAAAAATCCAAACTCATGAGCTGGACACGACCGCTAACCAGCAACTGCTAGAAGAACTCCGAGAAGAAACAAAAGAACTTGCAGCAACATTGGCAGCTCACATAGCACTACAAGAGGGGAATACATCACCCATCAACACATTGATTCAAAAATCCAAAAGCAAAAATGACCTAGCATCACGTATTCGCCAAAAAATAAAGCTTCTCTCCCAAGTCCCCCTTAAATAAGTTGTCTTTAAAAACACCTTAAATGAAGAGTGAAATCAACAAAGAGCTCTCATAACCGAAATATTTTTTATTAAACGTGGCTTTCTCACTAAACGAAAGAACAAATTTTCTTAAATCCACGCCGTTTTGTAAAAAAAACATCTTCTTGTCTCGCTGGTTCTCCTTGCTGATCATATCACCGCCCTAAAGGACAACATTTCATGAGTCCAGACAATTATACTTAAAAACATTTGCCACACACTCTAATAAAAATATTTTCTAAAATGGATCCATTCATAAAGCTTTTACATATTTTTAAAGATAAAAGAACTCTCTCAAGAGTAATAAAAGTCTTTTATTTTCTGAATAATCATATCCTGATCATTCTGCGTTAAATAAGGATGCATGGGTAAACTTAAAACACAATCTCCTAAAGACTCTGAAACAGAAAGAGAATCTGTGACATAAGGAAAATGTTTATAAGCAGGCTGTTTATGTAAAGGAGTTTTATAATAAACCATTGTAGGAATATAATTTTTTTGTAAAAAATCTTTTAGTTTATCACGTTCTTTTACCTTAATCGTATATTGTGCATAAGCAGAACGAATATTTTCTCCTATTTCTGGAACTGTAACAATATCTCTTAAGCCATCGGAATAACGTTGAGCAATTTCTACACGCTTTTGCATTTCATCTTCAAAGATAACAAACTTTTCTAATAAAATTGCAGCTTGAATGCTATCTAAGCGCGAATTCATACCAATACGGACATTATCATATTGCGTTTCACCTTTACCATGAAACAAAATAGAACGTAAAAGTTCTGCCAAATGATCATCATTGGTCATCATAGCACCTCCATCACCATAACATCCTAATGGTTTTGCAGGATAAAAACTTGTGGCCGCTACATCACCAAAAGCACCACACATAGTATTACCGCTTCTTCCGCCCATAGATTGTGCAGCATCTTCAATCACAAAAAGATTTTCCTTTGCTGCTACTTGAGCAATTTGCACATAGTCAGCAGGCAGCCCAAACAAATCAACAGCAATAAGAGCTTTTGGCTTTAGACGTCCTTCTTTTTTTACCATTTCAATTGCATGAGAAAGTTTTTCAACATCAATATTGAATGTATCAGGTAAAACATCAACAAAAACAGGTTTAGCCCCCACCAAAGCAACCACTTCAGCCGTTGCAGAAAACGTAAAACTAGGACAAAAAACAGCATCCCCTGGACCAATATTTTTAGCCATAAGAGGCATCTTCAAAGCATCTGTTCCATTAGCACATGCAATCACATGTTTAACGCCAAGATATTCTGCCAATTTCTCTTCAAATTCTGTTACTTTTGGCCCCAAAATATACTTACCACTAGCGACTACATGCGCAATTGCAGAATTAATTTTATCTTCAATACGCGCACGCTGCGCCCCAAGGTCGATGAATTGCATATTAACTCCATTGATCATCACAAGAATGCAAAAGCGCTACCTATCTCTTTTATCTATCATAATTGATATCAGCAGCTGTTAAAATCCGTAAAACCGCAATAGCATCATCACCATTTGTACGAGGCGATTGACGCGTTTCAATACAATGAAGGAAATGCCGTAATTCGCAAGTAAGCGGCAAATCTTCACAAACATCAATGTAATTCAGCTCATCCATGCTAAAAGCCCACTCTTGATTTTCTTTCCAAACGGCAAAATGGTGCATTGCCAATTTACGACTCCACGGTTCCATATCATCAAAAACGAGTATAGCCTTTGTTCCAACAACAATTAAACGCCTCTCACGATAAGAACTCAAGCGTGAAGTAAAAAGATGACTACGCACACCATTTGGAAAAGTCATATGAATATGAGAAAAATCAGAAATCTGATCAACGACAGCAGCGCCCTCACCACGAATTTCGGAAGGTTCACATCCTGTCAACGCCAAAATCATTGAGAGATCATGAGGGGCAAGATCCCATAAAGCATCACTGTGTGTGTGAAATTTTCCAAAGCCTAATCTATGAGAATAAATATATCGCACATCTCCCACATCTCCGTTTTTCACCAATTCACACATTTTTTCAAAAGCTGGATGAAAACGCAAAATATGGCCCACCATAAAAACTCGCTCATAGGCCTCAGCCTCCTGAACTTGGCGTTTAGCATCAGAAACATTCAAGGCTATTGGTTTTTCCACCAAAACATCTTTACCATTTTTAACAGCACGCAGCACATTTTGCGTGTGAAATTGTGGAGGCAGCGCCAACACCAGTGCATCAATATCTCTATGAGCAAAAAGATCATCTGGTTTAATAATCTCCACACCATACAGTGTTGCAAAACTGGCAGCACGATCACTATCAATATCAGAAACTGCTGCTAAAGCCCCAAGAGAGTGAAGTGTCTTTATATGATTTCCACCCCAATGACCGCATCCTAAAACCGCTACACGTGGCACCATTTTTACGCCTTACCTTACTTTATCATATAAAACTACACTTACATATCGAGGATAAAATAGAATGACAAGAAAAAAGCTTCAAAACGATGCTTGACATCTTACTATTCTACCCCTTATATCCGCAAAAGATGTAATTATTGACAATTATGATTGCTTATTTTGGCGGAGTAGCTCAGTAGGTTAGAGCAGAGGAATCATAATCCTTGTGTCGGGGGTTCAAATCCCTCCTCCGCTACCATTGTAGCTTGCCAGCTGTAGCTTGTGTAGTGTAGCTGTAGCTTGCCAGCAGGTTTTGTATATTTTGCCACTAGGTTTTGTACCAATTCATTTTTTTTCAAAGAGTTTTAAAGGTGTTCTCAAAGGGTCTTCAAAGACCTTATCTAAAGGGTATTTAAAGCTCCCTTTAACGCATTTTTCTGCTCCTATTTTTCCAAATCACTAAAGCATGTAAAATCGGATTGAAAGGCAAGGGAAACGATTCCTGTCGGACCATGGCGTTGTTTTGCTATAATAACCTCAGCTTTGCCCTTGGCTTGCTCAATTGCCTCTTGCCATTTGCTATACTCAGAGGTGCCTTCTTTTGGTTCTTCATTTTTGAGATAATATTCTTCACGATAAACGAACAGAACAATGTCGGCATCTTGCTCGATTGAACCAGATTCACGTAAATCGGAGAGTTGTGGACGTTTATCGGTTCGGTTTTCAACTTGACGTGAAAGTTGTGACAGAGCAATGATGGGAATATTGAGTTCTTTTGCAAGTGCTTTTAATCCGGTGGTAATGGCTGTAATTTCTTGAACGCGATTTTCTAATGAACGCTTTGAACCACTTGTCATGAGTTGGATATAGTCGATAATCAAAACATCTAAATCATGTTGTCGTTTCAGACGCCTTGCACGGGCGGCCAATTGTGCAAGGGAGACACCCCCCGTTTGATCAATATAAAGAGGGATTGTTTGTAAAGAGCGCATTGCGTGAATAATTTTTGCAAATTGCTCTTCTGAGATATTACCACGGCGCATATCCGAAGAAGAAACCTTTATTTGTTCAGAAATAATACGAGTTGCAAGCTGTTCTGTTGACATCTCAAGTGAGAAGAAACCAACAATACCCCCTTCATTGGCTTGGCTGTTATCACGCTTACAAGCATTAGC
>NZ_JBHIQP010000006.1:56509-121924 GCF_042196625.1 Bartonella sp. AC535YNZD | reverse complement strand
GCCAATGTATGCATGTGTCATAGAGGACAACTCGCATTAGCTCTTACTCAATTGCCTGATTGGAAATATGAAATTAAGCACATCTAAAAAATAAACTTGCAAATTTTTAAAAGTTGGAGTGCTTCACATGCCTTCCAGCACTCCCACCCATTTAATTAATATAAAAAAGAGAAAGGTAATGAGATGATATTTGATGATGGAGATAGATATGTAACGACACGTGAGTGTGCACAGCTTTTTAGTGTATCAACCACAACGATTCGCAATTGGGTGCTTCAGGGGTTGTTTCCGGAGCCATATAAGCTAGGGAGAGCAGTGAGATGGAGAAAAAAAGAGATCCTAGCTTTTACTCCAAAGAAAAATACGGAGCAAATAAGAACAAATTAGGTAAAATTATATAAACTGTAGAAGGTGGTCTAAAAGGTGGTCTGAAAATAGCTATTTAAAGAAAAAATCTATATATTTCAATATATTTAAGAAATAAAATGGTGCCCCCAGAGAGACTCGAACTCCCGACCCCCTGATTACAAATCAGGTGCTCTACCAACTGAGCTATAAGGGCGTAACCATGTAGGAGTTAGCACAAACTAACAAAAAGGAAAACAGAAAATTATTAAATTTTATGCATATTAAAAGAAAACTATATAAAAAATAACCAATTTATTTCCTTTTTTCCACTTTTTACAGCAAGGTTGGAACTATCCTTATGTTGATATCTTATAGAATCTTTTATAAGAATGGACCGTTTTGCTATCGAATTACGAATCTGAAGACTTTGATTGATGAGCAAGGTAATTTTCTAGCCAGTGAATATTATAATTACCATCAGCAACATCTTGATTATTAATAAGATCGCGAAAAAGAGGTAGTGTAGTTTTTATCCCATCGACGACAAATTCATCTAAAGCACGCCGTAAACGCATCATACATTCTAAACGGGTACGTCCATGAACAATCAGCTTTCCAATCATGCTATCATAGTAAGGAGGAATACGATAACCTGAATAAGCGCCTGAATCAACACGAATCCCTAAACCTCCAGGTGTATGAAAATGTGTAATGGTTCCAGGTGATGGCGTAAAATTAATGGGATCTTCTGCATTAATACGGCATTCAATGGCATGACCAGAAAAACAGACTTCATCTTGTGTCACTGAAAGTTTACAGCCTGATGCAATATGGATTTGTTCGTGGACTAAATCTATACCTGTAATTGCTTCAGTTACAGGATGCTCGACTTGTAAACGTGTATTCATTTCAATAAAATAAAATTCGCCATTTTCATAAAGAAATTCAATAGTACCCGCTCCACGATATCCAAGTTGGGCACAAGCATTTGCAACAATACTTCCAATTTTTTTCCGTTCAGTTTCATTAAGTGCAGGTGACGTAGCTTCTTCCCATACTTTTTGATGTCGTCGTTGAAGTGAACAATCGCGTTCTCCTAAATGAATAGCATTTCCCGCACCATCACCTATGACTTGAATTTCAATATGACGGGGTTTTTCTAAATATTTTTCTATGTAAACAGCGTCATCACCAAAAGCAGCTTTCGCTTCTGAACGCGTTGTCTTGAGAGCTATAGAAAATTCTTGTTCAGAATGAACGACTTTCATACCACGTCCGCCACCACCGGCAGAAGCTTTTATAATAACCGGATAACCAATTTCACGAGCAGTGCGTAAAGCATCTGATTCTTCAGTGACTGCTCCATCTGAACCTGGAACTACAGGAATACCAAGTTTTTTGGCGGTTTTCTTTGCTTCGATTTTATCGCCCATGATTCGGATATGAGTAGCTGTTGGACCGATGAATGTAATATCATGGGCTTCTAGAACATCTGCAAATTTTGCATTTTCAGAAAGAAAGCCATAACCTGGATGAACAGCATCCGCTCCTGTAATTTCACAAGCAGCAATAATTTGCTGAATACTCAAATAAGAATCGCGAGCAGGAGGAGGGCCAATACAAACACTTTCGTCAGCAAGACGAACATGCATTGCATCTGCATCAGCGGTAGAGTGAACAGCCACGGTTTTTATGCCAAGTTCTTTACATGCACGTAAAACGCGAAGAGCAATTTCTCCTCGATTAGCAATGAGGATTTTTCGAATCATGGTTGCCCCTCGCTTTATTCAACAATAATAAGTGGTTCACCAAATTCAACAGGTTGACCATCTTTGACAAGAACAGTGGTTACCGTACCGGAGCGCGGTGATGAAATTTGATTCATTGTTTTCATGGCTTCAATAATAAGTAATGTCTCCCCTTCAGAAACATTTTGTCCTACTTCTACAAAAGGTTGTGCGCCTGGTGAAGGTGCAAGATAGGCTGTTCCAACCATTGGAGAGGTTATTGTGTTTTTTGATTTATCTTCTTGGATAGAGTGTATAGGAGATTCAGCTGTTGGAACTGGAGAAGATGTTACAGAAAAAGTAGGAGTAGAAACAGGAGCATAGATCGCTTGCTCGGAAGAAGTTGAGGTATTTTGGCGTGAGACACAAATACGAAGCTCCCCTTGTTCAACTTCAATGTTCGTTAAATTTGTATCATTCAAAATTTCAGCAAGATCACGAATAATGTTCGTATCAATTGCGGTATATTTTGCCAAATCCATTTTTTTTGTTGCCATTTTATTTCTAACTCCTTGATCAATGAAGATCGTCATTATTTCGTTTTATGACAGAATATCTCTAGATTAGGGATGATATCTTTTGAAGCTTTAAAGATATTTATTTCCTTTAAATTCATTATATTTTGCAATTTTAAACTCGTATCTGCTTTACGCAAAATTGCATTTATAAGCCTGTTGTCAAAAAAGAGAAAGCATAAAATTACCTCATTTACAGTATTCTTCCTAAAACTAATCAGGTATAGAATAGGGTATTTACTGTGTATTATCTATCGCTTGTTTTAGAATGTCTTGTCTGGCTGCGCCGATGAATATTTTATTACCAATGATATAAGAAGGTGTTCCCGTAATATGAAGTGTAGAGGCAATGTGAATATTTTCTTTAAAAGCTTTTTGCAGATTAGGGTCTTTTATTGCATTACGGAGTTTTTTTTCATCTGCTCCTAATGAAACAGCTATTTTTATAGCTTTAGCTTCATTTGCGCGCCCTTGATGCATTAAAAGCTTTTTATGAAACTGAGGATATTTTTCTGGAAATTGTTTTCGAAATGCGTAAGCAACGGTATGAGCCGCCATAGAATCAGATCCCAAAATCGGTAAATCCTTGATAATAACCCGTAGATCTGGATATTCTTTTATCAAGTCTTCTATATCTGAATAGGCACTTTTACAAAATCTGCAATTGTAATCAAAAAAATCAACAAGTACTTTTTTACCATTTGGATTCCCCAAAACAGCGTCATGAGGAGAGTGAAAAATTTCCTTTTCTAATAAATGAATAATTGAGCTTTGACTTTCGTCTTCATTTTGTTTTTCCAGCTTATCTTGAAGGATAAGCTGCATTTCAATCAAAACTTCTGGATGAGTAAGAAGATACTCTCTAACAATTTGTTGAATATGCTGAGAATCAGTATGCGGTGTCATTTTTTCTTTAAGCTTAGATAAAAAGCTAGAATCTTCTAAAAGTTGTGCTTTAAGTTTTTCTAAGCTTAAATGATTGGTTACTGTCTGCTGTGATGTTGCGTTTGATAAAGAAGGTAAAAAGGTTAAAATACTCAACATAACTGGGACTAAAATTTTTGAAACAAGTGTTATTTTCGAGTTTTCAGGTTGATGAGTCATCTGTATACCTTTACATTTTCTATTGTGTCATTGAGTAAACTATATGAAAAGCGTTCTCTATGTGCAATAAAGCATTTAGCTATAGTATGTATTCTCAAATGATAAAAAACATTAATTTTTCTCTAAAAAGCTTTCATATGATGTACATTTGCAAAGATTATATTGCCTACAGGATAAAAAATCCTCTCTTTAATTTGTCAAATGTTGTTTTGATGTATAAGGGTATCAAAAGCTTTTTGTGCGTGTTTATTTTAGGAAAAAGTACGTTGATAATACAATGAAGAACACTTGTATTATTTTCTCCTGTTGCTTTATTGAGGACTGAGAAACAAAATTAAATAATGAAAAGTGAAATTATGAAAACCACAACACATTATGAGCTGTTTATCATTGGGGGAGGGATAAACGGGTGTGGATTGGCAAGAGATGCAGCTGGACGCGGTTTTAAAGTAGGATTAGCTGAAATGAAAGATCTTGCATCAGGGACTTCAAGTGCATCAACAAAACTTATTCACGGTGGTCTTCGTTATCTTGAACATTATGAGTTCAAACTTGTTCGTGAAGCACTCAAAGAACGCGAGATCATTTTACGTATAGCTCCACATATTGTACGTCCTTTACGTTTTCTTCTTCCTTATCATAAAGAATTGCGTCCTGCTTGGATATTGCGTTTTGGACTTTTTATTTATGATTATTTAGGGAACTGGAATCAGAAATTGTGGCGCAGTAAAACGATTAATTTTTCAAAAAAGTTTTGCTCTACACTGAAAAAAGAATATCAGAGAGGTTTTGAATATTCTGATGCAAGAGTAGATGATGCGCGTTTAGTTATTGCCAATGCTCGTGATGCAGAAAAGTGGGGAGCTGATATAAAAGTACGCACAAAAGTTCTATCTTTAAAAAGAGAAGACAAAAAATGGCGTATCTTTCTTCAAGACAAGTTAAGCGGTAAAGAATATAATGTCACTGCTTCTTATGTTGCGAATATGACAGGACCTTGGATTGATCATGTTTTGGAAAGCGTATTAGACTGTAAAGAACATACACCAATACGGCTTGTTAGAGGTTCTCATATTTTGGTTCCCAAACTTTATACTCATGATCGTGCTTATATTTTTCAAAATGGTGATGGGCGTATTATATTTGCTATTCCATATCAAGAAGAGTTTACCTTGCTTGGAACAACAGATTGTAATTATCAAGGAGATCCGGCTGACGTTCATATTACTGATAAAGAAATTGATTATATTTGTGCAGCAGCCAGTGAATATTTCATACAACCAGTATTACCTGAAACGATTGTCTGGTCTTACTCTGGAGTTCGTCCACTCTATGATGATGGAGCTTCAAAAGCACAAGAAATTACGCGCGATTATGTTTTAAAAGAAATGGGAACAGGAACGACACCAAAGATACTTAATCTTTATGGTGGAAAGATTACAACTTATCGTAAGTTAGCTGAAGATGCGATGAAATTTGTTGAAAAAGCACTTGGTAAAAAGGGAGCATCATGGACGGCTAAGGCAGTACTTCCAGGGGGAGATTTCCCCTATAACAAATTAGATACAATCGAAAATAGGATTGCTCTTTTAATGCCAGATTTAGATGTTTTTACACATCGCAGGCTTGCACGCTCCTACGGTACAGAAGCATTGCTGATCTTTGCACATGGTAAGGCAAATAAAGGAAAAAATTTTGGACATGGGCTTTATGAAGTAGAAGTAAAATGGTTGATGGAAAAAGAATGGGCTAAAGTATGTGAAGATGTGTTATGGCGTCGTTCAAAACTGGGGCTCCTATTTAATGAACAAGAGGTTGATACTCTTTCTTCCTATATGCAAAGCCAACAAGAGATTGAAAAACGTTTATGATCATTTCATTTTACAGATTTTATCTGCAATATTGTAAATATTTTCCTTCAAGAGATACTGATATCAGTTATAGATATTAAAAAGGCAATGGCTGTCTATACCCTGATTTTAGTTTTTTTTGCAAGAATCACAAAATGGCAAAATTAGATAGAATATTTAAGATGAAATTTGTCTATTTTATAAAGTGAAATCTAAGAATATTACCAAAAAGAACTCATTGATAAAAAATGATTTATAATTAGATTCGTATGAAATAAGGTTTTTTCTTCTTTAGGAGAAGATAAAGCTACTTTCTTTAGCGTTTATTTGCACAATGAGTTAAAAAATCTAAAGAAAATTAAATCGATCATGAAAAATTGTATAATGTGTTAGTTTAGCATTTATTATCTTAAACGCTGTACTAAATCATGTAAGGGGAGAGACTTGAAGAGCGTAAGAAGAACTTATAAATGAGTTTTTTATATTATAGTAAAAATCTTCTTTTTTCATGTTTATATACCTGAACACTAATCTATGAGAAATGCGATATTGTGTTTTGGCATGATTGATTGTAGTAAACCTTGATATCAATTGAAAATAATGAGCTGTTATTATACTCATGATAGTATAAAAGAATAAAATTTTCCGTAAACTAAAAGTAAGTATTTTTCTATGTATAAAGAGAGAGCTATAGGGACATGAGAGTAATACCCTCATGATATTTTACAACCTTCCATCGCCTATAAAATTTGCAGTAGCACCAATGTTGGACTGGACAGACCGACATTGCAGGTTTTTTTATCGTCTTTTAACGAAAAAAGCTCTCCTTTATACGGAAATGATGGTAGCAGATGCTGTCATTCATGGTGTTCGTGAACAATTGTTGGCTTTTAGCGACAAAGAACGTCCAGTTGCATTACAATTAGGGGGGGCAGATCCGAAAAAGTTAGCAGAAGCTGCACGAATTGCTGAGGATTTTGGCTATAACGAAATAAATCTCAATGTTGGTTGTCCATCAAATCGTGTTCAAGCAGGTGTCTTTGGAGCTTGTTTGATGCTACATCCAGACATTGTGGCAAATGCTGTAGAAGCAATGAAACAAGAGGTTACTATACCTGTAACTGTCAAATGTCGGATTGGAGTGGACGAACAAGATGAAGAATTAGCATTAGATCTTTTGGCTAATCAAGTTTGGAATGCTGGATGTGATGCGCTCTGGATCCATGCACGCAAGGCATGGCTACAAGGATTGAGTCCGAAAGAAAATCGCAATATTCCGCCCCTTAATTATGAAAGGGTTTACAAATTAAAACGTCAATATCCTCATAAATTTATTGGGATAAATGGTGGAATTAAATCGATTGATGAGATCAAAGAACACTTAACTTTCTGTGATGCTGTCATGGTTGGTCGCCAAGTTTATCATGATCCAACTTTGTTAAAACATATTGATTTTGAACTCTATGGTGAGTCGCAGAATAGTCTAAGTGAGAGTGATCTTATTGAGGTTATGTGTGATTATGCAGCTCGACATATTGCATCGGGGGGACGGCTT
This sequence comes from Bartonella sp. AC535YNZD, assembly GCF_042196625.1. NCBI lineage: Bacteria > Pseudomonadati > Pseudomonadota > Alphaproteobacteria > Hyphomicrobiales > Bartonellaceae > Bartonella > Bartonella sp. AC535YNZD. Next base: position 114,765 of record NZ_JBHIQP010000006.1, on the reverse strand, counting down.
TCTCATGTGACGCGTCACATGATTGGTTTATTTCATGGGCGGGGTGGGGCACGTCGATGGCGGCAAATACTATCAAATGATGCGATAAAACCAAACGCAGATATATGTACTTTAAAAGAAGCTTTTTATGCTCTCATTTAATAACAGTCAGACAATTAACATATATTGAAGTTGAGATCCTTTGCGTTTTGATTTCTTTGCGATAATTTTGATCCCTTTAATTTTATAAGTTTTTGAAAGTTTATAACTTTTATTATGAATAAGAATGTTAGAATTTATATATTAAACGGCATGCTGATTATGCCTATTAAATAAAAAATAGTTTAAGGGTATCACTGTAAAGGTAGTCATAAGATATTAATAACATTTTGAATCTTGCACGTTTGTTATTGGGGTAAAAAATAGAATGTAGAAATTATTGCTTTCATAGTATTTAACATTTTTAAAGCACTGTTAAAAAAACAATAAATTATTCATATCCTGTATATATGACGTGATTTTCATAAACATTGTAGATTTTAAAAGGTATCCTTATGATCGCTAGTCCATTTGATGATTTTCGTGCTTTGTTTACAAATTTACCTGTTGCTGATGAGTTTTCTATAATTTTGGCAAAAAAACGGCAAAAAAACTTAACAAAAGAGCAAGGAACATTGGGAAAACTAGGAGATATTGCTGTTTGGTACGCGGGGTGGAGAGGTACAGAAAAACCTATAGTAACGCGACCTTTGGTTGCTATTTTTTCTGGAAACCATGGTATTGTAGAGGAGAATATTACACCATTTCCACAATCTATGACACAAAAAATGGTACAAAATTTTGCATCTGGCGGTGCTGCTATCAACCAAATTTGTATCGCTTATGATCTGGGATTAAAAATTTTTGATTTAGCATTGGAATATCCAACAATGAATATTACCAAGGATGCTGCAATGGACGAGAGAAGTGCAGCTGCTACAATGGCATTTGGAATGGAATCCATTGCTGGTGGAACAGATCTTTTATGTATTGGTGAAATGGGAATTGGAAACACAACAATAGCTTCAGCTTTATGTTTAGCATTGTTTGGTGGAGACGTTGAAGAGTGGACAGGACATGATATGGAATCGGAGGGTGATTTTTATCAGCGTAAAATAGCAGCGGTTAAGGCAGCAGTTTCCTTGCATAAGGAGCATTTAAATGATCCTTTTGAGATAATGCGTCGCTTAGGAGGACGTGAAATTGCTGCTATGGTTGGTGCTATTTTGGCGGCAAGAATGGAAAAGATACCCGTTATTTTAGATGGTTTTGTGGCAACAGCAGCGGCAGCGGTCCTTTATAAAATGCATCCAAAAGCTCTTGATCATACTCTCGTTGGACATGTTTCTTCTGAAAAAGTCCATCGTAAACTTTTACAAAAAATTGGCAAAGAACCACTTCTAGATTTGGGGATGCGTCTTGGTGAAGGGACAGGAGCAGCTATGGCAGCTGGTATTGTCAAAGCTGCTGTTTTAACTCATGCACAAATGGCGGTTTTGGAACAAGAAAGTTTGAACACTTAAAAGATGATGAGACGGATATAAAAAACGCTTAAGAGTTATGTTCATTTACCTTTTCATGTAATTTAATATAATTCAGCGGAAGCTCCGTTGTATATTTAATCTGTTCCATTGCGAAAGAAGATGAGACATCACGGATATCAATTTTAGAAATTAATTTTTTATAAAAAAGATCATAAGCTTCAATATTGGGAACAACAACACGCAATAAATAGTCAATATCTCCACTCATTCGGTAAAATTCAATAACTTCACGGAACTCCTGCACAATTTGTGAAAAACGCTTAAACCATTCATGACTATGTGTATTTGTGCGAATAGACACAAAAACAGTGACGTGTGCGTTTACTTTTTCTGGAGAAAGAACAGCAACACGACGTTGAATGACGCCATCTTCTTCAAGTTTTTGAATCCTACGCCAGCAAGGAGTGGTCGAAAGTCCCACTTTTTTAGCAATATCAGCAACAGAAAGTGTCGCATTTTCTTGCAAAAGATGTAAAATTTTTCGGTCAAGACGATCCATATTTTTTCTCAATATTTTAATTTATAAAAATTTACGCACTAAACGACGCAGATATACAATAAGCTCATCGTTAAACCATGGATTTTTCTGTAACCAAGAAGTATTTCGCCATGACGGATGAGGCAAAGGCATAACATTATAGCCTCGAGGTTGAGGAATGGAAAGAATATTTCTCCAATCACCAACAGTTGCAGAAACGGTTTTATGTTTTAATTCTGTAATGTGCCACTTTTGCGCATAACGACCAATGGCAAGAACAAGCTTTATTTGAGGCATTGCCTGAAATATCTTTTCATGCCATATTTCTCGACATTCACATCTTGGTGGTAAATCAGCTTTATTTTTGTCATAACCTGGAAAACAAAATCCCATAGGAACAATAGCAAAGAGAGATTTATTATAAAATTCTTCTTTTGTAACACCCAGCCAATTACGCAATCTTTCGCCCGAACGATCATTAAAAGGGATAGAAGTTTCATGAACACGCAATCCTGGTGCTTGGCCTGCAATTGCAATCGAAGCAGTATCGGATAAATAAACGACAGGGTTTGGTTCATGAGGAAGAGGAGGAAAATAATGGGGTTGTTGGACGCAAACACGACAGGAATAGATCTCTTTTTCAAGTTTGATAATTGGGCTATATTGTTTCATTAGTAAATAAAATTAAAAAATATTTTTCTTATTCTGTGCGAGGATTTGCTTTGCGCCATTCTTTTGGTCGTTGAAAACTTGATGCCCATATTCCTTTCTTTTTCCTTCTCGCTTCTTGCTCTTCTTTGGGGTATTCATAATAATTTACAGCCCAACCATTCTGTACAAGTGTTGCGTTGATATTGCTAACTTGTTTTGTTTTACATGTTGCAAGAATACGGCGATATTTATCTGTTTTTTGCCAGTGACATATAACAGTTTGATTTTTTAATAATTGTTCTAAATATTTCTTTGCCTCAAGCCCACAAGGGTAGCGTGCTTCCTTTTTTCCACAAAATTGGTGGAGTTCAGGAGCATCAATTCCAGCTAGTCGAATCTTAATTGAAGAAATCATAATGGTATCGCCATCAATGATTAAAGCATTTCCTTTAACAGAGTTTTGAGAAGAAAATTTTTCTTTTTGAGGCAACTGCTGAGTTTTCTTAAAGTAAGTTGACATAATGATAAGAATGCTGGCAGCGACAAAAATACTGAAACCGATAACTTTTAGATTAAAGATTCTTAGATTAAAATGAGAAAAAGATTTTTTCATGAAATAAAGAAACTGCTAACATTACTATAACTCTATTTTAGTATTGTTTATAATTCATCCGAGAAGCTTTATTCATATGACGAAACAATGTCTCGTTTTAATGACAAAATTTTCGTTAGATATCACAATAATCAAATACTCATGCAGAATATATGTAAGCAACTTAAATAATAAATCAACTTAAGCCAAATCCGTACAAAACGTACAAAGTTTAAAGTAAACTTTTTAAACTTAAGGAAATAAAAAAACACCCCTCAAAAAATAACTTTGAAGAGCAATACTCCCACATTTCTTTTGGAGTATAAAATCTATCAATTCAATAATAATTTTATTTATTTAATTTTTGTTTCTTTAAATTCAACGTGCTTTTTTACAACTGGATCATATTTACGCTTGCTCATTTTATCTGTCATTGTGCGGCTGTTTTTCTTTGTTACATAGAAAAAACCAGTATCTGCAGTTGATAAAAGCTTGATCTTAATGGTTGCTGCTTTAGCCATAATGTAAATACCCTATTTATACTGAAAAAATATTATTGCTTTCAAAACTTATTTCCGACATCATCAGATTTTCCGGCAACACTACGGATGTTCTCAAAAAAGTCAAGAGCTGATTAATTTTCTCATCAGTTGGATAAATACCAAAATGACATATAAACCGAAAAAAACAGCCATAGCTATTGAAAAACCAAAAGGATTAAAAATATCCATGGATTTTCCAATAAAGGTTGGCCCGATGAGCATACCAATTCCATAGCAAAAAATAAAGGCAGAATTAGCAGCAGCAAGTTCTTGGCCCTTAAGACGTGCTCCTAGATGTGCCAGAGCAATTGTATAAAGGCTAGCTGATACACCACCAAGAAGGAACAGATCAAGCATTAGAACCCATGGATATTGAGTGATCCATGGTACCATAAAAGTTCCCACAAGACCTAGGATAGCACAACTTATTAGGGGATAACGTCGATCTTTGGCATAGTCGCTTATAATGCTGATAGGAATTAAGAGCAAAACATTCCCAAGTGCAAGCGTTGCCATAAAGTGTGCTGCTTCATGCTCATTATAGCCAATGGATAAAGTAAAGGGTGTTATAAGAGTTAATGCGCCCATTTGAATAGCACCGTAAACAAACACTGCCATCATGGCACTTGGAACATAAAAAAGATAACGAAAAAATGGCGTATATTGGCTTTTTTGAAATTCTGGACTTAATTTCCAAGCCGCAAGAATTGGGATAACAGCAAGTATAATAAGGCTATAGCCAACAGCAAAAGGAATAAAGCCTTGTGTTCCCACTTTTGCTAGCAACGTTGGACCTACCGCAAACCCTAATCCTAAAACAATAGCATAAATGGAAAGAACCAAGCTACGTTTTTTAGGGGGAGCACAACTGTTGATCCAAAACTCTGACAGGATAAACATAACTGTCATAGTGAAATGTAATATAAACCTTAAAATGAACCAAACCCATAAGGGGTCGAAAAAATAGAATCCTAAAAAACTTAAAGATCCTATAGCCATCATAAGCAATATTGTTTGAGAAATTCCTAAGCATAAGGCGATTCGAGACGTAAAAATAGCTGCAATAATTGTGGCGATTCCACCAACAGTTCCACTATAGCCGATTGTACTGTTGGAAAGTCCTTTTTCTGCCATAAGAAAAGAGACAAGTTGTGTTCCCATTCCCAATGCTGTTCCAACGGTACCAATGGTTGCAATAGCTGCAATAATGGCACGCAAAGAATTATTTTGAGAGTCAAAAGCTTTTTTTTTCATAAGAATGACTTAAGATACTTTTGTTTATTCGAATAATAAAAAGGTGTGCTGAAATGAAAAAAGCTCAAGCTCTCTTTTGCAGATTTTCTCACCTATTAAGTATAAAAAACCTGCAAGATTTTTATAAAATTACTATATTTATAAAATAAATCACATACCTTTATATACTAAATAAAACATAAAAATAATATAAATACTACATATTATAGGTCTTTTCTTAGCTTTAAGTCATTATTATTTATATGCTTTTAAAGAGAGAAACAAGAGGTTTAATTATTTTTAATAAAGATTTTTAGACTTTAAAATAAAAAATAATACAACGAAAATTATAAAAATGTTTTTTACTTTTTATTTTTAATTAATTTTTTCTTTTCCCATAAAAAGTATATTTTTGTTTTTTTAATTTGTTTTTATGGTAGGATGTTGGTGAAAATTTTATTGGACGAGGTTTTGTTAAGAGTTCAAAGCATAAAGCGCCAGCAAAAGGTTGTACCGTTATAAGTTTTACTTCTACAACATCACTGAGTTGATAGCCTTTATGGCTACGCTGTCCTACAAGAACATGTTGTGCTTCATCAAAATGATAATAATCATTTTTAAGTGTAGAAATATGGACAAAACCATCTGTATTGAGTTTATCAAGTGAGATAAAAAGACCTGCTTTTGTAACTCCGGAAATGCGACCTGTAAAAATACGACCGATTTTATTCGTTAAATAGTGAGCAACAAGCCGATCAATCGTTTCTCTTTCAGCTACCATCGCACGGCGCTCATATAAAGAAATTTGCGTAGCAATTTCTGCAAGATTTTGTTCTTGTGTCTCTGTTAATTGATCATTTCCTAATTTGAGAGCTTTAATGAGTGCTCGATGAATAATGAGATCAGCATAACGACGGATTGGTGATGTAAAATGTGTATAGTTCTGCAAGTTCAAACCAAAATGGCCACTATTTTTAGGGTTGTACTCTGCTTGTGATTGTGAACGCAAAATAACTTGATTGACTAGTTCTTGTTGTTGAGTATGAGCGACCTTTTTTAAAATTCTATTAAGACGTGCTGATGTCAGTTCTGCACTTCGAGCGAGTGATATTCCTAAACTTTGAAGAAAATTCCGCAATATTTCTTGCTTGGCAAGAGAGGGTTTCTCATGAATACGGTAGATGAGGGGCTGATGATGTTCTTTTAAGGTTTCAGAAGCTGCAATATTTGCTTGTATCATAAACTCTTCAATCAAACGATGTGCTTCTAGATGTTCTTCACTCACAACATCTTGGATGCATCCATTTTGATCAAGAATAATCTTTTTTTCTGTTATTTCTAATTCTAGTGGTTGTCGAAGATTTCGCGCAGCTTTAAGGCATGCATAGGCTTCCCATAAGGGGTGTAAGATATTCTCAAGTAAAGGTGCATTTTTTTCATTGATATGTTCTTTTCTTGCCAATTGCACTTCTTGATAAGAAAATTTAGCTCTTACCCGCATCATAATACGATGAAAACTATGTTTTCGTTTATTACCGTTTGCATCAAAAATCATACGAACTGCTAAAGCTGGCCGTTCTTTTCCTTCACGTAGAGAACATAAATCATGAGAAAGGCGTTCAGGCAGCATTGGCACAACAGTATCGGGAAAATAAACAGAATTTCCGCGTTTCAATGCTTCTTTATCTAAAGCACTTCCTGTTTTGATATAGTAAGAAACATCTGCGATGGCTACAATAATAATCCAACCATCATTGTTTGCTGGATCCTTATCCTTGGTTGCATAAACTGCATCATCATGGTCTTTTGCATCTGGTGGATCAATTGTAATAAAGGGTAATTGTCGCCAATCTTCACGATTATCCATATTGGCAGCTTTGATATGTTTGGCTTGCTCAAGAACACTTTCAGGAAAAATATAAGGAATTCCTTTCGAAAGAAGCGCTATCATTGAGAGTGTTTTCTCACTCTTAATGTGCCCTAAAACATTCTTTATTTTTGCGCTCTTTAATCCGTAACCAGTATTTTTTTTTATTTCGACTTCAACGAGATCACCCGTTTCAATCTTCATTTCTGGAGACATTTCAACAATAAGTTCATTGGTTTTGCGGTCTATAGGATCAAGGCGCCATTGATTATTTTCCAATTTTCGTACAATAGCAAATGCGCTTTTGGGAGATACATCAATTTTACGAATAATTCGTCCCGTATAAGGATGGCTTGAGCTTTCAGAATTTTTATTTCGAAAAACTTTTACAAGAATATGATCTCCAACACCAATATTACTTCCTTTTATGTGATGAAAAGAGTGTATTTCAATATTGGGCTTTGGAGAATCTTCCCATTCAAGAGGTTGTGCAATAAAACTTCCATCTTTATCACGTCCGCTAATTTTTACTAAAGTAACAGGAGGTAATTTTCCTTTGTTTATTGCTCTTTTGCGGTGTTTAGATATAAGATTTTGATCCTTCAACTCACGTAACATATCTCTAAGCAAAATACGAGAATCACCTTTTAAGTTAAAAGCTTTGGCGATTTCTCGTTTACTTGAGTGGTTAGGATTCTCAATTATAAAGGAAAGAATTGCTTCCTTATTGGGAAAAGTTTTCCCCTTGAATGAAGAGAGATATTTTATGTTTTTTTCACCTTTAGCCAAAATTTATATCTCTTTTATTTTTGCTTTTGTTTTAGAAGAAGCTCTTTTTGAAGTTGTTTTTTTACTCGATGCTTTAGCCGATATAAGTTCTAGTGCCTCTGGAAGTGTTACACTAATGGGATCTTTATCTTTTGGCAATGTTGCATTAATTTTACCCCAATTGACATAAGGACCATAACGCCCGTTGCGCACGGTAATGGTTCCTCCTTCGGGATGCTCTCCTAATGTTGCCAATGCTTCAGGTGTTGTTCTGCTTTGCCTGGTTTTGTTTTCTTGTTGTTCTGCTAATACTGTAACAGCGCGATTGATACCAATATCAAAAACTTCATCTGCATGAAGAAGGCGCGCAGATTTTCCGTTATGGCTAAGATAGGGACCATATCGTCCAATCGTAGCCGTGATTGTTTTTCCGGTTTCAGGATGAATGCCAATTTCACGGGGAAGGGATAGTAAAGCCAAGGCTTTATCAAGGGTTACATTTTCTGCCTGCCATTCTTTTGGTAGTCCTGCACGCTTAACTTCTTTGCTTTCACCAAGTTGAATATAGGGACCAAAGCGGCCATTACGAAGAGAGATCTCTTTTCCTGTTTCAGGGTCAATACCAAGTATAACAGGTTCATCATTGCGTATAGCTTCATTCTCTTCTCCAGTATCTGTACCAAGTTGGCGTGTGTATTTACATTCGGGATAATTGGAACAACCAACAAAAGCACCATAACGCCCAAGTTTTAATGATAATTGACCATTTTTACAAAGAGGACAGGAACGTACATCACTTCCATCTTCGCGTTCAGGAAAAGCGAGAGGTGCTAATGTTACATTTAAAGCATCAAGAACATTAGTTATACGGAGTTCTTGGATATTGATAATAGATGCATTAAATCCATCCCAAAAATCTCGCAATACGTCTTTCCAAGAAAGTTTGCCATCAGAGATAAGATCCAGCTTTTCTTCAAGATCTGCTGTGAAACCATATTCTACATAGCGATTAAAAAAATTTTCAAGAAAGGCTGTAACAATACGTCCCTTAGCATCGGGAATAAGCTTTCGTTTATCAATGACAATATATCCACGGTCACACAATGTCGCCAATGTGGATGCATAAGTTGAAGGACGACCAATTCCTAACTCCTCAAGCTTTTTAATTAATGAAGCTTCAGAATAACGAGAAGGGGGCTCTGTGGTATGTTGTATAGATTCAACTTTTTCTTTTGTCAGTGCTTCACCAGTGTTTATTTGTGGTAAACGTGTTGATTCATTTTCTTCATTATTTTCTTCGTCTCGTTGATCCGTGTAGACGGAAATAAAGCCATCAAAGCGAATAACAGATCCTGTTGCTCGTAGATTTGCATGGTTTTCTCCTTGTTGTGCTTCAATTTCAACAGTTGTACGTTCAATTTCAGCAGAGCGCATTTGGCTGGCAATAGCACGCTTCCATATTAGCTCATAGAGCTTTGCTTGATCGCTATCGAGAAAATTACGGACTTGACTAGGATTGCGTTGAAAATCTGTTGGACGGATCGCTTCGTGTGCTTCCTGTGCATTTTTTGCCTTTGTTGAATAAAAACGTGGCTTTTCAGGAATATAGTCTTTTCCGAAAGTTTCATGAATAACTTTTCTTGCTGAATCAATAGCCTCAGGTGCTATTTGCACACCATCGGTACGCATATAAGTAATAAGCCCTGCCGTTTCACCGTTAATTTCAATGCCTTCATAAAGCTTTTGGGCAATTTGCATAGTGCGAGAAGCTGAAAATCCTAATTTTGAAGAAGCTGCTTGTTGTAGTGTGGAGGTTGTAAATGGAGGAAAAGGATTTCTCTTTGTAGGTTTTGCTTCAACACTGAGTGTATGGTATTGGGCTTGCTCCAACATAAAGCGAATTTGGTCTGCTTGTTCTTGAGATTGAATATCAAGCTTGCCTATTTTTCTTTGATTAAACATTGTCAATCTTGCTTGGAAACCATCATTTCGGATGGTTTTTAACTGTGTTGTAATGGACCAATAATCTTCTTTGATAAAATGTTCTATTTCTGATTCACGATCACAAATAATACGCAAAGCAACCGATTGAACGCGTCCTGCTGAACGCGCACCAGGAAGTTTACGCCATAAAACAGGTGAAAGTGTAAAACCAACGAGATAATCAAGAGCACGACGCGCAAGATAAGCATCTACAAGCGATGTATCAATATCACGTGGATTGTTCATAGCATCAAGCACAGACTTTTTGGTGATGGCATTGAAGACAACTCTTTTAATAGGTTTATCTTTTAAAACTTTTTTTTGACGGAGAACATCCAGAATATGCCATGAAATAGCTTCCCCTTCACGATCAGGGTCTGTTGCTAATATAAGGCTATCGGCTTCTTTAACGGCTTTTGCTATTTCATTTAAACGTTTAGCGGCAGCAGAATCTATATCCCATTTCATAGAAAAATCTTGATCCGGTAAAACAGAACCATCTTTTGCAGGCAAATCACGAACATGTCCAAATGATGCGACAACTTTGTATTGAGACCCAAGATATTTATTAATTGTTTTTGCTTTTGCTGGAGATTCAACGATAACGATATTCATAATTTTATCCAAATATTGAAATAAAAATTTTTTTATAAACGCCTTTCACGCGAATAGCTAATGCCAATTGCTTAAGAGCACATAAAAAAATATTAGCCATATAAAAAACATGAATATTGTACAACTTATGATTGTCATTATTAGAGTACACCCTATATAGAATTACACGATTTATTTTCCACTGTTATTACAAAAACATACGGCGAAATACTAAGATAACGTCTATTGAGAGGTAGGAGGGGAAATGCTCAAGGATAGAGGATTATGTTTATAAATCATTTAAAAGTTATCCAATATATTACAGACATGTCAAAGCAAATGAATCAGATGGCGCGTCAGGCGCACAGTCCGCTTTTAGCATTGCTTTTGGATATGGTTGCCAAAGAAGGGCAAAGCATTATTAATAGTGCTGAGGCTCTTGGGGAAGATCAAGATTCGACAATGACACACAACCACCAGAGTGTCGAATAAGCTTTCCAGCAAGGTCGAGTTCTACCAACAAGAGGTAGAGAGCTGGGAGTGAAACACCTGAGTGGATACTGAGTGTGTCTAAATCGATTGGCGTTGTTGAAAGAGCGGAGAGAACTGCTGCGCGTGCTGCATCATCATCTGCTAAAGAGAGGCTGTTGTTTTTTTTATCTGCTAAATTAAAATTCTCCTTTTCAAGTTGTAAAGAGGATGGTTCCTCAAAAAAATTGAGTTGGGAATTTGGAAGCGGTGAAATTAATGGCGTAAGTGTTTCTATGATGTCAGAAGGATGTGTGGTGAGTAGAGCTCCGTCTTTGATAAGATTGTTGGTACCAACAGATCTTGGATCAAGTGGAGAACCGGGAATGGCAAAAATTAACCGTCCCATTTCAGCTGCTTGACGTGCGGTAATTAAGGACCCTGAGCGCAGGGCTGCCTCTACAACCAAGAGACCAAGTGACAAAGCTGCAATAATACGGTTTCTTCTTGGAAAATCGATAGCACGCGGCTGCCAAGAAATGGGCATTTCGCTGATGATGGCTCCACCGTTGGCAATAATATCTTCATGCAACTTTTTATTTTCAGGAGGATAGATATGATCAATTCCTCCAGCCATGACTGCAACAGTTCCTGTTTTTAAACTTGCTTGATGCGCAACACTATCAATTCCACGAGCAAGCCCAGAAATTGTTACAAAGTCTGCTTCTCCGAGAAAACGCGCAAATTGAGCCGTAAGCTTTTTTCCCGCAGCTGAAGCATTTCGAGAACCTATAATTCCAATAGAAGTTTTTTGAAAAATTGCAACATTACCTTTGATAGCAATAAGCGGCGGAGGGGCTTCTGTAACCTTAAGAAAAGCTGGATAATCTGGTTCTCCTATACCGATAAACCGGACATCTAATCTTTCAGCTTCTTGCATTTCTTTTTCTGCATCTTCTAAGCTTGCTATTTTAATAGATACAGAACCACCACCTTTTCTACTAAGCTCTGACAGCGCTGCCAGAGCATTTTCTGCTGTTTTATAATGATCAATGAGATTGCGAAAACTAACAGCTCCAATATTTTCACTGCGCAATAACCGTAACCAGCTTAGACGTTGACGATCAGTAAGCAGGATTCCTTTATTTATCTCCGTTTTTCGTACCAATCTTATTTTCTTCCCCAATTAATAATCTACCGATATTTGCATAATGTTTTATGAAAACAAATATGCTCATCATAATCAGCATACAACAGAAATAAGAAGCGGAAAAATAAAAAACAAATACCGGTGTGATCGTAACAGCAATAAGCGCAGATAATGAAGAATAACGCATGAGAAGAAAAATCGCACTCCATACAATAATAAAAATAATTGCTGCAGGCCAATAGATTCCTAAGCACACCCCTAGATAGGTAGCAACACCTTTGCCGCCTTTAAATTTAAGCCATACGGGGAAAAGATGTCCTAAGAAAACAAAAAAGCCTGCTAGAGAAATAAGAATACTATTGTCTAGCGGATCACTAAAAAATTTTGTAACGAAAACAACGATAGTTCCTTTTAACATATCACAAAGAAGTGTTAGAGCAGCAAGCTTTTTATTTCCTGTTCGTAAAACATTTGTTGCTCCAATATTGCCGGAACCGATTGTTCTTATATCACCAATTTTGAACAATTTCGTAAAAAGAAGCCCAAATGGAATCGAGCCAATGAGATAAGATATGAGGAAAATAAACCATGGAGTGAACTGAAAAAATATTTCTGCTTCATTCATTAAGAATCTCATTAAGTTTGTTGATCAAGTTTAAAAACGTTTTTCCCTTTCACAAAAGTCTGGAGCACGCGTCCTTGAAAACGTGCATTCTCAAAAGGGGTATTTTTTGAACGTGAATAGAGCTTCTCTTTTGAAACAACCCATGGTTCTTCAAGATCAACCACAATAAGGTCTGCATGAGTACCTTTTTTGAGTGTTCCTGCATTGAGTCCAAAGAGCTTTGCAGGCGCCGTTGACAAAAGTTCCGTTATCCGTAGAAGAGATAAGCTCTCATCATGATAAAGGCGTAAAGCTGCGCTCAATAAGGTCTCCATACCAATAGCGCCAACTGCCGCGTCATTAAATGGTAAATGTTTTTTGTCAATACTCTGAGGATCATGAGAAGAGACAACAACATCTATAGTCCCATCCTTTATTGCTTCAATCATTGCTATACGGTCTTCTTCTGTACGCAATGGGGGCATTAAGCGAAAAGAGGTGCGATATTCACCAATGTCATTTTCATTGAAAGATAAATGATTAATAGATACACCCGCTGAAATTTTCTCACTGCGTTTTTTACCTAAACGAAGTGCATCAGCAGAGAGTGCTGTCGATATTTGAGCAGCATGATAGCGTGTTTGCGTTAATACTGCTAATCGCAGATCTCTTTCAAGTGGGATAACTTCTGCTTCGCGTGGGATGCCAGAAAGACCAAGCCAACTGGCAAGCAGTCCTTCATTCATCACACCTTGCCCTGTAAGATCTTTATCTTGCGTTTCATGCATCAATGGAACATCAAAATCGCGTGCATAACTCATTGCCCGTCGCATAACAGATGAATTTTGAAGTGTTTTTTTTCCTTCACTAAAAGCAACAGCCCCTGCATCCTTGAGCAAACCAAATTCAGTTATTTCTTGTCCGTTGAAACCTTGTGTGATGGCAGCAACAGGATAAATATTGACCGATGACATTTCCTGTGCTGTATGCGTAATAAATTTAATCAGAGCAATATTATCAATGACTGGGTGCGTGTCTGGCATCATCAAAAAGGAAGTAATACCACCTGCTGCGGCCGCTTGACTTGCTGATGCAATTGTTTCACAATGTTCATTCCCTAATTCTCCAACAAAAACGCGCGCATCAACAAGTCCAGGGAGAATTGCTTTGTTTTGTGCGTTAATAACTTCTGCTTCTTCAGGAAATCCTTGATTTAGAGCCTCTTTTCCAGCGGCTATAATTCGTCCATTTTCAATAATAACTGTACCAATTTCATCGATTGCGCGCGAAGGATCAATAATACGAGCATTTTGAAAAACAACTGGTTTTATCATTTTTTTTCTCCACTGATCTTTGCGCGTGAATCTAATAGAGCCTCCATGACAGCCATACGCACTGCAATTCCCATTTCTACTTGTGTATGAATCATACTTTGTGGTCCATCTGCTATATCGGATGCAATCTCCACACCACGGTTTATTGGTCCAGGGTGCAGAATAATAGAATCATTTTTGGCATAGGCTAAATTTTCTTTATGTAAGCCAAAATAATGGAAATATTCACGCGTAGAAGGAATAAAAGATCCTGTCATCCGTTCATGCTGTAAGCGCAACATCATGATAACGTCAGCATTTTTAAGACCTTCTTTCATCGTGTTAAAAACCTCAACACTCATATGAGCGATTTCTGCGGGTAAGAGTGTTGAAGGAGCAACAGCACGAACACGAGCACCCAAAGCATTGAGACACAGGATATTGGAACGGGCAACACGTGAGTGTAAGATATCTCCGCAAATCGCAACAGTTAATCCTTCAATACGACCTTTTGTCCTTTTAATGGTTAGAGCATCTAATAAAGCTTGGGTTGGATGTTCATGAGCACCATCACCTGCATTAATAACACAACAATCAACTTTTTGTGCTAATAAAGCTGCCGCTCCTGCACTGTTATGGCGAAAAACCAGTATATCTGGCTTCATCGCATTGAGAGTTATAGCTGTATCAAGTAATGTTTCTCCTTTTTTTACAGATGAGTTGCCGATCGCAAGACTCATCACGTGTGCACCTAGCCTTTTACCCGCTAATTCAAAAGAAGATTGTGTTCGCGTAGAGGCTTCAAAAAAGAGATTAATTTGAGTCCGTCCATGCAAAGTAGATTTTATTTTATCAATTTTGTTAGAAAGGATAACATTTGCTTCTGCACGATCAAGCAATGTATTAAGATCTTGTACACTTAGATCTTTAATAGCTAAAAGATGTTGATGAGGGAAAAGTGGAAAAAAATTATCTTGCATCATAGCATTCTTCTTTATCTCTCTCTAAACAGGTTAAACAAGCATTTGTTTGAATATGATAAATGTTTCTTAACTCTAAAAAGACAAATAGTCTATGATATGAATGATTTGAATGTAGGAATATACCTATGAGTGCTGTATCTGCGCAAAATACTCGTCGAAAAAATACATTTCTTAGCGATACGCTTATGTTTCGTATTGCTTCTACTTTGCCTAAGTTTTTGTTAGCAAGTTTTGAAGAAATAGGGGATTTTGCCGCGAGTCGAGAAGCATGGAAACTTTCTTGCTTAGCGAATCATTATAAGCCTTTACTATGCTATAATGATGAATGGGGGCAACCAACAGAAAGATTAGAGATCCATTCTTCCTATCAAGCTCTTCAACAATATTCTAGACAAGCAGGTTTGGTTACCTCGCTTTGGGAAAATACGAGCTCAGAAAATGGAGTACGCTATCAAGCGCGTGCGATTCGTTTAGCTTTATCTGCTGGTTTAGAAACAGGACATTTGAATGAAGTTATCATAACGAGTGCAGCTATTGCTGTTTTAATTAGTGATATTGAGCTCTTCAAAAAATGGCAACATGTCCTTTTATCACGCCAATATGATTCCTCATCAAAGCCTATTCATCATAAAAAGGCTGCTTCTC
The DNA here is from genome assembly GCF_042196625.1 of Bartonella sp. AC535YNZD. Taxonomy (NCBI): domain Bacteria; kingdom Pseudomonadati; phylum Pseudomonadota; class Alphaproteobacteria; order Hyphomicrobiales; family Bartonellaceae; genus Bartonella; species Bartonella sp. AC535YNZD. Next base: position 99,332 of record NZ_JBHIQP010000006.1, on the reverse strand, counting down.
TAACTTGTGCATTTGACGATATTGAAAAATACGCTTTCAATTTTCCAAGTGTTAAGAAAATTTCTTTCGATGAAAGTATGGAACGTGATCTATATCGTTTAAATGTTGTAAAAACCAACGTTATTAATCCTACCGCTGACGGATATCTTGTTAGTGCAGATTTAGATGGTCATTTAAGTTGTTTTTTTATTCCACGCATACAAGAAAATGGCGCATTAAATGGATCTATATCGATTCGTCATTTAATTCAGCGTTCTGGAGAACTTTTAACACCAGAGGGGGTTGTCGACTTCCAAGGCAGTTATGGCTGGCTTTTGGGAAATGCTGGAGAAGGGCTTAAAGTTATTAAAGATATCGAGACGATGATGCGTTTCGATCAATCTGTCATATCGGCAGGTGTTTTACGAGCGGCTCTTCAATTTGGTATGGATTTTTTCCGGAAAAAAATGCCCAATCAGCCTTTACCTCCACTGACAGAACGTATTTTTGCAGATATTGCATTAGATATAGCTGCCTCACAAGCATTGGTTTTGCGTTTAGCAAGAGCATTTGACAATGCAGCAAATGACCGTTCTGAAGCAGCTTTTGCCCGCATTATGACACCTATTATTGCTTATCATGTAAGTCAATTGGTTGTGCCTATTATTGGTGAAATTATTGCACAACTTGGTATTGAAAGTTTTATAGAGAATAATCCATTATCACAAATGTTGCATAATGGGCCTGCGCGAATTGTGAGAAATAGTTCTGCTAATCAATTGGTAAAGGATGCCATCCTTATTGGTGAAAAAGCACCGGGATTGTTTCAGAAATTGTTGGAAAAAATTGCTCTTGATATTGGACCAGCGGGACCCCGAGCAATTGAAATTATTAAATCAGCAGGTGATATGGCATCAGCAAATGAAGGTGCAGGAAGATTTTTTGTTGAACAAGTAGCTTATGCAGCAGCAGCAGCAGCATTACGTTCTACGGACATAGAACATGTTGCGAATGCCTATATGGAAAGCCGCCTTGGGGGACAATGGAGATCTTCTTACGGGATGCTCATTGCGCGATATAATGCAGGGCATTTGCTCAATGTCCTCTATCCTTCCATATGATGAAAGTTTTGAATTCTATTGAGAGCACCTTGCAATATAAAAGCGGCGGCTGCCGAATCAATACGGCTTACTCTTTTAGCGCGCGATACATTCATTTCTAAAAGAGACCGTTCTGCAGCAATTGTTGATAAACGTTCGTCCCAAAAAACAAATGGAATTTTTGTATAAGCTTTCATATTGCTCACAAAAGCTCTGGTTGCTTGAACACGAGAGCCACTGCTTCCATTCATGTTAAGAGGTAAACCAATGATAATAACACCTACATTTTCACGGTCAAAAATTTTAATAAGTGTGTAAGCATCTTCTGTAAATTTTTTTCGCTGTAATACAGGACGCGGATTTGAGACAATCAACCCCCTATCAGAAATCGCAATTCCGATCGTTTTTGTCCCTAAATCTAAGCCTGCTATCGTTTGTCTAGGCAAAAGATGTGTTATAACTTCATCTATATTAATAACAGTCATAAAGGTATAATACGTTTTTTAATGTTTCAGATCTATAGTTATATTCTTTATTCATGTTATCTAATATTCTTGCACTTACAAGTGCAGCCTTGTATAGCCAGAATAAAGATCAATAAATAAACAAAAAAGCAGAAAGGCGTAAAGAGTATGTCTGTTGATCAAGAGACAGTCAAGCGGATAGCACATTTAGCAAGGATTGCTCTCCACGATGATGAGATAGAACCTGTGACAAAAAAATTCAATGCTATTTTAGGTTTTGTAGAGCAATTGAATGAAGTTGATGTCAGTGGAGTTGAGCCATTAACTTCTGTGATGCCGATGACTCTACGAATGCGTGAAGATAGTGTTACAGATGGCGATAAAGCAGCAGATATTGTAGCCAATGCCCCTGTTACAGAAGAAAATTTTTTTCTTGTCTCAAAAATTGTTGAGTAACTTTTTATATTTTTGAAATTTGAGAACCAATATGACTGATTTAACAACTCTCACAATTGCGCAAGCTCGTGATGCTTTAATAAAGAAAAATCTCAAAGCAACAGAATTAACGGAAGCTTATTTACAAGCAATAGAATCAGCTAATCCAATTTTGAATGCTTATGTAACAATAACAGCAGAACAGGCAATGAAAATGGCTGCTGAATCAGACAGTCGCTTAGCGAGAGGGCAGGAAGGGCTTTTGGAAGGAATTCCCTTGGGGATTAAAGATCTTTTTGCAACCTATGGTGTTCATACTCAAGCCTGTTCAAATATCCTTGATGGTTTTAAACCGCACTATGAATCAACTGTCACGGCTAATTTATGGCAAGATGGTGCTGTGATGTTAGGAAAACTTAATATGGATGAGTTTGCTATGGGCTCATCCAACGAAACATCATATTATGGTCCCGTTATTAATCCATGGAAAAAAAAAGGCTCAAATGAAAAACTCGTACCCGGTGGTTCTTCAGGTGGTTCTGCAGCCGCTGTTGCGGCACAAATTTGTGCTGGTGCAACTGCAACCGATACAGGTGGCTCAATACGTCAACCCGCAGCTTTTACTGGAACTGTAGGAATAAAGCCAACTTATGGACGTTGTTCGCGATGGGGCGTTGTTGCGTTTGCTTCATCTCTTGATCAAGCTGGACCTGTTGCTAGAGATGTTCGTGATTGTGCTATTTTACTAAGATCAATGGCCTCTTTTGATGAAAAAGATTCTACTTCCGTCAATTTACCAGTTCCTGATTATGAAAGTTATCTTGGTCAATCAATCAAAGGAATGAAAATCGGTATTCCAAAAGAATATCATGTAGATGGAATGTCTCCAGAAATTATTGAGCTTTGGCAAAAAGGAATAAATTGGTTAAAAGAAGCAGGTGCTGAGATTAAAGATATTTCTTTGCCCCATACAAAATATGCTCTACCTTCTTATTACATTATCGCTCCTGCAGAAGCCTCTTCTAATTTAGCGCGTTATGATGGTGTGCGTTTTGGTTTGCGCATGCCTGGAAAAGACATCATTGAGATGTATGAAAATACGCGTTCTGTTGGTTTTGGAGATGAAGTCAAACGGCGCATTCTGGTTGGAACTTATGTTCTTTCATCTGGGTATTATGATGCCTGTTATTTAAGAGCTCAAAAAGTAAGAACACTCGTAAAGCGTGATTTTGACCAATGTTTTGCTTCAGGCATTGATGCTATTTTGACACCAGCAACACCAACACCTGCTTTTGGTATTGCTGATGAAAAAATAAAAAATGATGCTGTCGCAATGTATCTTAATGATATTTTTACGGTACCAGTTAATATGGCTGGTTTACCAGGAATTTCTGTTCCTGCTGGTCTGTCATCAAATGGTTTACCGTTAGGACTGCAATTGATTGGTAAACCTTTTTCTGAGGAAGTTATTTTTCAGATAGCGCACATTATTGAACAAGCAGCAGGAGTATACTGTGCAGAAAAATGGTGGATATCATAGTTAAGCGCAAAAAGGCATTTCTCATTAAATAGAGAGATGCTTTTTTAAAAGGAGGAGGGGAGAACTTTATTTCCTTAATTTGTAGCCTTTATCCACCAAGATAGGCTTCTTTAACACGTGGATCAGAAAGCATAGCTTTACCTTCACCGTGAAATAAAATATGCCCTACCTCTAAAATATAAGCATAGTCAGCTATGGAAAGTGCAGCAAATGCATTTTGCTCAATAAGAAGAACAGTTTTTCCCATATCATTAATTTTTCGGATAATTGAAAAAATTTCCCGAACGAGAAGGGGCGCTAATCCCAACGACGGTTCATCTAATATGACCATATCAGGATTGCTCATGAGTGCGCGGCCTACAGCAACCATTTGTTGTTCCCCACCTGACATTGTTCCTCCCAACTGTTTTGATCTTTCACGTAGGCGCGGAAAAAGATCAAATATCCATTCAATATCACGAGAAATTCCCTGTTTATCATGACGGATATAAGCACCTAGATGGAGATTCTCTAAAACAGTGAGATGAGGCATAATACGACGCCCTTCAGGACTGAGAGCAATCCCTAAACGCAAAATCTCTTCTGGTGACTTTTTAATAATTGATTTGCCATTATAGGTAATTTCTCCATACACAGAGCGATTAAGTCCTGTAATAGAACGTACAATACTGCTTTTTCCTGCACCATTGGCGCCAATTAAAGTGACAATACTTCCTTTTTTTATGGACATAGAAAGATCTTGGACAGCTTTAATGGCACCATAATGAACGTGAAGATTTTTTATTTTAAGAATATCCATACACATCTCCGCCAAGATAAGCTTCAATAACTTTAGGGTTATTACGAATTTCATCTGGTGTACCATTGGCAATGCAACAGCCATGTTCCATGACTAAAATATGTTGGCAAAGTCCCATAACCACTTTCATATCATGCTCGATAAGAAGAATTGTAAGATCAAAGTCTTTTTGCACTTTTGTTATAAATTCTTTAAGATCTTCGCTTTCTTGTGGATTCATGCCAGCAACAGGTTCATCAAGAAGAAGCAATTTGGGCTTTGTGGCTAACGCACGTGCAATTTCTAGACGTCGCTGCACACCATAAGGTAAAGCTGTTGCCGATTGATTGGCAAGGTGATCAAGTTGTAGCCGTTCAAGAAGCTCCATGGAGTTTTTATAAATTTCTTTTTTTTCTTTCATTGCTTTTGAAAAAAATAGAGCTGAAGAAAACCAAGGATATTTTTGTCGAACATGCGCCCCCACCATAACATTTTGCAAAACCGTTAACCCTGAAAAAAGACGAATATTTTGAAATGTTCGGGCGATATGGCGTCTGCAGATAATATAAGGAGGTGCTCCAGAAATTTTTTGCTCATCAAAAAGAATAATACCGCTCGTAGGGGCATAAAATCCCGAAATCATATTGAAAACTGTTGTTTTTCCAGCACCATTGGGACCAATTAATCCAGTAATACTTCCTCGTTTAATTGCCATATTAATATTATTTACAGCAACTAATCCGCCAAAACGCATGACGATCTCGTTGAGTGAAAGGATGGTGTCGTTCATAGATTTCCCTCAGTATTAGAAAGTTTTTTGCGTATCAGAAAGCTATAAATTCCATTCCATGAGAATTCACGTTGTCCCATCAAGCCTTTTCTCCAAAACAAGATAATTACCAGCAATAAAAGAGAAAAAACAACCATACGAAGTCCTGGTGTTTCTGGAATATGTATAAAACCTAAGTCAAATGGACTTTCAATAATACGAAGCCATTCAAGCATAACTGTAATAACAATGCTACCAATAATACTCCCTGTAATTGAACCCAAACCACCAGCAACAACAATCATCAAAATATTAAAAGTGAGAAGAAAATTAAACATTTTGGGATCAATGGTTGAAATAAGAGCAGCCATTAATGCTCCACCTATACCTGCAAAAAACGCTCCAACAGTAAAAGAAAAACTACGGTAGAAAAAAGCGTTAATTCCCATAGTTTTCGCAGCTATTTCATCATCACGAATAGCACGTAATACATTACCAGTATTGCTTCGCAGTAAGAGAACAATAAAGAGAACTGTGAATGCTAGCCAACCATAGTTCCACCATAATGTTGCATTTTGAGGTATTCCTTTGATTCCTAAAGAGCCATTTGTGAGCGATGTTGCATTTGTAATGACAATGCGAATAATTTCTGCAAAACCCAATGTTGCAATTCCAAGATAATCACCACCAAGACGCAATATTGGCAAAGCAATCAATAAACCTACAACTGCGGCACACAAACCACTTACAACAACAGCAATGAAAAAAGGTAATTGCAGATGATACAATGGTTCAGCGATAGGCTCAAGAATCCACATCATCTCTTTTTGTTCAGGAGAAAGCAGTAAAATTGCGCAGACATAAGCACCAATAGCCATAAAGCCAGCATGTCCAAGAGAAAACATACCTGTAAAACCATAAATCAAATTAAGCGAAATTGCCAGTATCGCATTAATAGCAATCAGATTTATGATACGAAGCGTATAGTCATTAAAATGGCTATCAGCATAAAATAAAAAACCTATGAGAACTAAAACACTTATACACGATAAAATAGTTGTCACTGACTTTGCCATTAGATTTTCTCCTGACTTTTTTTACCCATTAATCCTGTGGGCAATATCAATAAAATCAGAATCAATAAAATGAAAGCGAAGGCATCTCGATATCCAGATAGCGCGGGGAAAAATGCGATAATCATAATTTCAATAAACCCTAATAACAATCCTCCCAACATTGCTCCTGGTATCGAACCAATCCCTCCGATAACAGCAGCGATAAATGCTTTGAGACCAGGAAGAACACCCATATAAGGCTGAATTTGAGGATAGCGCAAAGACCACATAATGCCTGATATAGCGGCAAGTGCTGAGCCTATTCCAAATGTAAATGCAATGACTTTATTAACAGATACACCCATCAAACGCGTCGTTTCAATATCATGGGAGATTGCACGCATAGCAAGACCCGGTTTCGTTTTATGGATAATCCATAACAGTAATACAATAAGAATTAATGACACAACGGGAACAATCAGAGACATAGGAGCAATTCTAATGATACCATCTGCGTCTGATCCTAGATGCCATAAAAATGGTGTTACAAGAAAATCTGGTTGTTTTACACCTTTCGGAATACCACTAAAGAGTACAGTAGCAAGATTTTCAATAAAAAAAGAAACACCGATCGCACCGATCAATGCCGAGATACGTGGAGCATGGCGTAGAGGTTTATAGGCAAGTTGATCAACAGTAACACCCACTGCACTTGTAATAAAAATGGAAAAACAAAGCGCTAAAACCCAAATCGGAGTGAAATCCTGTGGAGAAATTTTAAAGTAATAAACAAACCCTAAAGCAAGAATTAAAAAAACAGCAATCCAATAAATTGGAGGACGCCTTTTAAACCCTACAAAGACCGAATAATAAACAAGAGCAGCGAGGAACAAAAGAAGAAGGGCTGCCCAAGCAGGCATAAAGCCAATTGTGGAAAAGAAAACAAAATATGCTCCCAGCATAAAAATATCACCGTGAGCAAAATTAATGAGTCTCAGTATACCGTAGACCATAGTATAACCAATAGCGATAAGTCCATAAAGAGATCCCAATGCCAGTGCATTAAAAAAATACTGGATGAACATTTCAGTGCTCATCTCTCATCCTTCCACATTTGTTAATTTACATAAGACAACAAGAAACCTTTAAGTTTTTGGTTGAGAAAAGATCCTCAACCAATTCTTGTATTTTCATTAGTAAAACTTCTTAATTAAAAAGCAGGTTTAACTTCTTCTAAATAAACACGTTTTCCATCCTGTATTTTAATGATACCAATAGGAATTTTAGGATTATGATTTTCATCCATGGACATATCACCAAAGGGGGTTGGAAAATCTTTTAATTTGCTAAGTGCGATAGTAATTTTTTCACGATCAGCGCTACCTGCATTTTCAATAGCCTTCATAAACATCATATAACTCGTGTACCCTAAAACAGAATTGATATTTGGCTCTTTGTCAGGGTAAGCTTCTCTCCATTCTTTTGTGAATTCTTGCGCAGCTACTGACATATTTGGCATATCCTCACTATAGGGAAGTGTTGTATGTAAGAAACCTTCTGCCGCTTTTCCTGCAATCGTAATGGTTTCTGGATTATCCATAGCATCTCCACCCATAATTTGAAACTTCGCTCCTAATTCTCGTGCTTGTTTCATGATGATAGCACCTTCAGAAAAATAAGATGGAATGAATAAAATATCAGGTTTTTGTGCAATAATTTGCGTAAGAACAGCTGAAAAATCCTGATCTCCGGAATTATAGTTTAAATTTGAGATAACTTCACCACCTAATTTTTTGAAAGCACGTGTAAAATAACTTGCAAGACCAATAGCATAATCGTTTGAAATATCTTTGAGGATAGCAGCTTTTTTTGCGTGTAAAGTTTGGCTTACATAAGTTGCGATTCCTACTCCTTGATAGGAATCAATAAAGCAAGCGCGAAAGTAATATTTTTTACCCTGTGTAACAAGGGGACTCGTTGAGGACGTTGCAATGGTTGGAGTCTTTGCTTTTTCAGATATTTCACCACCTGCCAACGAAAGCGAAGAGCCATAGCTGCCAATGATTCCACTCACTTTTTCACTTGCTGTTAAACGCATAACAGCATTAGCTGCTTCTACTTTATCAGACTTATTATCAATAATAACAAGTTCCACTTTACGGCCTAAAATTTCTGGAACTTTTTTATGGGCTAATTCTATACCTCTAATTTCAAGCTGACCTCCAAATGCATTTTGACCACTTAATGGAAGATAAACACCAATTTTGATAGGTTCACTTGCATACACATTTGCTGTAAATGCCATGAATGCTGTGATTGTCGTAAGGATTTTTTTCAATTGCATGCGCATTTTCCTTAATTGAATTGTCGTTTTTGCACCTTATATTGAACTTCTTCATCATGCAAGTTACACATTAATGAAAATATCATTATGTAAAAAAACCTTTTATATGATCTCTTTTGTAGGGCATTCCTTGTAAGATATATAAAGCGTACAATCAAATAGTTTTATAAATATTCATGTTGATATTCTCTGATGTTAACATAGAAGATACGACAATATGGGGAAATCTTATCTTGGGACTTGCGTGTTGGTACAAGAGCAATGTTTACTTAAACTTAGAGAATCAATATCGTACAATTTATAAAAGCTACAGGATCACGTTATTATGACGAGTAAGGATGCATTAAAGGATTGTTCCCTATCTGAGGAGAGTATAGGTGCTTGTGGAGAGATTATTGAAATAAGTGGTGTCATTAAGTGGTTTGATGGTAGTAAGGGGTATGGATTTATTGTACCTGATTTACCTCATTTTCCCGATATATTATTGCATGTTACAGTAATGCGACGGGATGGTTTTCAAACAGCGATGGAAGGAGCTAAAGTTATTTGTGCTGTGGAAAAAACTGAACGAGGATTAAAGTGCGTTCAGGTGAAATCCATAGATTGTTCTTCAGCTGTTCACCCATCAGAAGTTCCAGCCCGTACCCATGTTGTTGTGACTCCAGAAAGTGGCCTAGAACGTGCAATTGTTAAATGGTTTAATCGTGATAAAGGTTTCGGTTTTCTTAGCCGTGGACAAGGAACAGAAGATATTTTTATTCATATGGAGACGTTGCGCCGTTTTGGTTTAGCAGAGCTTCGTTCGGGCCAAGTTGTTCTTGTGCGTTTTGGAAAAGGGGAAAAAGGTTTAATGACAGCAGAAATTTATCCAGATATAGGTATTCCTTTTTCTACGCATTAAATTATTGTGCATTGAATTTCACTAGTAAAATCAGTATGTTTTCTGTGTTTTTTAAAGGTAATTATTGCATAAAAAGCTAGAGAGGTAAATATATTTCAAGAAAATATGACTCTCGTGAATCGATAAACCAAATGGAAAAATTGCTCCTATTGTGTTGAGAAAAAATAGAGAAAAACAATGAAACAGCTCTCTTTTTTTTGATTTTTTAGCACTTTTTATTTTAGAAACAAAGTTTGAAATTTTTCTGTGGTGGAGACAAGAATGTTAAAGCCTTTTAAAAAAGAGCATATCATTTTATTGGCGATACTTTTTATGTTAAACGTGCATGTTGTTTTAGCAAAGAAGCCCATAGAGATTCCCGTTCATCCAATTCCTTTAGAAATACATACAAAGCAAGGTGCGATTTATTATAAGGTAGAGCTTGCTTTTACACCATCTCAAGCAGCAGCTGGTTTAATGTATCGGACTGATTTTCCACGCGATCGTGCAATGCTCTTTAAGCAGCAAAAAGGTTATCTATCGGGAGATGAGCAGAAGTTTTTTATGTGGATGGCAAATACACCTTTACCTTTAGATATGATTTTTTTAAACTCTGAGGGAATTATTGTATCGATTATTGAAAATACTTCTCCATTTTCAACAAACACTATTTCCTCAGGAGTTCCTGCAGCTTTTGCACTTGAAATTAATGCTGGTGAAGTTTCTGAAAAACAGATACAAAAAGGGCAACGTGTTATTCATCCTGTACTTTGTGGAAAGTGCAATAAAAAATGACCGCTGAAGATATTCGTTTTTTTGAATATGATGGTTTGCGATTTGCTTATCGAGAAGAAGGGCAAGGCGCTCCTGTTTTGTTGATCCATGGTTTTGGATCTTCTGCACGGGTGAATTGGTATGCGACAGGTTGGTTTCGTATTCTCACGGAAGCAGGATATCGTGTTATTGCTCTTGATAATCGCGGTCACGGAGATTCAGTTAAAAGTTATGATCCTGCTTTTTATACACCTCAAGCTATGGCTGGTGATGCGATAAAGTTACTACAGCATTTAGAGTTATCTAAAGCCCATGTTATGGGATATTCTATGGGAGCTCGTATTAGTGCTTTTATGGCTCTTTTGCATCCAACATATGTGAACAGCGTTATTTTTGGTGGTTTAGGTATTGGTATGGTAACGGGAGCAGGAAATTGGGAGCCTGTGGCTGAAGCTCTTTTAGCGGAAGATATTTCTACCATTACCAATACGCGCGGTTTAATGTTCCGTAAATTTGCTGATCAAACGAAAAGCGATAGACGTGCTCTGGCTGCTTGTATTATCACATCAAAACAGGAGTTAACGGCATCTGAAATTTACAAAATCGAACAACCTGCACTTGTTGCCGTTGGTTCATTAGATGAAATTGGTGGCGCTGCAGAACCATTAGCAGCTTTGTTGCCTTGTGGTGAAGCTTTATCAATTCCTGGTCGTGATCATATGCTTGCTGTAGGCGATAAAGTTTATAAAAAAGGAGTTATCGATTTTCTTTCTCGTTATCCTATAAAATAAGCATTCTTCATAGGTTTTAGTATTTACAAAAATACCTAATATTCTTCTATATAAACTGAAAGCTTATTTAAAAATTTCCCATTGTGAAATGAATTTTTATAAAAATGGAGAGAAAAATGAACTCTTATTAACTTATTTTGTATATTTTTTAGAGATGTAATTCTTCTAAGGTTAGACAATATCTACTTTAAAAAGTCGTTAAAAAGAATTATTTTTTAATGATATAATAATGTTTTTTGCTAAAAACTGTAGCTTTAAATAAAAAAGTTTTGTTCTTTGAATTTTTTATAGAAGGAACAAAACTATAAATGGTTGATCAATTTTTCTCCCGAATAGGAATCTGTAAATGCAGATGCTAAAATTAGAAATAAAGTAAAATTATTAAAAATATACAATTTTCTGCCGTTTTTTAATTTATACGGGTATATTTAATAATGAGGATTCCTTTTGTAGAAGTTTTTTATGAATGTATAAAAAGCAGTGTAAATATATGTAATATTAAGTGAATATTCAGATTAAGCTTTTTTACTAACTTTATAGAATCATAGGTGTGTCTTATTTGCATGACACGCAATTATTTTAATTGTCTCAAAAAATAGGAGAGTATAGTGAATGCTGATGAAATAAAAAAACTTAATAATTATTTAAAAAATATATTCCAAAACTCAGCATTGCACGTCAAAGCACGGCCTAAGAAAGATGATTCTTGTGAGGTTTATATGGGGGATGAGTTTTTAGGTATTATTTATCGAGATGAAGATGAAGATGAGCTGTCCTATAATTTTTCAATGGCTATATTAGATATTGATTTAGAAAATTGATTCGTTATTCATTGTTGAATGAAGCCTTTTTTCATCCTATAAGGTTTATATAAGCTTTAATGCTTTAAAGCTCGTGTGGTTATTTCGTGCGATAATAAGGTGATCGTGGATAGTAATGCCTAATGCATTTGCTGCGTCTTTTAATCTGTATGTCATTGTTATATCTGCGTCAGATGGTGTGGAATCGCCAGAAGGGTGATTGTGGACTAAAATCAATCCTGATGCGGATAACTCTAAAGCTCGAGAAATAACTTCACGAGGATAAACAGGAGTATGATCAATAGTTCCAGTTTGTTGCACCTCATCAGCAAGTAAGCCGTTTTTCTTATCAAGAAATAAAATACGAAATTGTTCACGGGTTTCGTGAGCCATAACAGCTTTACAATAAGCTAACACTTTATCCCATGATGAAAAAATATCGCGTTTAAATAATTGTGCACGAGCAAGACGTCCAGCAACATCTGAGATAATTTTTAAATCAATTGCAGTTGCGGGACCACATCCTTGAACTTCTTGAAGCCGGTGAATATCAGCTCCCAATACATCAGCTAATGAACCAAAACGTGCTATCAAATTTTTAGCTATGGGTTTTGTATTTGCGCGGGGGATTGTGCGAAAAAGCAATAATTCAAGATATTCATAATCTTCAATTGCATTTCCTTTTGACTTTAAATAGCGTTTCCGAAGACGTTCACGATGTCCTTGATAATGTTTATGAAGCTGTGTGTTTTTCTCAGGCTCTTTACTTTTTCTTTCAGATACTGGGATGAGTGGAAAACTTGATGTTAATGCAAAGTGATTACTTTGAATATCTTCCTTTTGATTTAATTTTTTAGCCATAACATCTCTACAGTGCATTAGGTATACGAATTGGGAATATAAAAAATATTTTTAGGAGATTGTGTAAATATTTCACACCCCTCATTTGTGACACCAATTGTATGTTCATATTGTGCTGTCAAAGAGCGGTCGCGGGTAACGGCAGTCCAACCATCAGATAAAATCTTAACTTGTGGCTTACCAAGGTTAATCATAGGCTCAATTGTAAACATCATACCTTGTTTTAATTCGACTCCTTCTCCAGGGTTTCCATAATGGAGGATATTGGGTGCATCATGAAAAAGCTGACCGATACCATGTCCGCAAAAATCTCTCACAATTGAGCACCGTTCAGATTCTGCATACTGTTGAATAGCAGCACCAATATCACCTGTGGTTGCTCCAGGCTTAACAACAGCAATTCCTTTCATAAGACTTTCATAGGTTATTTGTAAAAGGCGTTCTGCAGCACGTCTGATTTTTCCAACAGGATACATTCGACTTGAATCTCCATGCCAACCATCAAGGATAAAGGTTACATCAACATTCACAATATCGCCTTCTTGCAAGGGTCTTTTATTGGGAATACCATGACAAACAACGTGATTGATGGATGTACAGCATGAATGGCTGTATCCATGATAATTTAAATCAGCAGGAAGAGCTCCTCGCTTAGCACCAAAAATGAATACAAAATCATCTATTTCTTGCGTAGTAACACCTGGCTTAATAATATCCGTAAGCGCATCAAGGCATTCTGCAGCAATACGACCAACTTCACGCATTTTAGCAAAAGCATAATCATCAAAAATGCGGATTTTCCCATTAAATTTTAAAGGTATTTCATTATATTCAATATACTCAGTCATTGTTTCTTCTGTTTTCTATTTTCACTCTCTGAATCGGAAAAATGCCTTCTACACTTACATGACACTTTACAGCATAACATTCTACTCCTGATTTTAATGCTAAATCAAACTTACGTCCATAGAGTGGATCAAGATCATGACAAATTGTAAAAGCTGAGCAATCTTCTCGTTGAATAATATAAAGCATAGCTGCTCGTTTTCCTTGTTGTACAACCCCTATAAGTTCTTCAAGGTGACGTGCACCACGTTTTGTTTCTGTATCAGGAAATTCTGCTAATCCTTTTTGACGAATAAAATGAACATTTTTAACTTCTAGGTAACAATCAGGAAGAATGTCATCACGTAAAAGAAAGTCAATTCGTGATTGTATCCCATAGCGTTGTTCTTTTAAGATTGTTTTATACCCACTTAATTCTGGTAGTAATCCGTTTTGAATTGCTTCTAGTGCAAGTTTATTGGGTAAAGTGGTATTAATGCCAACCAAAGTATTATCGGCTTCAACAATTTCTAATTGATAGGCATATTTTCGCTTGCTGTTGTTATGATATGAAAGCCAAATATTGGAGTTGGAAGCTGTTAATCCAAGCATTGATCCTGTATTAGGGACCGACACGGTGAAAACATGTTGATCATCTTGTTTAACATCCGCAAGAAAACGTTTATAACGACGGATAAGCTTTGCAGGAAAAAGTTTGGGAATAAAATACATATTCCTTTTTTAGGATTTATGATTTCATAATTCAACTGAGATTATGACGGGTAGGAGTTGTCACCTACTAAACAAGATAAAATTAATGTAAAAAATGTTACGATATCTTATATAAGTTACGATATCTTATATAAATTGTATAAACTCCATAGTCTACTTTGAATGGCTTTTAAAATTTATTATTAACAAGCATTGGTGTACTTCGAAGAAGATTGCTTTTAAAAAAACAACGAATGGAGCATAAGTAAGTGCAATTAGGGAGTATTGATGGCAGGAACGAATAAGAATCGTGAAAATTTAACAAATGGTCCCGTTATTATTTTAGTTGAACCGCAGCTTCCTGAAAATATTGGTATGGTCGCAAGGGCAATGGCAAATTTTGGGCTTTCTAAGCTTCGATTAGTCAATCCTCGAGAAATGTTTCCAAATGAAAAAGCTAGAGCTGCTGCAAGTAAAGCTGATCATGTCATTAACAACGCTGTGATTTTTGATACATTGCGTGATTCAATTGCAGATTTACACTATGTTTTTGCCACAACAGCGCGTGAAAGATGTGGATTTAAAACTGTAAAAAGTGCTGTCGAAGCAGCAAGCGTATTACGTCAGCGTGAAAGTATCGGACATAAGACAGGTATTGTCTTTGGAAGAGAGAGATGGGGACTAGAAAATGATGAAATCAGCCTTGTTGATGAAATCATCACTTTTCCAGTTAATCCTGCTTTTGCATCTCTCAATATTGCGCAAGCGGTTCTTTTAATGTCTTACGAATGGATGAAAACAGGTCTAGAGAATGTCAGCGATACGGCATTTCGTGCCGCAGAGATGGAACCTGCAAATAAAACAATATTTCATGGTTTTTTATCTCAGTTAGAAGAGGCTTTGGATATTCGTGGATATTTTAGACCCCCAGAACGCAAAGAAGTGATGCTTGCAAATTTACGCTCTGTTTTTACGCGTGCTAACTTTAGTGAACCTGAGGTTCGTTTATTGCGGGGCGTTATATCTTCACTGGATTATTTTTCACCACAATATCCACGGGGAAGTGGAGCACCTAAAGAGCGCGACCGTAAAAAATTACAAACAAGTGTGAAAACTGATGGATGAACAGCCTGTTCTTTTTTTTGATAGTGGTATTGGTGGTTTAACTGTCTTAAGGGAAGTGCGTGTTCTTATCCCTGAAAGGCAATTTATTTATGTGGCTGATGATGCGGGATTCCCTTATGGCAATTGGGAAGAAAATGTTTTGAAAGACCATATTTTAAAGATTTTTACAAATCTTTTAACACGTTATAATCCCGCCTTATGTGTCATTGCTTGCAATACTGTTTCTACACTGATGATGGCAGATTTACGACAAAATTTTCCTCATGTTCCTTTTGTAGGAACGGTTCCTGCAATTAAATTAGCTGCTGAACAGACGAAATCTGGTTTTATTTCCGTATTAGCAACCCCTGGAACAGTTAAACGTGCTTATACAAATGAATTAATCAACTCTTTTGCTGGACAGTGTCATGTTCAGCTTGTGGGAAGTGAAAAGCTTGCTGGATTTGCTGAAAATTATTTACGGGGAAAATCTATCGATTCGAAAGAGATAAAGAAAGAAATCCTTCCATGTTTTGTGGAAAAAAATGGCAAATATACTGATATTATTGTTTTAGCCTGCACACATTATCCTTTTTTGATTAGCTTCTTTCGTGAACAAGCTTTATGGTCCGTTAAATGGATTGATCCAGCAAAGGCTATCGCTAAACATACCAGATCATTATTGCCATTGTCGGAAAAAATACAGCAGCAACCTGTAAAGAAGTATCAAGATTTTGTGTTGCTAACATCAAAAAAGGTCACTTCTTCAACGGAGCGTTTATTAAAAGGATTTGGCTTAAAACTCATGAAAAGAGTTGACTTTGGGATACGAGATCAATAAAACTGTTCCAGCTTTTTCTTTCAAGAAAATGGCATTAATTGACGTGTCCCGTGGATAACTTTGCATATTGATATGTTAAGGTATTCTGTCAGTCTTTAGTATTTAAAGGCAGAGGAGGGCGCGTTTCCTTGGGGTCTTAAGATCTCGTGTTTTATTTTAAAGGAAATGCGATGAGTAAACGCGAAACAACAAAGTATAAAATTGACCGTCGTATGGGAGAAAATATTTGGGGTCGTCCAAAATCTCCCGTCAATCGTCGTGATTATGGTCCAGGTCAGCATGGACAGCGTCGTAAAGGAAAACTTTCTGACTATGGGGTGCAGTTGCGCGCTAAACAAAAGCTGAAAGGGTTTTATGGAGATATTTCAGAAAAGCAATTTCATAAAACTTATGAAGAAGCCGCTCGTCGACGGGGTGATACTGGTGAAAATCTTATCGGTCTGTTAGAGTCACGTTTGGATGCTGTCGTCTATCGCGCAAAATTTGTACCTACAATTTTTGCTTCTCGTCAATTTATCAACCACGGTCATGTTAACGTAAATGGGCGGCGTACAAATATTCAATCTTATCGTTGTAAGCCTGGTGATGTTATTGAGGTTCGGGAAAAATCAAAACAACTTGTTTTAGTTTTAGAAGCAGTACAATTGGCAGAACGTGATGTCCCTGATTATATTGAAGCTGATCATAAACAGATGAAAGCAACCTTTACACGTATTCCTGCTTTTGCAGATGTTCCTTATGCTGTGCAAATGGAACCTAATTTGGTTGTTGAATTTTATTCTCGATAATTTTTTATGAGGAAACATGTTTTCCTCTTTCTGTGATTATAACTTCAAAATAGTGTGTTTTTTATAATCTTTGAAGTTAACAAGTGTTTTTTGTGAATGGTTCTATATTAAGTTTATTGCTATGTTTTAGAGCGATAAACTTATATAGTTCCATTTCTTTTTTATGTATCTAATTTTATAAATTCAAAAAACATAAATGTAAGTTTACTTTATATTTGTTTCTGTCTTTGCAAAACGAGCTATTACTTGTGCAGGATATGGTATTATGAATGATGTTTCAGTTGAATATCAAACAATAGAGGAAAACGAAGAGAGAGATGATCTTTTGGAAAGAGAAGCAGATGAATGTCATCCAATATTTCGGGTTGCTCCTTCCAGCGTAGAATTTAATAAATTGCGCAAACGGCTTTTGCGTCATATGCGGCAGGCTTTGGATGATTTTTCTATGCTCTCTACGGGAAAAAAATGGCTTGTCGCTTTATCGGGTGGAAAAGACTCTTATGGTTTATTAGCGCTTCTTTTAGACTTAAAATGGCGTGGTCTTTTACCCATTGAAATTCTTGCTTGTAATCTTGATCAAGGACAACCAGGATTCCCGAAACATATTCTTCCAGACTTTTTAAGTTCTTATAAAATTCCCTATCGTATTGAATATCAGGATACTTATTCCATTGTTACAGATAAATTGGCAAAGACGCAGACATATTGTTCCCTTTGTTCTCGTTTACGACGAGGAAATCTCTATCGCATTGCACGTGAGGAGGGCTGTTCTGCATTAGTTTTAGGTCATCATCGTGATGATGTTTTGGAAACGTTTTTCATGAATTTGTTTCATGGTGGTCGATTAGCCGCTATGCCTGGAAAACTTAAAAATGATGAAGGTGATCTTTTTGTATTACGTCCTCTTGTCTATGCTGCTGAAGAAGATATGGAAAAATTTTCTCAAGCAATGCAATTCCCAATTATTCCTTGTAATCTTTGCGGCAGTCAAGATGGTTTACAACGTAA
This sequence comes from Bartonella sp. AC535YNZD, assembly GCF_042196625.1. NCBI lineage: Bacteria > Pseudomonadati > Pseudomonadota > Alphaproteobacteria > Hyphomicrobiales > Bartonellaceae > Bartonella > Bartonella sp. AC535YNZD. Next base: position 81,485 of record NZ_JBHIQP010000006.1, on the reverse strand, counting down.
TGCAATGAAAGAAATGCTGAAAAATATAGAAAGACAAATGCCAGGACGTAAAGATACGATGATTCGCGCTTTAACAAATGTACGTCCAAGTCATTTGCTTGATAAGAAATTCTTTAACTTTAAAGCGTGTTAATAAAAATTAGATGCTCTAAAAATAAGTTTAAAGATTTTGAAATAAAGCGCTTCCTTAAATAGACATCTCTCAAAGAGCACCCAAGACCATTTCACGACGGCGTCCATGAAGGATATTATTGTAAAATCCATTAAGCACTCCCATCTTTACGTTTATGAAGGAGTAAGCTGGGCACCATCACTCATTTTACCAGCTCGTAGATGTTGCGACAGCCCTTAGCACTTAAGACGATTCATAAAAGCTCCTTTCTTTAACATTTTTTGTCCACACATTCATCCCGCTTGTAACGTGCAAACGAATGATTTTTATTGATTCAATATAAACAGGTCTAAAATGAAATAATCTTACGATATTCTGGACTATCATTCAACATACAAAACTGTGAATTATCATTATAAATCAATATATTGCTTTATAAATAATAATCGGAAATTGCACTGCTTGAGAAAATTTTTCCATATCTTCCTCAGCTGCATAGACAATACGATAATTTATTGTTTTGCAATTTAACTATAAGATTATTTTATTTCAAATTCTCTTATATTACATCCATAAACATTTCCTTGCATATCACAAGTGGTATTTTTGTGTGTATAAAACACAATTGAAAAAAAACTTCTTTCATAAACCAATGACTGTTGAAATTTGAAAACGGGAAAATAGCATGATTATCAGTTTATTCTTTTATTAATTAAATATGGGGCAATCTTTAGGGATTTTATTTTATCCTGTTGTGCTATAAAACCCTATCATTTAGGGTGGAGCACTAAGAAAATATATAAATCTGATATTACTTTTTAGAATGTATAGCGAGTATTCAGGGCAGGGATTTCCTGTAATTTCTCATGAAGTGCATTACACACTTCGAACACGGCTCATTGTGAGAAGTCACTTTTTTATAAATCGACTTTGATAGGAATCTTCGTCATTTAGAGACTAGAAAGCGTTCAATTGTTAAACGGCTATGCCATAAAGGTCATAGGCATCCGATTGTTCGATTTTAACAGTGACAAATTCACCCACACGCAGTGGACGTCGTGATGATATATGGACAACACCATCTATTTCTGGAGCATCGTACTGACTACGTCCTTTGGCAACTTTTCCTTGACTTTCATCGATAAGTACTCGGAGTCTTTTTCCAATTTTTTTCTTTAAAAGATGTGTAGAAATTTGTTGTTGTTTTGCCATAAAACGATGCCAGCGGTTTTCTTTCACCTCCTCAGGAATATTTTTTAATCCCAAATCATTTGCGGCAGCTCCTTTTACTTCTTCATATTTAAAGCACCCAGCGCGTTCAATTTTTGCTTCTTCTAGCCATTCTAGAAGTATATTAAAATCTTCATTCGTTTCACCAGGAAAACCAACTATAAATGTTGATCGCAAAGTAAGATCTGGACATATTTTTCGCCATTTTTCAATTCTACGGTTTGTTTTTTCCATAAGTGCGGGACGCTTCATGTGACGCAAAACAGTCGGTGATGCATGCTGAAAAGGTATATCCAGATAAGGAAGAATTTTTTTTGCAGCCATAAGTTCGATAACTTCATCAACATGGGGATAAGGATAAACGTAATGCATACGTACCCAAATACCCATATCGCCTAATTCGCGACAAAGATCAAAGAATTTGGTTTTGATTGTACGATCTTTCCAAGAATTTTCGAGATATTTAAGATCAACACCATAAGCACTCGTATCTTGTGAAATAACCAAAAGTTCTTTTACACCCGCTTGCACGAGTTTTTCAGCTTCACGAAGAACATCGCTGATGGGACGTGAAGTGAGATCACCACGCAAAGTAGGTATGATACAAAAACTACACCGATTAGAGCATCCTTCAGAAATCTTTAAGTAGGCATAATGGCGAGGAGTTAAACGAATACCTTGGGGAGGAACTAAATCAAGAAAAGGATCATGAACAGGGGGAATTGCTGTATGAACAGCTTCTATAACGCTTTCATAAGCTTGCGGTTTTGTAATAGCCAATACATTAGGATATGTTTGGCGAATAGCATCAGGATCAGCACCAAGACACCCTGTTACAATAACTTTTCCATTTTTTTTAAGAGCTTCATCAATATTGGCTAATGATTCTCTCCTTGCCGAGTCAAGAAAACCACAGGTATTCACAATAACGACATCAGCTCCTTGATGTTGACGTGAAATCTCATACCCTTCAGAGCGAAGACGTGTAATAATTCGCTCAGAATCTACGAGTGCTTTTGGGCATCCGAGAGAGACAAAACTAATACGAGGTGCGACCATAATAATCCTATAATGACTATGAACAATTGAATGACTCTTTTATTGGCTTAAAAAGAAAAAATGTTCTTTATTTTTATACATATGCAATACAATCTGTTACAAATTTATTTGATTTTTTTCTACAATATTTTACGTGATTTTATACATGCATATGATTTTATCTTATTATACTGTAAAATACCATCGTTGAGAGCGATGATATAAAGCAAACTCCTAAAACATTCAGTACTTTAGAGCGTGTAATGAATATTTCTAAGCTTACTTATCAAGCCTTGCGTAAGTGAAGCGCGTAAAAGGGAAGGGAAAAAAGAATTCATTCAACAAGAATCTGAATTATTCTCAGATCAGATTGGGGGAGGATGTCTTTTGAGGAGTGAGAAGAAAATCAATTTCTTGTGGCACAATATTAAAAATGTCCAACGGTTTTTTTTACTGTATTTTATTGGCGTATGTATAGCGTAATATAAAATGCGATTGTTATTTAATATTATTGTTATTTAATATTTACGAATAAGTCCAGTAAGCTTGCCTTGTATCTCTACACGCTCGGATTTGTATGTACGTACTTCATAGTGAGGATTCGCAGCTTCTAATGCAATAGAGGCTCCTTTGCGTCGATAACGTTTTAATGTTGCCTCTTTTTTATCAATAAACGCGACAATAATTTCACCTGATATTGCTGTATTTTGGCGTTTCACAATGATCGTATCTTTATCAAGGATACCAGCCTCCACCATAGAATTATCTTTAACTTCTAGTGCATAGTGCTCACCTGTATTAACCATATCGTGTGGAAGAGAAAGTGTGCTTGTTTGTTGCAGTATAGCAGAAGCAGGAACGCTCGCAGAAATGCGTCCCATAATGGGAATGGTGGTATTTTTTTTTTCTTCTACTTCAAAATTACTCAAGTTTTTGGATATTTTTCTTTTATTTTTTTCTATCATACTGGGAGAAATCTTACGTGCTAAAGAAAGGTTGAATGTTATTTTCTCAGGGAGTCGAATCACCTCCATTGCACGCGCACGATTGGGCAAACGACGTATAAAACCTCTTTGTTCTAAAGCTATAATAAGCTTATGAATACCAGACTTTGAAGAAAGTTCTAATGCATTTTTCATTTCTTCAAAAGAAGGAGAAACTCCTGTTTCTTTTATATGATTGTGAATAAACAAGAGTAACTCATATTGTTTACATGTCAGCATTCAATGTCCCAATCAAAATAATAAAAAGGAATAAAGTAAAAATACGTGTATACATAATAATTCTACATTTTTTTCGCTAAATCAAAATTATTTGCTTTATTTTTGATCTTATAAGTGAAGTTAATATGTTTATTTATATTTAATGTATTATAAATATAAAATTATTTATTTAATAACATTATTAAAATATTATTTATATATTATATAAATACATTAATATTACATCATATATAAAAATATTTTATAGCTCTGAAATAAACTGAATTATTCGACACTAAAGTTTATGATCAGTGGTATCTTTTTCTTTTAAAATATATATACGTATCTTGTAATTTCTGATATAAAAAGTGAATTAGAAAATATTATTGTCAATAATAGAACTGATCACTCAAGGTGTATCGAGAATCATTTTGCATTATTATGTCTGCTTTATTTTATAGAATAAATTGGCTTTCATTATATAGCCATTGTGCATGAATAAAAGTCATCCCTCTAGAATGCTATTGTCGCTCATTGGTACATTTGTTTAAAAAAGTATCTCTCAATGTGCTTGCTTTCATCAAGACTTTGTGATGAATAATATAAAATCTATTGGATTGCCGCATTTTTATATCAAACGTGCTAACACTATCATACTATTTTGCTATCCCCTTAATGTTTCGATAATTTTTAGTTATTGAAAGAAGGCATAAGTATCATTTTCATTTCTTTTTTTATATAGTTTTATTCCCTCACTTTTATTGGTCGAGCAAATGCTTTTTATTGTTTCAATATAAAAAAGATTTGAAATGAGAAAAACTTACAGTATTTGAGAATTTTCACTCAAGTAAAAAATGATAAATTATTATAAATCAATATATTATCTTATAAATCTGTATTCATATTTGAAAATTGAACACTAAAATATAAAAATAATATTATAATAAAAGGTATTTTTCTTCTCTACCCATTATGCTCAACAACCCATGTGAGGGGAAGGGGGGATTTCTCATAATTTTAACGCTTCGAATCTATGCAATATTTTGCAGTGAAATTTTTCCTTTATTGAAACTTCAAAAAGAAGATTAAAAAGTACTTATACAATGATGAAGTAAAGGAGCGAAAACGGAAAATTATTGATAACTGCAGAAAATAATAATATTTTTTCCAAAAGGTGTTGACCAAATGGAAAGTCAACCGTATGTTCCCTTCACTTTCTGCAAACTACATAGTATGCAAACTAGATAGCTTGTGTGGGAGCGCGTAGCTCAGCTGGTAGAGCAACTGACTTTTAATCAGTAGGTCCAGGGTTCGAATCCCTGCGCGCTCACCAAATTTAAGTAATATCAATAGGCTATAAAAAATTTAAGAATCTTTTTTGTTTTGATTCTTTTTGAAATTTTTTGATTCTATAGTCTGTCATTTTCTATCAGCTGTTTTGGAATAGAGCGATGCTATGCTGTCTCCTTCCCAACAAAAAAGAGCTTTAAGCTTACGGATAGGGTTGTACCTGCGTTGGCAGCACATGTAGTTTCTAATTTTCTCAATCCATAGGTGGTTTTTTAATACTCAATACATTACATGATTCGCAAAACAGTTGCTAAAATCACCACTTATTCACACTTTAATATTATGAAATGAATTTTCTATAAGATGTTGATTTATTTAACTTTTAATCTTTTTAACATCTACTATAGTACATTTATTTCGTATGAAAACCATAAAAAAGTTAACAATACGTTAATTTCTTGGTAAAAGAAGCCAATTTAAGAGTGGTATATACGCGAGGGGAATCATTAAAAAACGTAAATTCTTCCGTTGCGTACAAAAAGCGTGATGTGGTTTTTACAGTATTACTTAACAGAAATAAGTGGACTGAATAGATGCCTTCAAATAGAAAAAAGAAAATTACTTTTATGATTAAACCAACACTTCAATTGTTTTCTATGATTGTCATTTCTCAGTCACTGGTATCTTGTTGCGCAAGCCAAACTATGAATTTTTCAATAAAAGATTCCTATCATAATAAACCAATTAACGTAAACACTTCTGTACTACCTCAACAAGTCTCCAATAAGAAAAATCAATCGGAAGAAAAAAAGCGTGGACGAGCGATTGTTGGTAAACCTTATCAAATAAAAGGAAAGTGGTATTATCCTCAAAATGATCCAACTTATAAACGTGTTGGTGAGGCATCATGGTATGGTTCAGACTTTCATGGACGATTAACAGCTAATGGTGAAATTTATGACATGAATCTTTTGACTGCCGCTCATCCTACAATGCCTTTACCTAGCTATGCTCGTGTTACTAATTTGAGAAATGGATCTTCAATCGTTGTTAGAGTGAATGATCGCGGACCTTTTATGAAAGACAGAATCATTGATTTATCAAGGCAAGCTGCGACAATACTTGGTTATGTCGATAAGGGAGTAGCAGATGTTAAGGTGGAATATATCGCTGAAGCACCCATTGGCTATTATGATGGTGCATATTTAATGGCCTCTTATACTCCAGGAAACGCCGTGTCATATTCATTAGCGTCGGAGAATGTTTCGAAAAAAAGAGAAACTGTTTTGTTAAAAGAGCAGCGCAATATAGGGAACAAAAAAGAATTAGCTAAAGCAGCTGCTGTTGAACAGGAACAACGTAATAAAACTGTTGCAGTTAAATTGCCGGAAATTGGTCCTATCATGGTTGATAAGCCGATGCCATTCGATCAAGTTGCTTCTATAAATAAGCTAAACAAAAAAACAAAGGTCAATTGGCTACAACTGTTTTAAGAAAAAATGCGTTGATTTTTTATCAATATAATTTTCTAGTAAAAAAGATAAGAACTTACGGATTTAGTGTAGGGGTTTCATCTTAAGGCGCGTTGTCCTTTTCAAAAAGCGTGGTTGGGTGCTATTATTATAAATTCAGTACGGGCCTTTCCACTCCATTGCTAGTATTTTCGTCGTTTTATGATATTGCTTGCTTAATAAAGCGTGTACTTTTCTTGCTGTAATAGCTTTTGCTAGATGAAGGTAGATTATTGTGTCAGTCTGTTTGTGTAATCTCTAAAACAACTGTACAATCGATTTGAGAAGAATAAAAAGCTTAACAAGTAAAAAAATATTTTCTTTTGATTCGGCCTTGCATCTTTCTAAAGTATCTACGGTAATATCCTATGAAAAGATTATGCATTATCTCATGCTTTTGTTTATCATGTTCTTTAATGGAGTAAGTTCCCTCACGAAAAACAGAGCGTCTCAAACAAAATACACTTACATTGCCAATTCATGGACTTATTTAAAAGAGATATATTTCAACACGCTACAAGCCTATTTTACGACAGCGCCTGTGAATGGCATAACTGTAACGCCTTTAGATATCACCATCTTCACACTTATGAAGATATAAACCGACAACGTCATAGACTTTGCAAGCCCCAATGTTTTGTGCGATAATTCTTAACACTTGAGAGGTTGATAAGAAGTATTTTACTCTCTTTTTTAATAATTTTTATCCATATACGAACCCTGCTTATGACGCGTAAGCAAGTGATTTTATTGAATTTAATATGAGAGGAGGGGATGAGAGAATCTTACAGTATTTTGAATCAAATCCACGTTAAAAGATTATAATTTATCATAACAAATCAAAATACTATCAATAAAAATAGGAAAAAATATTTTGTCTCTCATACTTTAAAATTAAACTGAACCTACATGGAAGATAAAAAGCGTGTCATATTATTTTTTTCTAAAGCTAAATGAAAATAAAATCTTTTTGTGAGTTGTAAATAATTCCTCAATTTGCAGCAATCAAAAAGTTTTTTCCTATATAGTAAATTCTTTATGCTGATTTTTAGATGGGAGGAGCGGCTATGTATACAGTATTAAGGATCTTATTAATATTATGGGGAGTATTGGCATTTGATACATGGGGGAGAGCGCAAGATTTTCAAACTCCCGCATCCCAATTGTTATTACTCGATGATGATACAGAGACAGTACTCTATGAAAAACAAAGTGCTATTCCTTTTTTCCCTGCTTCATTAGTAAAATTGATGACAGCAGAAGTTGTATTTCATCAATTAAAAAAAGGATTATTAAAAAGTACGCAGAAATTTAAGGTCAGTGAAAATGCTTGGCGCAAGGGTGGAGCACCTTCTGGTACAACCACTATGTTTGCAAAGATAAAAACAGAAATCAGTGTTTATGATCTGTTGCGTGGTTTAATTATTGTCAATGGAAATGATGCTGCTATTATTCTTGCTGAAGGCATATCAGGAGATGAAGCTCATTTCGCAAAGTTGATGAATCAGCGCGCTAAAATGATTGGATTATCTCAGAGTCATTTTGTTAATGCAACAGGGCTTCCCGAAGAGGGACAATTTGTAACAGTGCGTGATATGATTATATTAGCACGTTACATTACTCAGGAATATCCAGATTATTATGCACTTTATCGTGAACCTCATTTTACGTGGAATAATATTTTTCAACGTAACAAAAACCCTCTTATTTCTAAGGAAATTGGTGTAGAAGGATTTGGTTTTGGCTACAGTAAAAAAGAAGGTTTTTCAATGGTTGCCACCATTTCTAAAAATCATCAACGTCTTTTTTTAGCAATCAATGGTTTGCAAGATAGAAAAAAATATACAAAAGAAATAGAACGCATTCTTCAATGGGGAATGACGGCATTTGATCTCAAAACGATTTTCACAAGAGAAGAAACGGTTGGTCGTGCTCCTGTTTATGGTGGTAAGCAAAATTTTGTTCCACTCATTGTTAAAACACCAATAAGTTTTATGCTTTCGAATGAAAAAAAAGTAAATGTTAAAGCAAAAATTAAATATCATGGTCCATTGAAAGCCCCCATCGTTTCTGGGCAATCAGTTGGCGTTATTCAAATTTTAGAAGATAAAAAGGTTCTTCTGGAAAAACCAGTTTTTGCCGGAATGAATGTTCAGGAAGGAAGTTTCTTTGCAAAAGTAAAAAATGCATTCTATGAAATCACAATTGGATGGTTACGGAAATATTTATAGTTACGCGCTAATAAGGTTAAGGTCATACGTGTCAGGTTATTTTATTACATTCGAAGGAGGGGAGGGAGTAGGAAAAACAGTACAGATTTCTTTGCTTGCTGAGTATCTCTCTCACAAAGGTTATGATGTTGTTACAACACGAGAACCAGGAGGAACGGCAGGAGCAGAAGCAATCCGACATATTTTATTGTCAGGGAAGATACAACAATATGGACCATTGATTGAAGCTGTTTTGTTTACAGCGGCACGTGTCGACCATGTTACTGAGGTTATCGCACCTTCTTTGCAAAAAGGTAAAATCGTTTTATGTGACCGCTTTATTGATTCTACACGCGTTTATCAAGGCCTCAATGATACCGTCAGTTCTTCTCTTCTTTCTGTTTTAGAGTGTATTGCGCTCAATGGTATTTTGCCTCATTTAACATTTTTATTAGATATGCCAGCAGTGTGTGGTATGAAGCGTGCAAATTTGCGAAGAAAAAAAACAGAAGAAATTGATTATTTTGAAAAAGATCAGTTGGAAATTCAAGAACAAAGGCGTCAGGCTTTTCTTCAATTGGCCAAACGGGAACCCCATAGATTTCGAGTCATTGATGCCACTGGCTCAGTGGAAGCCATTGCTCATCAAATAAAAAATATTTGTCATCAGGTATTGTTGGAGCAGCTTTCATGAGTAATGTAAATACCTTACGCCAATATGATGATATTGATACAATTTTATCACCATCCCAGAACAATGTTCTCTTTGGTCATGAGGATGTTCGTCATTTTTTGACACAAATGCTTAAAGAAGAGCGTTTGCATCATGCATTATTATTTGAAGGAGAATATGGGATTGGAAAGGCTACATTAGCCTTTCATCTTGCTTGGAATATTTTAAGTTTTCAACAGAGTTCTTTCCTGAAACCCGATCCTTATTCTACCCCATGGCGCCAAATTACACAAGGAAGTCACCCTGGTCTTTTGTATATTTCACGTCGATTTGATGTGAAAACGCAAAAGTTTAAAACAGGAATACTCGTTGATGATATCCGTGATATTATGCATTTTTTAAGTCGAACATCGCAAGATAATGGATGGCGTATTGTTATTATTGATTCTGCAGATGATATGAATAGAAATGCAGCAAATGCAATTCTCAAAATACTTGAAGAACCACCTACAAAAACGTTATTTGTTATTATCGCACATTCTTCAGGAAAATTGCTTCCAACAATCCATTCACGGTGTCAAAAAATTTCTTTTCGTCCGTTGAATAACGATGAAATGAAAAAAGTTATTATACATATTTTCGCCGATCAGGATTTACCTGATGAAAAAACAATTGAAATGATTATTAAAAAATCTAAAGGAAGCCCTCGAAAAGCCGCTTTACTTATTTGCCATGGCGGTCTTGAAATTATTAAAACAATTGATGCTCTCCTAGAGAAACCTGTTTGTAACGCAACGATTGTACATACTCTTACACAAACATTTTCATCTGTTTCTTCTACATTCCAATTTCAACAATTTTGTGATGAAATTCTTAATAAAATTCAAAAAAAAGCTATTATGCTCGTTGAAAAGGGAGACTTATTTCTCTCAAAAAAATATGCGGGAAAATGGCAAGAGATTCATCAAGAAATAGAGGAAATACAACTGTTTAATCTCGATAAAAAGCAGTTTGTTATTAACTTACTTTTTAAAGTTCATAAGATCATTCATGAGAATTAGTTTTTCCGTGACAATGCGATGAACAAACGTTATGTCATAATATCTTCTATTTATAGCGTTTTACAACGAGTATGACATGCGTGACACATATTACATAACAACTCCCATTTTTTATCCTAATGGTGCTCCACATATTGGACATGCTTATAGTGCCATTGCAAGCGATGTTTTAGCCCGCTTTCAACGGTTAAACGGGAAAAATGTATTTTTTCTTTCTGGTACAGATGAGCATGGTCTCAAGATGCAACAAACCGCAGCTGCATTAGGCATGACACCTCAGCAACTTGCAGATCGTAATAGTGCGGTATTTCAAAAAATGCTTGCAGTATTAAATTGTTCTAATGATGATTTTATCCGTACGACAGAAGAACGCCATTATCAAGCGTGTCAAGAAATTTGGAAAAAGATGGAAGCAAATGGTGATATTTATCTCGGCCGTTATACGGGGTGGTATTCGATTCGCCAAGAAGCCTATTATGAAGAGAAAGATACGGAAGTTGGACAAGACAATATCCGTCGCGAGAAGGAATTAGGCTCTCCAGTTGAATGGAATGAAGAAGAAAGTTATTTTTTTAGGCTTTCTCGTTATGAAAAGGCTCTTCTTGAATATTATGAAAAACATCCTGATTTTATTGCTCCACTTGAGCGGCGAAATGAAATTATAAGTTTTATCAAATCGGGTTTAAAAGATATCTCTATTTCACGCACAAGTTTTAATTGGGGCGTTGCTGTTCCTGATAATCCAAAGCACGTAATGTATGTTTGGGTTGATGCACTTACAAATTATCTATCAGCAATTGGTTTTTTCAATGAAAATTCAACAAAACGTGATTTTTGGCCTGCAAATACGCATATTATTGGTAAGGATATTATTCGTTTCCATGCAGTCTATTGGCCAGCATTTTTAATGTCTGCTGGAATTGATTTGCCTAAGAATATTTTTGCACATGGTTTTTTACTTAATCGTGGTGCAAAAATGTCAAAATCTATTGGAAATGTCGTTGATCCTTTTGAAATGGTTGATCATTACGGTCTTGATCAGGTCCGTTATTTTCTTCTCCGTGAAGTGCCATTTGGACAAGATGGTAGTTATAGCCATGAGAGTTTAGTGAACCGTATTAATGCTGATCTTGCTAATGATCTTGGTAATTTGGCACAGCGCTCTTTATCTATGATTGCCAAAAATTGTAATGCACAAGTCCCAAAACCAACTTCATTCTTAGTTCAAGATAAACAGCTTTTAGAACAATCTCTTCAGGTGCTGGAAACTGTACATCAAGCAATGTCTTCTCATAGTATGCATTTAGCCCTTTCAGCTATTTTTTCAATTGTAGCAGATGCCAATCGCTATTTTGCCAACGAACAACCTTGGAGTTTACGTAAAAATGATCGAGATCGGTTTTCTACAGTTCTTTATATAACTGTAGAAATCTTGCGGCGAATAGGAATAATGCTTTTGCCTTTCATACCTCAATCAGCAGCAAAACTTCTTGATAGCCTTGCGATTGCTGAAGATGATCGGTTGTTGTATCATATAAGCCATGCGAAAATTCAAGAAGGACTTGATCTTCCACCACCAGAACCAATTTTTCCTCGTTATATCTTGAAGAAAGAAGATACTCATCATGTTGATTGATACACATTGTCATCTTGATTTTGAAGATTTTTCACAAGATTTGGATAATGTTATCCAACGGGCTTTAGATGCTAACGTTAAACGTATGATAACAATTTCAACCCATGTTCATAAGTTAGATAAGCTGTTAGCTATTGCGCAAAGCTATGATCAAGTCTTTTGTTCCGTTGGAACACACCCCAATCATGCGCATGAAGAACAAAATATTACAGCGGAAGAGCTTATACAGCTCTCGAATCATCCTAAAATTGTTGCGTTTGGGGAAGGGGGGCTTGATTATCATTATGATTACTCTACACCAGAAGAACAAAAGAAAGTTTTTCAAGAACATATCATCGCTTCTAGAGAAACACAGATTCCTCTTGTTATCCATTCACGCAATGCCGATATCGATATGGAAAAAATATTGCGCAAACAGATAAAAGAAGGAGCTTTTCCCTTTATCCTTCACTGTTATTCATCAGGAATGCAACTTGCTCGTGCTGGAATTGAGCTTGGTGGTTATATTTCTTTTTCAGGTATTCTTACTTTTAAAAACGCTCTTGAAATCCGTGAAATAGCAAAAATTGTGCCCCATGAACATTTGTTGGTGGAAACAGATGCACCATTTTTAGCACCTACCCCTCATCGGGGAAAAACAAATGAACCATCTTTTGTATGCTATACAGCAGCTGTTTTGGCTGAAACAATTGGTTTAAGCATTGAAGAAACAGCTCAAATAACAACCCGTAATGCTTTTCGTTTATTTAGCAAAATGAAATAAGGCAAAAGCTATGTGTGATCAATACCGATTTACAATATTAGGGTGTGGGCCTTCTCCAGGAGTGCCAAGACCTAATGGTGATTGGGGAACATGTGATCCGAATAATCCTAAAAATAAACGCTACAGAAGTTCTTTATTAGTTGAACGCATTAAACCATCAGGGAAAAAAACAACAATCGTTATTGATACGGGGCCGGATTTTCGCTCACAAATGATTGAAGCGCATGTGGACCATCTTGATGCTGCTCTTTACACACATTCTCATGCAGATCATATCCACGGTATTGATGATTTACGCAGCTATGCACTTGCACAAAAATGTTTAATAGATATCTATGCTGACAGATTTACACTAGAACATCTCAAAAATGCTTTCGGATATTGTTTTCAAACACCAAAAGATTCATCTTATTCTCCTATTTTAAAAGAGCATCTTATCAATGAAGATAGCCAATTTATTATTCAAGGGGAGGGTGGAGCAATAAGCGTTAATACGCATTTACAACACCATGGAAATATTCATTCTTTAGGTTTCCGTATCGGAAATGTTGCCTATTGTACAGATGTTAGTGAGTTTCCTGAAAAAACATTATCAAAACTAATGGGTTTGGATGTTCTCATCATTGAAGCCCTTCAATTTAAATCTCACCCAAGTCATTTTTCTGTTGATCAAGCATTACAATGGATAAAATATTTAAAGCCAAAACAAGCAATACTCACACATATGGATAGATCGCTGGATTATAATGCAGTCGTAAATTACGTTCCATCCTCTGTAAAACCTGCGTATCAGGGCCTTACTTTCGAAACAACCGCATAAGTTTATTCATATAATATTTTACGTTAAATAAAGTTTTTTGAAGATTATCCTTTATTTTGTTTTATTTTTGACATAAATGTCACTTTTTTATGTTTAAAATGAGGTTTTTATGTATAAGAATTTTAAGCGGGGTGTATGTATTGCCGTTTTAGCAGTTTCCTTAACAGCATGTGGGGGGCGTTTAGAAAAAAATATTGCAACGACAACATTACATGATGGATCAATGAGTTGCACCGATATTCAACGGGAGTTTTTTGCTAATAAACGACAGATTAATGATACAATTAGAGAGCGTTCTACAGCAAGAAATAAAAATGTAGCTTTAGCAGCGGCAGGTGTTGTATTTTTACCTGCTCTGTTTTTTATGGATCCTAAATCCAGTGAAAGCAATGAAATTTCGGCTTTAAATAATCGTAATGCTGTTTTAAGTGATCTTGCACGTATGAAACGTTGTAAAATAGTACAGTAATTTTTCTTATTTATTATATGTAATTTTATTATCACTATTTTTGGTCTTTAAGGAATATACTTTAAAGACCAAATTTTATTTTAAAAGTAAATTGTATGATATAAATATGATGATGTTTTAAAGTAGGGTTTTCTTTTGGGATAAAGGATTTATCTTCTGTATCATGTTATCGCATAATATATATTATGGAACTTTTTAGAAAGGGCGTATTTTAATATATAAGAATAGAAGTTTGATAATTGAGGTGAATATCTTTTACTTATTACTTAAAAAACTTTTTGATGACTTTTCATAATGGTTTTTTATTTTTTACTCTTTTTAAAAAAATCATCATAATTTGTAAGATAATAAAAGCTAAAAATAATATTCCATGAAACAATGGTACAAAAGGCTGATAAATAAAATCGGAATAATATATTGCTATTGTTTCAATCAATGCGGCAACACACCATAAAATAATGCCCCATAGTGAATACATCCAAAGACCAATTAAAGCAATAGGATAGAGAATAGCCAATATAGCTGATGCAAATTGCCACTGCCAAGGCATAAGGTCAAAACGCCATAAAACACCTGGAAAGACCCCCACAAGGCGTATCCAATAAAAAATACCTAGAACTAAGCAAATAAGTGCCAAAAACCGTAAGTAACAGTTATAGATTAAATTGATTTTTGAAATCTGTTTGTGTGAATTATTTTTCACAATAATAACTCTTGTTCAACAGGTTGGAAGTAAGAATCTACCATTTCATCTGTCACATTTGAAAGTTTATCTGGCTGCCATTGAGGTCTTTTATCCTTATCGATTAACATAGCACGTATACCTTCATAAAAATCATGTGAATGAATCATATGATGCGCTATGCGGTTTTCAATTTTCATACAGTCTTCCAACGTTTGAGATGAATTTTGTTTCATTTGTTTCCAAATAACTTTTAAACTTGTCGGAGAACGTGACTGCAAAATATCATAACATTCTTTAGCAAATAAAACATCTTCATTGCTTTTTTTATGTAGCAACTCAAGACATTCTTCTAAGCTATAGGCACTAAAACAAGTATCAATAATACAACGTATTTCGTAACTCGTTTCATAGTCTTTTGTAATGGATCGCTCGTTTAAAGCTAAAAGAGGATCTCCTTGTTCGATAATAGCTTTTCTAACCCTATCGAATTCAATTTCAGGAACAGCATGTGTTGCTAATCCTAAATTTAAGCAATCTCCCCACTTTATGCATGCGCCAGTTAATGCAAGATAGATGCCAAAATGATTAGGCAAAGATGGTAAGAAAAAACTTGCACCCACATCTGGAAAAAATCCAATCGCACCTTCTGGCATAGCAAAAACTGTATTTTCTGTAACAATTCGATGCGAACCATAGAGAGAAATACCTACCCCTCCCCCCATCCAAATACCGTTTAAGAAAGAAATGTAGGGTTTTGAAAAATGTTTGATATAAGCATTTAAGCTATATTCATCCCTAAAGTATTGACAAGCAGAGGCACTTTTCCCCATATGATGGATTTCCACAACATCTCCACCAGCACAAAAAGCACGACCCTCCCCTTCAATTAAGACACAAGAAACATTGTCATCTGTTTCCCATGTTCTGAGAGCTTTTCTTAAAGCTGAAACCATTCGTTGATTAAGAGCGTTTAATGCTGAAGGACGCGTGAGCTTTATAATACCAGCACATCCTTCTTTCGTAAAAGAAATATCATCACCTGCTCCAAAGTCAATTTGCATCTTACACCCTTTTAAAAACAACTATTTCATTGTTTTTTTATATTCCCCCCCCCAAGTTGAGGAAATATTTGCATGATTGCACCAATACAATATATATAAATTCCTGTCACCGAAATTCCTATTTTAACCCAATACGGAGCCTCTAGTTGATAAAAGAAGGCAGAAACACCAAAAACACACCATAAGAGAAAAATGGGAAAATTAACTCTACGTAAACGAAGGACTCTTACTGGATGAATAAAATAAATTGGTAAAAAAGATATAATCGCCGATAAAACAATAATGATAAAAGTAATCCACTCTCCTGGCCTGACGACAAAAAGCGTAAAAATCATCATATTCCAAACAACAGGAAATCCTTTAAAAAAGTTTTCTTTGGTTTTCATACTAGTATCTGCATAATAAATAGCAGATGAAATAACAATGATTGCACTCAATGAAAATGATAACCCTACCCCCATAAAACCACTTTGATAGAGTGCAAAGGCAGGAATTAAGACATAAGTCACGTAATCAATAATATTATCTAACAGCTCTCCAGACCATGTTGGAAGAACGTATTTAACATCAAGTTTGCGTGCAATTGGTCCATCTATACCATCAACGAGAAGGGCAAGCCCAAGCCAACAGAACATAGCTGTCCATTCTTTTTGAGAGGCTGATATAAGAGAAAGAAACGCTAAAAATGATCCCGAAGCTGTTAGTAAATGAACGGAAAAGGCCTTTGCTTGTGGCATTGTTACTTTTTTATGGCGTAATAATTTAGCATTTGTTTTGATTTTCTTTGTTAGTTTACGTTTCAAGGTTTTCTTATCCTCGTTTTTAAAGTCTTCAATCATCTATCAATACGCCATTTTTTACCGATGATATAACTCAACATTTTAAAAAATCATAAAAAGGTTACTTTTTTATATCGCATTATTTATTACATACTATAATAATAGAAGAGCTTCATATAATAAAAAGAGAGTGATCATTTGGAAATGTTAAAATATTTTCTCAATGGAGAAAGGTTCAAACAGTTGTGATCTTTGAAAAAAACGAGCATAGAGATATTGCTGTTATTGGTGCAGGTCCTGTCGGAATGTTAGCTGCGCTGAGTCTTGCACATGAGGGGCTTTCTGTTTTTCTTGTTGGGCCCCCTGCTCATACAGATGAGTTACGAACAACTGCTCTTATGATGCCTGCAATACGCATGCTTCAAAAACTCAATATTTGGGATAATCTTCAAAAACATGCAGCTGCTTTATCGTCCATGAGAATTATAGATATAACTTCTAGAATTGTGCATGCTCCTACGGTACATTTTTCTTCTGCTGAAATTGGTGAAAAAGCTTTTGGCTATAATATACCTAATGTAAAATTAAACAGTGCTTTAGTCGATGCTGTTACACATACGCCTAATATTACAAGATTTGTTTCTGCAGCCAAATCTGTTCATCATACAAAAAACCATGTATGTATTACTCTTGCTGATTGTAGAGTCATTCAAACACCACTTGTTGTTGCAGCCGATGGGCGTCACTCTCTTACACGTGCCGCAGCAGGGATAAGTGTCAAACAGTGGAATTATCCACAAAAAGCACTTGTTCTCAACTTTTCTCATGAGTTTTCTCATCAAAATACATCAACTGAATTTCATACAGAACACGGTCCATTTACACAGGTTCCACTACCAGGACGAAGATCTAGTCTTGTATGGGTTGTTCATCCTTCCCTTGCTGAAGAATTATTGAATATAGAACCAAAAACAATTGCAAAAATGATCGAAAACAAAATGCAATCAATGCTTGGAAAGCTAAGCTTAGAAACATCAATTCAAGCATGGCCGCTTTTCGGACTTCTTTCTCATCATTTTGCTGCTAACCGAACAATTTTAGTCGGTGAAGCCGCTCATGTTTTCCCCCCTATTGGAGCACAGGGATTGAATTTAGGATTGCGTGATGTCCAAACTTTAATTGATATTTTACCCAATAAAATATCCAACTCTAACACTGAAATGATTGTTGCACATTATAACAAATGCCGCAAACCAGATATATTAATCCGAAGTGGAGCTGTTCATACACTGAACTCTGCTCTACTTTCTCATATGTTGCCTGTTCATATCATACGAAGCATTGGGCTTGGTTTGTTACATAGTTTCCCGCCATTACGTAATTTATTTATGCGCGAAGGAATGTATCCCGGTTATGGATTCAAGGAAATTATGCAAATATTTCCAACAAAATCATCTAAAAAACTCTACTAAGCAATAATGGATAATAACGTAAAATAAAAAATAATAAATTGCATTTTTAATCATATCTATTACTGATGTAAAAATATACTTTTGTTCTTTCTAAGAAGTAACAAATTATATTAGAATAATTAATTATATTTATTTAATTTATTTGTAATAATAATATGTATAATTAATATAACTATACATCTATTTTTTATTAAATAATTATTATATATATTAGTATATTGATATGAAATAAGAGAAAACTGAATTATATACTACAAATTAAATAATAAATATATCTTGCTAAATCATAGCTGTTAAATTTAGAACTATAAAGAAAATGAAAAATAAAAAACAGTTTTATTTAATCAATATATTTTCAAAACTTTTTATTGTTAATTATAATATTAAAAATAAAATCATCTTTGGAACCTGTTAGTAACACAGAGGTTAATGAAGTGTTGTTTCAACAAATGGTAATAAGATGACACTAAATAATTTTTTGAAATTAAGTACTTTTTTTATAATGATTGCATGTGTCTCGTTGATAGTCACGACTTCAATAAGTGAAGTTTTTCACCTTCCTTATTGTCAAGCCTTTACCTATAGCTCTACTCAAAAGGTCACTAAAATAGGTCAGAACTCATTTACTGCTTCACAAGTTAAAAATTGTCTTATGCAAAATGGTTTTGAGAATATTAAACGATTACGCTTAGATGACAATGGTATCTGGCGTGCTTTGGTAAAATTTAAAAAGTCCCATTTTTTCGTATCCGTTGACTATTCAGGAACAGTTAGCATTCAAAATGAGAGAAAAGAATATGATTGATTTTAAAATTTACAGCAACGTTTCTTTTTACAGCCGTAAGAAAAAAAAATTAAAAAAGTGCCGCCATTCTATTAAAGAATTTGCTTTTATTGGCGGTTTAAATGGTAGCCTATCAGGAGCTATCGCGGCAACTCTTGCAACTTATGGTTATATTGCTCTTCCAGGATTTGGTCCAATTATTGCAATGGGTATAAGAGTAGCACTTTCTTCCGGAATAATAATAGGAGCACTGATAGGATCAGGAATGGGAGGGAGTGTCGGTATATGCTGTATTTTATGGGAAATTTATACGAATCATAATAATTCTTTCTCTTATAAATTTCATAATAAATAGAAACTCCTCGTCATTTTTTCTATGAAAAACAATTAAATCATCAACAAATTATATGTTATTTTTTTTGATGAAACGATCATCATATTATAAATGAAATAATAGCTAATTTACTAGAATTCCTTATTTAATTTCTCATTATATCTCAAAAAGTAGATTTTTTAAAAGCATCTCTTGAAGAAATGTAAGTGAGATATAATTATTCATCCATAAAGCTGTATTTTTTATAGATCAAAAAATAAAAATTATGTTCAGAGATATATAAACATATTTTAATTTATTTGCTCTTTATAAGAACTAATATTTCTATGTAAATTATTTTTCTTAAAGTTCAAATTAAGACACTTATATAAGATATAATTAGTATAGATTATTATTTATAGATAATAATCTATTTAAATATAAGTATAAAGGTATTTTATGAAAAAAATATTATTATCATTATTGTTTTTTATGGCATTTTTAATTCATAAAAATTCTGCATTAGCACTATCAAAACAAATAAATATTTATAAATTAGAAAATAACAATTCCAAAAAGGCTATTGGTAGCATTAAAATTGAAGAAAACATACACGGTTTGATTTTTATCCCTAATTTATCTACTTTATCAGAAGGGATTCATGGTTTTCATGTACATGTAAATCCTTCATGTGATACAAAAGATGGCATAATAGGTGGAAGCGCGGGTGGACATTATGATCCAGAGCATACTGGGAAACACTTAGGACCCTATAATGTCAATGGTCATCTTGGTGATTTACCGGCACTTTATGTTGATAAGCAAGGAAATGCCGTAATGAGCGTTCTTGCTCCACGATTAAAAACAATCTCTGAAATTAAAGGGCGCTCTTTAGTCATTCATTTAGGGGCTGATAATCAATCAGATAAACCATTACCGCTTGGCGGAGGTGGAGCACGTTTAGCGTGCGGTATTATTGAAAAATAAATAGAATATTGTGTTACACACACTCTCTTGAGCATAAGATATGATAGAAATTTATTTTTTAAATCCATTTCAAGAAATGAAATAAACTATGTGAATATTTTATAAAATTGATATTTCTTTTTAAATATTTAATGCAGAGAATAAAGAACTTAATAATAATCAGAACGAACAGAAATCGGAAACAAGGAAAGAGCAGAATAAATTTTCTGTAAGAAACTTCAGTATGAGGAGGAAATTTTTTCAATGCTTGATGTTATGTTAAACAGAAACAACAAAGTTTAATTTTATTTTCTACAATACAAAATATGTAATGAATTATAATCATTAAATCTAGTATCTAATGGGATCACATCTCTTGCACAAAATAGAACACTCCAAACAGAATTTCCACACGCCCCTTCCCTATCGCCTCTCTCGTGAGATGCACGAAAACAACCTTGATTGATTAACACCAATATAAGATAGTTTAAAATGATTGAATGCTATGATATTCAGACTTCTCATTTAAGTCAAAAATACCAATTATCATTATAAATCAATGTATTACCTAAATATAATCATCAAATAAAACCATGAAAGTAATTTTTTATCACTCTACAAAAAGAGCCTTTAAACAATAGAGCTTTTTTAATACTCCTCATGGATCCATATAATCCCAATCCAATGGACGCATTTCACCAGTTTGATAAAATTGACGAATGAGTTTAATATAATCAAAAAAGTCCTTGTTTTCTTTCACTAATCTATTAGCAGTATCCCAATCAATATCACTACGTTCTTTCGCTGGAATTATGATCTCACTCTCAGAGGCGTTTTCCTTGTCGAGTCTTATAAATCCAATTCCATGCAAGCTTGAAAGCATCCGAAGTTCTTTTAATGTATCAATACCTTCAATTTCACTCGCAACTAAATAGCTCAAATTAGCCCATGAAGAATTGCTAACTGTTTGAAAAAATGCTTTCCGTAAATTTGAACGATTAATGAGAATTTTAACTTCAAAAGACCAAAGCTTTGTCTTTTTATCAAAATATTGCAAAATACAGTCTTTGATTTCACGATTCCATTCCCTGCTTAAATCTTGCATCCCTACGAGATCTGGATAAAGCCATTTATTGCCGCCCGCACCATGTTTATTACGAGAACATTTCTCATTAATGCGTTTGCTGTAAACAGCAAGCTCTGTCCATAAAAATTTAGATAATAACGGATAAAGATCATGCTCTTTAACAGAGCCATCTTCTGGCCTATAATCTACATTGTCCTCTGCTGCATCAATTTCAGCGCTATCTGTTTGTTTAGTAAAATAATACTGCCGCGGTCGTCCTTCAGTGGTTTTAATTTCTGGATAACGCTTTTGTAATTGAGAGCGCAGAGACCCTATTTCAGCAACAATTTGCTGAATAAGAGCTGCATCACTATGAAGGGGAGAGATTATTGCCGTTGAACGCTTTTGTTTTTGGCGGCATTTTTCTGGATAATTCTCAAATATCCATTGAGCAATTTCTCGAGCTGTAAATTTTTTTGTCGGGTTTTTCTTTAAAAAATTAAAAACAGTGTTTGTTAAATTCAAAGTCATATGTAAAGTAGCCTACTTTTATCTTCTGGATATTCCATTATATTCAGATATTTCAAAAGAGAACACAACAAACTGTCTATTTTTTTTGAAAAAAGCTGTCTATAAAATTAAAATATTTTTTCTGAATTTGTGACTACAAATTCAAGGTTTTGTTTCATATAAAGAAAGTAAGCTTCTATTTTTATCAAAAATCATAAATGGGCTGAAAATCCCCATAAAAAAGCATAATATTGTATAATTTCCCTATAAATTTTTCCTTTTACTTTAAGTTAGTTAGAAAAAAATAATAATTTCATGATTTAAGAATTAGCTCATATTCTTAAATTAATGGTGCAACAGGGAACAAAATTAAAAATAATATTCAAACATTTGATTATTTCTCGCATCGACCAGTTAAAAAACTTATGTTTTTTTTAAAGCAAAAAGTTATGTGCTCTCAAGTATAGATTCTGAAATGGTAAATTCTGCACACAAACCTTCAAAACTACTATTTGCTTTAATAGCATCATGGGGAATAAGAACATAATACCATTTTTTACCACCGTAAGTAGCTGCATAATGCGTTGCATGACAACACCATTGAACTGCAGCTTGTTTCTTTTTTAAAACAATAGCGTTTTGTATTTCAGAAGCTTTTTTAGGTTCACAAAGATATTTGGCATCCTTCGTTTCTACAACAAAATCTGGTTCATAGGCTGATCCTTTATCATATTCTATCTTGAAAAAACCTCGAGCGGGTTTCATCCATTTCAATACTTTTGCATCGTCTTCTAATATTTGAGCAAATCGTAATTCCCCTTCTACTGAGTCAAACTTTTGCAAAGGATAACAACATTTCCTAAAGCCGCTGAATATAAGTTTCTTAATGTCTCTTTTAATGGCAGGAATATTACGAAAATCAATAGGAGATGTTCCTTGCGGCAAAACATAATGGATAGGTGTTAAAGTTGTAAAACCTCGTGTAACTTTAATCTCATAATCTTTTTGTGTTTCCCATTGATGTTTTCTTAATTGCGCAACAATAAAAGTATTAATCTTATGCTGATAGTGAATTAATACGTTCTCAACAGCTATATCATTGGGTAAATAAGATTGGAAATGCTCTACCATCTGACAAGCCAATTTTCGTAATAATGGCGTATGGCTATCATAATCGATAAAATCATTATCAATAAAACCACGAATGATGTAATTTTCAAGATGAGGTTCTTTAATATATTTATCTTTAGAAGTGAGAAAAATGCTTTTATGGGTACGCAATTCTCGAATTAAAAGTTCTTTACTAACAGGTTGCAAATTTAAACTTTCTAGATTCTCCAAATCAAAATCAGAAAAACCATAAGTAACCTCACGCGAAGGAATGAGTACAATATTAGGAATATCTATGATCAGTTCTGGTAATTGTTTTGTCAGAATTGTAACCACTTTTGACACAAGAGACTTTTGTGCTAGCGGTATAATACTCATAATTTTATTATTCATTTTTTCTTGTATCGGTGCAGAACAAAGCATTTGAGAACTTGGTAAATTATCATTCTCTTTAATAATATCCCATGCGATAGCAGCAATTTCTTGTTCTTCAGAGGTTAATGTGGGTGAATCTGTATTACGTAACATGATACCGTGTAAATCAGATGTTCCATTTATATCGGAATGACGTGTTACTATCGTTTTTATAAATAAAGCTTCTGCTTGACTTGGAACTGCCACTATATCCGATTTTTCAGAGGATATATCACCCCCTGTTCCAATCTCAATATGCTTTTTTATAATTGAATTCGGATCGTTCGCACGATCAATAATATCTTGAAAACGATCATGCGCAATGATTGTTAAACGATCAATAGATTCTATGCCTGTTCTATGCCCATAAGGCAAACGCAATCCACGCCCAATTGTTTGTTCTGTTAAAATTTCTGAAGCCGATGCACGCAACGGTACGATAGTATAAAGATTGCTAACATCCCATCCCTCCTTTAATTTATTAACGTGAATAACAATTTCTGTTGGCTCATGAGGATTCTCAATCACAATGAGTTTTTGAATATTTTGATCTTCCTCTATATTTGACTGTTTTGTATGAATCTCTATAACTTTTCCCTTATAAGCTCCTGCAAAAAAATCATCTGATTCCAATAAATCACGCAATTTCTGTGCATGATTTGTATCTTGAGCGACAACTAAAATAAAAGGCTTAACAAATTTTTTGTTATAATCTTTGGCATAGGCAATTAAATCTGCTTTCACGTTTTCATGGGCATGAATTGCATCTTGTAATTTAATATGTTCTAATTGTTCAGATGTATAATTTTGAGGATGAAAGTCTTTACGTGTAGCAACAGCAGGCTCTTTTACAAAACCATCTCTCATAGCCTCTGCAAGTGAATAACTGTAAACAACATTTTTAAAATCTACAGGTTTTGCACCTATTGTTTTCGGTGTCGCTGTAAGTTCTATTCCTAAAACAGGTTTTAACTCATTAATTGCTGCTGCACCAGCAGACGCTCGATAACGATGCGCTTCATCCATTAACAAAACTAAATCAGGAAGATTTACGAGATAATCAAAATAACTTTCACCAATCGTTTCTTGTAAGCGTTTAATTCGCGGAATACTAGATTTTAGTGTGCCTTTTTTATTATCCGTTGTATTAATTTTAGAAATATTAAAAATATTGATAAAGGCCGTATCCCGATTTTCAAACAAACGTTTTTGTCCGTAATAGTGGTGTTCATCAGCGCGAATACCTTTACCACTTTCATAATCTTCACCTGTAATAATAATGGGTCTATTTGCAATGAATTCACTTATTCCACTGAAAACATACTTCGGACTTTGAGGACTAAAATCCTGTTTTAATTTTTCATAAATAGTCAAGTTTGGCGCTAAAACAAAAAAATGTCGGCTACGACCTGTTAAATAAAGATAGCTAATAAAAGCTCCCATAAGTCGCGTTTTTCCAACTCCCGTTGCTAAGGCAAAACAAAAAGAGGGAAAGCTTCGTTCAAAATCTTGTACAGAAGGATAGAGACTTTTTATTATTTCTAATTTCGAAACTAAATCAGCATTTTTAGAAAGCTCTATATTTTCTAAAATTTTCACCAAAATATTTAATGATTCACGTTGAGGATCACGCAACGATAAGCGAGCTGAAATCCTTTTTTCAACACTGTTCATAAAAAACTCCGCTTTTTATATATTATTCAAATAGATCTAATTCTTGTTGCGCAATATCTTTATCTTTGTCGCTTTCTTTTACCACAATCATTGGTTCAAGATTGGCTACATTTAAACTATAATCATC